>SVME01000015.1 GCA_015067605.1 Oscillospiraceae bacterium
ACAGGAGATAAGGTTCTCGGCATCGTTACCGGCATCGGCAACACCGAAGTTCAGGTAGACCTGGGCACGAAGCACGCCGGTTACATTCCGTATGATGAAGTCAGCAACGATCCCACCGTCAAGCCCGAGGACATTCTGAAGGTTGGCGACGAGATCGAGGTCTTCGTGGTTCGTGTCAACGATCAGGAAGGCACTGTTCAGCTGAGCAAGAAGAAGCTGGACGGCATGAAGGTTTGGGACGAGATGGGCACCTATGTGGAGGAGAAGACCACCATCGAGGGCATCATCACCGAGGAGAACAAGGGCGGTCTCGTGGCTAACGTCAAGGGCGTTCGCGTGTTCATCCCCGCTTCCCAGTCCGGTATCGCCAAGGGTGGCGACATGGCCGGCATGGTGGGCAAGACTGTTGGTCTGAAGATTACCGAGGTCAACCGCGCCCGTCGTCGTGTCATCGGCTCTATCCGTGCCGTCAACTCCGAGGAGCGTAAGGCAAATCGTGAGAAGATTTGGTCTGAGATTGAGGTGGGTGCCAAGTACCACGGTGTTGTGAAGTCCCTGACTTCCTACGGCGCTTTCGTGGACATCGGTGGCGTGGACGGCATGGTTCACGTTTCCGAGTTGAGCTGGAACCGCATCAAGACCCCCGCTGATGTTGTGAAGGTTGGCGACGAGATTGATGTCTACGTCATCGCTTTCGATACCGAGAAGCACAAGATTTCTCTGGGCTACAAGACCGCTGAGATGAATCCCTGGAACCAGTTCATGAGCAAGTACGCTGTTGGCGACGTTGTGGACGCCAAGATCGTGAAGCTGATGACCTTCGGTGCTTTCGCTGAGATCATCCCCGGTGTGGACGGCCTGATTCACATTTCCCAGATCGCTGACCGCCGCATCGGCAAGCCCGAGGATGTTCTGTCTGAGGGTCAGGATGTTCAGGTCAAGATTACCGATGTTGACGCTGAGAATAAGCGCATCTCCCTGTCCATCCGCGCTCTGCTGGAGGAAGCTCCTGCCGACGAGGAAGTCGTCGAGGACGCTGAGTAATTTAAAGCTACATACCGGGGCTGGCCAGTGCCGGCTCCGGTATTTGCATGAAATGCTATCGTAGGGGCGAGCATCGCTCGTCCGAATGGTAAGGAGTAAAAATATGGTCAAGCATATTGTTGTGTATACATTCAATGAGGGCGTGGATAAGGCTGCCTCTGTGAAGCTGATTGGCTCTTTGCTGGAGCCGCTGGTGGGTCAGATTCCCGGCCTGCAAGCCATGCAGATCCGCCCCTGTTTTCAGGGTGGCATGGACTACTGCCTGTATTCGGAGTTTGAGAGCCGTCAGGCGCTGATTGACTACGCCGAACACCCTCTGCACCTTGCAGCGAAGGAGCAGTTTTTCCACCTGCTGGGCAGCCGTGTGGCGGCGGACTTTGAGGTGTGAGTATGAAAGCAGTTGTAACAGTTGTGGGCAAGGATCGGGTAGGCATCATCGGCGAAACCTGTATCGCCCTTGCCGGCTATAATGTGAACATTCTGGACATCAGCCAGACGGTCATGCAGGAGTATTTCACCATGATGATGGTGGTGGACGTGACCAATTGCAACGTGCCGCTGGCGGAGCTGTCCAAGGGCATGGATGCCAAGGGGCAGGAGATGGGGCTGTCGATTCGTGTCCAGCGTGAGGACATTTTCGAGGCCATGCATCGGGTGTGAGGTAGACTATGCTCAATCAGAAGGACATTTTGCAGACCCAGGATATGATCGACAAGCGTCACTTGGATATCCGTACTATTACTATGGGCATCAGCCTGCTGGATTGTGCGGATAACGATGTGGAGGTTTGCGCCCGTAAAATTTACGATAAAATTACGAGGAAAGCGGAAAATCTGGTAAAAACCGGACAGGATATCGAGTGGGAGTTTGGTATACCCATTGTCAATAAGCGAATCTCCGTTACGCCGATATCGTTGGTGGGGGCATCCTGTCGAGATGATTCTTATGTGCCGCTGGCGCTGGCGATGGATAGAGCGGCGAAGGAAGTGGGCGTGAATTTCATCGGCGGCTTTTCCGCACTGGTGCAGAAGGGCTGTACCGAAAGCGATTGGAAATTGATTCACTCCATCCCCGAGGCCATGCGCTGCACCGAGCGTGTCTGTGCCAGCGTCAACGTAGGCTCAACCAAGGCCGGTATCAATATGGATGCGGTTGCGGAAATGGGTCGCATCATCAAAAAGACCGCCGCTTTAACTGCGGATAATGATGGACTGGGATGTGCCAAGCTGGTGGTGTTCGCCAATGCGGTGGAGGATAACCCCTTCATGGCAGGCGCCTTCCACGGTGTTGGCGAGCCGGAGTGCGTGCTGAACGTAGGCGTATCCGGTCCCGGTGTGGTGTATCATGCTTTGCAAAGCGTCAAAGGTCAGCCTTTTGACGTGGTGGCGGAAACCATTAAAAAGACCGCCTTCCGTATTACCCGTATGGGACAAATCGTGGGCGTGGAGGCTTCCAAGCGGCTGAATGTGCCCTTTGGCATCGTGGATTTGAGCCTTGCGCCTACTCCTGCAGTGGGCGATAGTGTGGCTCGTATCCTTGAGGAGATGGGCCTGTCCACCTGCGGCACCCACGGCACTACCGCCGCACTGGCACTGCTCAACGACGCAGTGAAAAAGGGTGGTGTCATGGCATCCAACCATGTGGGCGGCTTGTCCGGTGCGTTCATCCCTGTGTCCGAGGATGAGGGTATGATTGCCGCCGCCGAGGCCGGTGTACTTGCATTGGATAAGCTGGAGGCCATGACCTGTGTCTGCTCCGTGGGACTGGATATGATCGCCGTCCCTGGCGATACCACCGCCGCTACTATTTCTGCCATCATCGCAGATGAAGCGGCCATCGGCATGGTCAATTCCAAAACCACCGCTGTCCGTATTATTCCCGCTCCCAATAAAGTTGTTGGAGATAGGGTGGAGATGGGCGGTTTGCTGGGCAGTGCCCCCGTGATGAGCGTCCACGGCGAGTCCGCCGAAGACTTCATTTCCCGTGGCGGCCGTATCCCAGCCCCCCTCCAAAGCCTGAAAAACTAATAAAACGCTGTCATTGCGAATCTGCAATGACAGCGTTTTTGACTGCAAGGAACCGATAAATTATCGTTTACGGTACCACTCAAAGCCTCCCTCTGACGAAGGAGGCGTTAGCCGTGACGGAGGGAGAGAAAATGATATTTCACCACCATGTCGGTACAAAACATATCTCTCCCCCAGTCGAAAATCAAAGATTTTCGCCACATAGTATTTGTTCGATTGCCGCTGGCAATCGTTCATTGTGATTATCCCTTTTAGTAAGCACGTCAACTACAAGCAACGTATGTCATTGCGAGGGCCGCAGGCCCGTGGCAATCTCCTGCTGTAATGTTACATCAATTATGAGCGTTGAGGAATGAAAATGACGTTTTGACGCTGTTTTCATTTCTGTGGGCTGATATAGTACAAACGCTGTACCAAGAGATTGCCACGTCGCCCTTTCAGGGCTCCTCGCAATGACAGCTTCTTCGCTACGTTTTTGTTGTTTTGTGATTGTGCTTACTTAAAGGGATAACCACATCGTTCATTTACAATCGCTACGCTACCCTCGTCAGAGGGGGCCAATGAACGGTGCGCACTTGAACCGCTAAACAATAATTTACAATACAGACCTAATTTTTCCATTCTTGAAATGAGGATTTGGCTCTGTGCCAAGCATATAGTCGGCTGACACATTATAAAATTTGCACAGCGTCACAAGATGCCGGATGGGCATCTCGTTGGCCCCACGCTCGTATCGTGCATACATGGTCTGAGATGTCCCC
Organism: Oscillospiraceae bacterium; assembly: GCA_015067605.1. Classification (GTDB taxonomy): domain Bacteria; phylum Bacillota; class Clostridia; order Oscillospirales; family Oscillospiraceae; genus Faecousia. The sequence goes on from SVME01000015.1 coordinate 3,833, forward strand.
AACACTTCTGCCACCTGCACTTGCGTCAAATCGTTGTCCTCTCGTAAACCCCTGATAACTTCGATAAACGTCTTCACTAAAATATCACTCCCACACTATTTTTCCCATAGTGTAGCAAAGTAAATATATTTACTATTGACTTTAGTAAATATATTTACTAAAATAACAGATACAAAGGCAAAAATTGAAATGTGGGAGGTTATTCAAGTGAAATCAGCGATAAAGGAAAAGGTGGATACGGCTGTGATGATGGATCATAAAAGGACGGATCGTCCTCTGAATGTGATTCATCGGTTTGTTATTGCGGCGATGGTGTGCATGGTTGTTTGGAACGGCTACTGCGCATGGAATTGGCTTCGGACGAACACGGTGTTAACGACTGACGCAGGCTTTCCTACCATACTTCCGTTTCTTCCGGATATAGGACCCTTCGTGGGGGTGCTTACTCTTGTGGTGACAATGATGGGTGTATTGGCACTGTACGGTCTGATTACCCACAAGAAGAATAGCTGGCTGTATGCAGTGTGGAGTTTATGCCTTTCGGCGGCGGTCAAGAATCTTCTTTGTGTATTATTGTGGCTGGATGGCCGGTTTGACGGAGAGAGAATTGGTGTAGCGATTGACATAGTTTTCTGCCTGATTGCGATGGGAGCAATGCGCTACTATTGGAGTCGGCAGGATAACTTTGCTGTGGACTGGAAGAAGGAATTGGGACACCATCTAACGGTAGGAGCCATGTTTGCGCTAATGTTCTGGTGCGCTTATTGTGGTGTTTGGTGGCTGGGAACGCAGAAAATGGTATTCAGCAGCACGTGGCAGGTGTTATATCCCGTGACCATTCCCAGTATGGGGCATCGAGGATGGATCATCGGCCTTGTAGCCGCAATGATGGTGATTTATTGTATCGTCACAATCAGCGGCTTACTGCGGCATAAGAAGCTGTCCAATTATCTGGCTGTATTGACTTTTCCGCTGGTCGTGTTGATGAACTTGGTGGCGTATTGGCATGAGAATTTTGCAAATCGGTATTACAGATCCGTGCTGGAACCGTGCACGGAAACGCCATTCCTTCTGATAACGGCTTTGATTGGTGGTATAGGTGTGCTTGTGTACATCTACTATAAATCCAGAAAAGACCGATTCTGCAATAGCTGGTAATTTTATTAGGAATTGGTGAGAGATGGCATATTGTTGTAGATGTGGACAGAAGCTGAACGAGGGCGCGAATTACTGCTCTATTTGTGGGGGAGAAGTGCCTAATAATACCCACAATGCGAGGCCTGTGCAAAGAAAGAAACGCATATGGATACCGATTACAATTATTGTACTTACAATTGTTATAAGTATAGCTATAATCATTTCGATTATCCCCAAAAGTGTTAGGTTAAAGTACGAGTGGGGAACCAGATATTCAGAAATTGAACAAAATGAAATTGTCCTTTGGTGTGATGATGGATATTTGGGAAATGAAAAACGGCTTTGTTGCGAGGATCCAGATTTTAAATACGAATGTACAGAGAAACTACGGGAAGATGAAAAGATTTATTATTGGATAGATGGAGATAACCGTTTATGCCGGATGTACTACATATTGGATGCAGAAATAATCTTATCCGAACGAATGAATATTATGACTAAACAGTACGGGGACGAGTATTATGTGGATGAGTGTGGATACGACGATCCGTATTTTTACCACTATTACTGGTGGGTTGGTGATACAGTGATAGAACTCACCAATCAGCGTGTGGATTACTACTCGGAAGAGTATTTTATGGAGGAGTTGACGATAGGAAAGGACTTTTATGAATATTTTGAGAAGAATTGCCCATAGACATTATTGAATCCAAAATGTATCACATGATGTAATTGAGCATATTGCTACTGAGATTTGCTGGTCTAAAATGAGCCCCCGCCTACCTCGTGATGAGGTGGGCGGGGGCTGTATTTGAATTATTCCTGTTCCCAGTTGTGCCAGATGTTCTGTACATCGTCGTCATCTTCCATGATGTCGATGAGCTTTTCCATCAGAGCGATATGTTCCTCGGTTTCCAGCTTCTGATAGTTCTGGGGCACCATTTCAATCTGGGCGGACACGAAGGTGTACTTGCTCAGGTTGGCAACCACAGCGTTGAAATCATCGGGCAGGGTGTAGATGGTGAATACGTCGCCGTCGGCCTCGAAATCGTCGGCACCGGCCTCCATGGCATCCATCATAACTTCTTCTTCGTCCAGCTCCTCCTCGGAGTTGTCGATGACCAGCACACCCTTCTTGTCGAAGCTCCAGCTGACGCAGCCGGAGGCGCCCAGATTGCCGCCGAACTTATCGAAGTGGTGGCGCATGGAGCCTGCAGTGCGGTTCCGGTTGTCGGTCATAGTTTCAACGATGACTGCAACACCGCCGGGGCCGTAGCCTTCGTAGGTGATGGATTCGTAGTTGTCGCCGCCGCCGGCACCGGCAGCCTTTTCCAGACAACGCTTGATGTTGTCGTTGGGCATATTGGCGGCTTTGGCCTTGGTGATGACGGTAGCCAGACGGGAGTTGTTGGCGGGATCGGTGATGCCACCGCCCTCCTTCACAGCCACAATCAGTTCCTTGGCGATTTTAGTGAAAGCGGCAGCACGCTTGGCGTCCTGCGCGCCCTTGGTTTTTTGGATGTTATGCCATTTGGAATGTCCGGACATAAGTATATCTTCCCTTCAAAAATTATCTGATATATTTTAGCACCATATGGCGAAAAAATCAATAGAATTTCATACTTTCCCTATGAATTTGGGAAATCTTCACTTCGATTTCCGGAAATGCGGTTGCGATTTTGTCAGCCAGCACAGCCACGATGGGGTTTTCTGTGTGGAAATGCCCAGCATCGATCAGATTGATGCCCAGCGTGTGCGCCTCGTGAAACTGGTTGTACTTGATATCAGCGGTAACGAAGGTGTCGCATCCGGCTCGCGCAGCGTCCATCAGCTCGGAGCCGCAAGAGCCACCGCCCACAGCCACTTGACGCACAGGATTGTTACCCACATACCGCAGACCATCGCAGCCTAGCCGCTTCTTAACAGTCCCAAGGAAATCCTCCAACGGCTGCTCCGGAACATGGCCCATCCGCAGCAGTCCCCAAGGCTGGGGCTCTGTGCCCATGGGGGCGATGACCTGAATGTTTTCCAGCCCCAGTAGCTGCGCCAGCCGGTCATTTACGCCCTCGGGGGCGCAGTCCAGATTGGTGTGGGCGTTGATGGCGCTGATGCCATGGCGGCACAATAGCTGGATGCACCGGCCCGTTTCCGTATCATCTGTCACAGCCTTCAGAGGGCTGAAAATCAGGCCGTGATGAGTCACAATCAGCTCCGCACCCCAATCCGCCGCCTCCTGACAAACTGGCTCAAAGGGGTCCAGTGCTACCAGAATTTTGGTGACAGACTGGTTCCGACTGCCGCATAGCAGCCCCACATTGTCCCAATCCATTTTCATGTATGGGGGTGCAATGGTGTTCATAAACTTCAAAATATCTCCAACAGTAGTCATATGGAACCCTCCAGTTCTTCCAGAGCCTGTTTTTTCTCGCCGTTATCCTGATGAGCCACCGCCAGATGCAGCCCTTCAAGGAGCCGCTGGCGATATTCCGGCAGTAAATCGCTGCTGTCCAAGGTGGGGGGTAGGTAGCATTGCCCCGTGGTCAGGGGCGGCAGCGCCGGATTCCAGACCACCTTCATCACCGTGTACAGAAACTTTCCGTCCCGCAAAATCCGCTCCAGCTCGATGCGCCAGCCCTTGTCCGAAAGATATTTTCGCAGCATGGGGGTCTTGCTCTGGCACTGCAGCACCAGAAAATACTGCTCGCTACGCAGCCACGGAGCATCCTCCAGAATGTGAATGATGGTGTCCGCACCCATACCGGCGCAAACCAGCGCATCAAAATCCCGGGGAATGTTTTTCGCACCGTCGGAGAGATAGAAATGTATATTCTGTCCTACGCCGAATTTCAGGGCGTTGCGCACGGCACTTTGCAGAGGGCCTTCGTTCACATCCGCCGCAATCACGGAAGAGGCGTGTCCGTTCTTCAAAAGATGGATACCAAGATAGCCGTGGTCGCAGCCGATGTCCGCCACACGGATACCGCCGGACAGGAATCCAGCGCAGCAGCGCAGCCGCTCAGAAAGGGGAAGATTCATAGTGGCACCTCCTGAAAGGAATTGCCGTCCCGTCGGGCGGGACGGCAGAGCCGGATTAAGCGTTCTTCTCAGCCTGATCGGCCTCATAGGCCTCCAGGAAGTGATTCAGCTGAGCAAGGAAAGCATCGCAGTCGATGCCGTGGACCATGCAGGCCTCCTCGACGGTCTCACCGCGGGAAGAGGGGCAGCCCAGGCAGTGCATACCGATGGCGAAGAACAGGGGAGCAGCGTGGGGCGCGATGTCCAGCACGTCACCGATGATGGTTTCTTTTTCAATCTTTGCAGCCATAATTAGGACCTCCTAAAATATTTCTTCGGGTATTATAACCGCAGTTTCCGAAAAAAACAAGAGGGAAAGTCAATTTTTCAGATTTCCGGTCGAAGGGCCATCGATAAGTTTGCCATTTTCCTGAAATCTGGAGCCGTGACAGGGGCAATCCCAGCTGTGTTCTTGCGGATTCCATCTCAGGGCGCAGCCCATGTGCGGACAACGTTTTTTGGTAAAGGAAAGTAGATTCGTCACGGCTTCAAAACCGTTAATAGCCAACTGGGGATGCAGGATGCTTCGTGAGGGAGAGAAAACATCCTCATAAGGGGTGTCTTTGCCTTGAATCAGACCAGTAAGCATCTGGGCAGCTACCATAGCGGAGGTCATGCCCCATTTGTTGAAGCCGGTGGCCACATACAAATTTGGTGTCCGGCTGGAGTATTGTCCAATGTAGGGGATGCCATCCAGCGTCATGCAGTCCTGTGTTGCCCACTGGCAGCGCACCTTCGCCTGTGGGTAGTTGCGCTGGATGAAGTCCTCCAATTCCGACCAGTTGCCGCCTTTTTTGCCGGTGCGATGGCTGCCGCCACCCAGAATGAGCAAATCGCCTTGCGTGCGGAAGGATAAGCCTTTCTGACTTTCGTCCACATACATCCCTTCGATGGGCGATATATTCTCCAATGCCATGCAGTAAGAGCGGTGCTGGAATAGTTTCAGGAAATAGCTGCCGTGCTTGTTGAGCATGGGAAAGTGTGTGGTGACGATAATATTTTCAGCGGTAATGGTGCCGGTATCTGTTTTAGCGGTACGCTTTGCCAGCTCCCGAATGGGGGTGCGCTCGTAGATATGCAAATTTTTAGCGACTGCGGCGAGAAATTTCAGAGGATGGAACTGTGCTTGACGGGGGAATTTGACAGCACCGGCAGTGGGGAAGGGCAAAGGGAGGAATTGTGAATACGTTGCGCTGAATCTGATTTTCTCCAAAGCGTCCAGTTCGCTGTCCAGCTTTTTTCGGTCGTTTATCGAATAAACGAAGGAATCCTGATGAACGTAGTTGCAATCTATGGTTTTGCAAAGTGTGTCGAATCCGTCTAATGCTTCCTGATTCGCATCCAGATACAGCCGTGCTTTTTCGATACCATATTTCTTTATCAGCTTGTGGTATATCAGCCCATGCTGGGCGGTGATTTTTGCAGTGGTGTTTTTGGTGATACCACTGCAAATGGTGTTGGCTTCTACAAGAATGTAGTTGATTCCGGCCTGCTGTAATTGGTAGGCACACAACAGGCCGGCAATGCCGCCGCCGATAATCAGCACGTCGGTGTGGAAGTTACCTTTAAGGGGCGGAAAATGTGGTAGTTCGGTCGTTTCAGTCCAGATGGATGGCATCGTATCACCTCCAGAATAGTATGACCGATTTGCCAAAGAAAAACCGCCGGTCAATCGACCGACGGTTTCGTGTGTGAATATTTCCGATGGGGTGCTAAATTATCGTTTAGCGGTGTAAGTTTGCATCATCCCTTGGCCCCCTCTCTGAGGGGGCTGTCACGCGAACAGCGTGACTGGGGGAGTGTCCTATCAATGTTTTGACACTCCCTCAGTCAAAAATCAAAGATTTTTGCCAGCTCCCTCAGAGAGGGAGCCGAGAGCGACTTCGCCGCTAAACAATAATTTACCGAATATCAGGTGTTCTCTCGCTGGAATTCGAGGATATCTCCGGGCTGGCAGTCCAGTACATCGCAGATGGCCTCCAGCGTGGAGAACCGGATGGCGCTGACCTTGCCGTTTTTCAGCTTGGACAGGTTGACGTTGGCAACACCGACCTTTTCGGAAAGCTCGTTGAGGGACATCTTCCGGTCGGCCATGACCCGATCAAGGCGTAAAATGATAGGCATAGGGCACCTCCTTACAGGGTCTCATCGGACAGCCGCTGCAGCTGTGCACCGTAGCGGAAGATGTACGACAGTAGGAAACAAGCAGCTGCAGTGACCAGGAAGTTGACATCCAAATCCATCTGGAAGGTGACACCGGTGATTTTGTCGTTGATGAGCAGCTCCTTCAAATTGAATCCGTAGATGATTAGGTGTTCCATAACCACCTCCAGGATGCTAAGGATAGCACCGCCAATCAGCTCCAGCCAAGCCAGCTTTTTGAAGCCCTTGCTGACGGCATCGTGGAAGGGCTGAGCTTCTTTCATAGGACGCAGGATGCTGCGAATCAGCTGGATGCACCAGCCGCCTAGTATCAGGCCAGCGATGAGCGATGCGATGCCGAACAGGTTGACGATATTTTGTGCTTTTGCGGCTTGCTGCGTCGGCAGTACGTCCCTTGCAAGCTCCAGTGAAATAAAGTCAAAATCGATGCCGAGGTTATAATCACTGGGCTCCATTCCGGCGGCGTGAAGGGAGAAAGCCAGTACGCCGCCGATAATTGCGATGATGCCCGCTACAATCATAATCCAGAAAAGGATTTTCAGGACAGTGTCCAGAATCTTGGCGGTTCGTGTAAGTTTTTCCATGGTAGTTCCTCCTAGTGTTGTTTGATGACAACAGCATAACATGGAATATAACGTTTGTCAAGTAAAATTTAACGAAAAACGTTAAAAAGTTAACGAGACAATCCGTGCTTGACAAGAATCCCTGTCAGATGGTATTATATATAAAATGAATATCGCAATGAACGGAAAGAGTAGCAAAGCGGAACCGTCAGAGAGTCGGGGTCATGGCTGGGAGCCTCGATGGGGGAGGTTTGCGAAAGTGCGTCCGGGAGCGAAGTGGTTTTGAGCGATAAATGAGAGTGGAACCGCGAGTCATCAGACCCGCCTCTTGTACTTAGGTGCAAGAGGCGTTTTTTGCTATAAATAACCAATTGGAGGAAATCATATATGTATCTTTATAATTCTCTGTCCCATAAGAAGGAGCTGTTCCAGCCCAATTCCCCTGACGTGGTGAAGATGTACACCTGCGGCCCTACGGTGTATCACTATGCCCACATCGGCAATTTGCGCACCTACATCATGGAGGACGTGCTGGAGAAGGCCCTGCGCTATCAGGGCTATAACGTCAAGCGTGTCATGAACATCACTGACGTGGGTCATCTGGCCTCCGACGCAGACACCGGCGAGGATAAGATGCTCAAGGGTGCCAAGCGTGAGAACAAGTCCGTCATGGAGATCGCCCAGTATTATACCGATGCTTTCTTTGCCGATTGCGATAAGCTGAACATCAAGCGTCCGGACGTGGTGGAGCCTGCCACCGGCTGCATCGATGAGTTCATCAAGATTGTTGTGGGTCTGCTGGAGAAGGGCTTTGCCTACGAGGCCGGCGGCAACGTGTACTTCGACACCTCCAAGCTGGAGAAGTATTATGTTTTCAACGACCACGACGAGGAGGATCTGGCCGTGGGCGTCCGTGAGGGCGTGGAGGAGGACACCAACAAGCGCAACCGCAACGACTTTGTCCTCTGGTTTACCAAGTCTAAGTTCGAGGATCAGGCCCTGAAATGGGATTCCCCTTGGGGCGTGGGCTACCCCGGCTGGCATATCGAATGTTCCGGCATCTCCATGAAGCATCTGGGCGAGGATTTGGATATCCATGCCGGCGGCATTGATAATGCCTTCCCGCACCATACCAACGAGATTGCCCAGTCCGAAAGCTATCTGGGGCATAAGTGGTGTAACTACTGGTTCCACGTCCATCACCTCAATACAAACGATGGCAAGATGTCCAAGTCCAAGGGCGAGTTCTTGACCGTGTCCTTGCTGGAGAGCAAGGGGTATGACCCCATGGCCTACAGGCTGTTCTGCTTGCAAAGCCACTACCGCCGGAATCTGGTGTTCAGCTGGGAGAATCTGGACAACGCCGCCGTGGCCTATGAAAAGCTGATTGCCAAGATTGCCACCCTCAATGGCGAGGGTGAGGTGGAGATGGATGCCTTCAACGCCCTGAAGGAGAAATTCAACAACGCCCTCAACGGCGATTTGAATACCTCTCTGGCCGTGACGGCGGTGTACGATGTGCTGAAGGCCAAGTGCAACGATGCAACAAAACTGGCACTTTTGAAGGATTTTGATCAAGTTTTGAGCCTGAATTTACTGGAAAATGCAGAAAAAGTCCGTGTCGAAAACGCCCGTAAGGAGGCGGAAAATGCCGACCCGGAGATTGACGCAATGGTGGCCGCCCGTACCGAAGCCAAGAAGGCGAAGAACTGGGCGGAGGCCGACCGGATTCGTGATGAGCTGAAAGCTCGTGGCATTGAAATCATTGATACCCCTCAGGGCGCAAAATGGAGAAAAGTATGAAATTACTGATTTTAGACGGTAATTCTGTCATAAATCGTGCTTATTTTGGCGTCCGCCCCCTGACCACCCGTGATGGTCTGTATACCCATGCCATCTACGGATTCCTGAATATTCTGGAGAAAATGGAAAAAGAGGAGCAACCGGACGCAGTTTGTGTCGCATTTGACCTCCACGGCCCCACCTTCCGCCACCTGCAATATGACGGCTACAAGGCCACCCGTCACGGGATGCCCGAGGAGCTGGCGATGCAGATGCCGGTGATGAAAGATGTCTTACGTGCGATGAATGTGCCGATTTATGAATGTCAGGGCTGGGAAGCCGACGATGTGATTGGTACTGTCGGTCGGATTTGCTCGAATAACGGCTGGGAATGTGTTATCGTGACGGGCGATCGGGACAGTTTGCAGCTAATCGACGAGAATGTTCATGTGAAGCTGGTGATTTCCCGCCCCGGTCAGACCACTGCTACCCTTTATACAAAGGAAAAATTCGTCGAGGATTACGGCTTTGAGCCGAAGCGGCTCATTGATTTGAAGGCTTTGATGGGCGATTCTTCTGACAACATCCCCGGCGTCAAGGGTGTGGGCGAAAAGACCGCCAAGGAGCTTTTGACGAAATTCGGCACGCTGGATGGGGTCTACGCGAACATTTCCGATGCCACCATTCGACCCAAACTCCGTGAAAAACTGGAAAACGACAAGGAAAACGCCTATCTTTCCTATGAGCTGGCCACCATCAAGCCGGAGGCCCCCATCGACTTTGAGCCCAAGGATGCCATCGTCCAGCCATATAATAAGGTGGCGCTGTACGAGCTGTTCCAGCGGCTGGAGTTCGTGAAGCTGATTGATAAATATGGTCTGCGTGGTGCAGCGCAGGAGGTGCCGAAGCAGACGAAAAAGACCGTCGCATTGTTGCCGAGAGTGTCGGATTTGCCGGAAAAGGGCGAGAAATGCGCCGTTTATGTGGCAGAGGATGGCTCTTTGGGCATTGCGTGGGAGAAAGGTGTCTGCGCCCTGACGCCTATGGAGGCGCAGATGGCGGCAGACTGCCTGTTGGGTCGATTCGACTGCATCTGCCATGATATGAAGTCCACCATGCACCGCTTGGACGAAATGGGACTTGCCTACGGGACGTTCGGTTTTGATACCGCACTGGCGGCCTATGACCTGAACCCCTCACAGTCCGACTATCCGGTGAGCAAGCTAGCCACCAATTTCCTTGGGTTCAGCGTGGAGGATGGAGATGCCGCTGGCTGCGCTGAGGCACTGTGGAATCTGCGTCAGCCCCTCCACGAGGAACTGAAAACGCAGGGGATGGAATCCCTCTATTTCGACATGGAATTGCCCCTTTGCTCCGTCCTGTACCGGATGGAAAAGGCCGGCGTTGCCATCGACAAGGAGCAGCTGGAGCAGTTCGGAGAAATGCTGGCCCAGCGGATTTCTGACTGCGAAGCTCTGATTTATTCCTATTCCGACGAAATTTTCAACATCAATTCCACCAAACAGCTGGGGCAGCTGCTCTTTGAGAAGCTGGGGTTGCCGCCGGTGAAGAAAACCAAAACCGGCTACTCCACCAATGCGGAGGTGCTGGAAAAGCTGAAGACCAAGCATCCCATTATTCCGGCGATTATGGACTACCGGATGCTGACGAAGCTGAAATCCACCTACGCCGATGGCCTGATGAAGGTGATTTGCCAGGACGGACGCATTCGTACCACCTTCCAAAATCTTGTCACTGCCACCGGCCGCCTGTCCTCCACGGAGCCAAACCTGCAAAATATCCCTGTTCGTACCGATTTGGGTGCGGAGATTCGGAAAATGTTCGTGCCCAAGGCCGGCCATGTGCTGGTGGATGCGGATTACAGCCAGATTGAGCTGCGGGTACTGGCCCACATTGCCGATGATGAAACTATGCAGGAGGCCTTCAAGAGCGGGCTGGATATCCACACCGTTACCGCTTCGCAGGTGTTCGCCGTGCCCAAGGAGGAGGTCACCTCCCTGATGCGCCGCCATGCGAAGGCTGTCAATTTTGGTATTGTTTACGGCATTTCTGAGTTCTCTCTGGCGGAGGATATCGGTGTCAGCCGCTGGGAGGCCAAGGATTATATCGACAGCTATCTGGCTCACTATCACGGGGTCAGGGAGTATATGAAAAACGTGGTGAATGAAGCCCGTGACAAGGGTTACACTGCCACCATGTACGGCCGCAAGCGGTATATTCCGGAGCTGAGCAGCTCCAATTTCAACATCCGCAGCGGTGCGGAGCGGATTGCGCTGAACACGCCCATCCAAGGTACTGCCGCCGACCTGATTAAGCTGGCGATGATTCGGGTGGACAAAGCATTGCAGGATAGTTTCCCGGAGGCACAGTTGTTACTGCAAGTCCACGATGAGCTGATTGTGGAGTGTCCGGAGGAAATCGCACCGGAGGTTGCGGCGCTGGTCAGCCGGGAGATGGAGCAGGTGGCTAGCCTGAACGTTCCGCTGACCGCTGAGGCTAAGTGGGGAAAGAGCTGGTACGACGCAAAATGACCATTGTTGACATGACGGCGGCCCATGTGCCGCAGGTGGCGGCGCTGGAAGCGCTGTGCTTTGCCGACCCTTGGAGCGAGAAAAGTATCACTTCGGAGCTAGAGAACCCCTTGTCCCTCTGGCTGGTTGCGCTGGAGGGGGATGTGGTGACTGGCTACATCGGCTCCCAGACGGTGCTGGATGAATCGGACATGATGAATGTGGCGGTGCATCCGGACTTCCGCCGCAGAGGTATCGCCGAGGCGCTGGTTATGGCGCTGTCCGACCGGCTGAAAGAAAAGGGAAGCGTCAAGCTGACGCTGGAGGTGCGTGCCTCCAATGAGCCGGCAAAAGCCCTCTATGAAAAGCTGGGGTTTGTGCAGGTGGGTCGCCGGCGGAATTACTACCGCAATCCCAAAGAAGATGCCTTAATTTTACAAAAAATACACGAAATACCCTGATTTTTGTGATAATATCTTTTTATGCTACTTGTGAGGGAAGCATAAAGTGATGTGATGTCGTAAATTATCGTTTGGCGGAGTAAGATTGCTCTGCACCAAACTTGGCTCTCCCTTTGGGAGAGCTGGAAAAAATCTCTGATTTTTGACTGAGAGGGTGTCAAAACAATGATAGGGCGCCCTCTCCACCCCAGTGTGCGCACTGGGGCACCTCTCCCAGAGGGAGAGGCAAGAGGTGCGGTGCTTCGTGCGTTAAACGATAATTTTCTGCAAAGAAATGGGTATGGCATATGAAAAAGACAAAAATCAATTGGAAAAAGCTGTTGCTGCGCACGTTGTGCGTTGTTCTGTGTCTGTGCGTAGGCGGTTTGGCACTGGTGTTCGGCATCAACGCCTATGTGGTGTACTCCACAGATCAGCACATACTGTCCGTGGAGGAGGCGGCTAAGCTGGAGGATGTGGACTGCATCCTGATTTTGGGCTGCGGTATTCGGGATGATGGAACACCCAGTGTCATGTTGCGTGACCGACTCCGCCGTGGCGTGGAGCTATACCAGCTGGGTGCGGCACCGAAACTACTGATGACCGGCGACCATGGACGGGTGAACTACGACGAGGTCTACACTATGAAAGCCTTTGCGGTGGACAAGGGGATTCCCTCGGAGGATGTGTTCATGGATCACGCCGGATTTTCTACTTACGAAAGTATGTACCGTGCCAAGGAGATCTTTCAGGCGGATAAGATCATTATCGTGACCCAAACTTACCACCTGTTCCGCTCCATCTATATTGCCCGCAGTCTTGGTATCGAAGCCTACGGCGTAGATGCGGATCTGGTCGGTTACGGAAACGGAAATGGTCGTGAGATGCGGGAGGTGCTGGCACGGGTGAAGGATACCTTTACCTGCATCTTTAAGCCAGAACCGACTTATCTGGGTGAGCAGATTCCCATCTGGGGCGACGGTAGCCTGACTCATGACGAAAATTCGGATTTTTCCTGAAAAGGTTGTGTTTGAATGAACATTTTGGCAATTGAATCCTCCTGCGATGAAACGGCTGTGGCCATCGTTCGGGATGGTCGGCAGGTGCTGACCGACTGCATTGCATCGCAGGTGGAGCTGCACCGAATCTATGGAGGCGTGGTGCCGGAAATCGCTTCCCGTATGCACATTGAGGCGATTTACGGTCTTGCAGATCAGGCGCTGGCACAGGCCGGCCTAGAGCGGGAGGATATCGATGCGGTGGCAGTTACCTATGCGCCGGGGCTGATTGGTGCGGTGCTGGTGGGTGTGAATTTTGCCAAGGCCGCTGCCCTTGCGCTGAACAAGCCCTTGATCCCCGTACACCACATTCGGGGACACATCGCCGCCAACTATCTGGCTTATCCGGAGCTGGAGCCGCCTTTTTTATGTCTGGTGGTTTCCGGCGGTCACACGATGATTATTGATGTAAAGGGCTACACCGACATGGAGATTCTGGGCACTACGCTGGACGATGCTGCCGGTGAGTGCTTCGACAAGGTTGGTCGGGTGCTGGGGATGCCGTACCCCGGTGGCGCGGCGCTGGACAAGGCGGCGCAGCGTGGCGATGATATGAAATACAACCTACCCAGAAGCAAGCCCGGTGAGAATCCCTATGACATGAGTTTTTCCGGCCTGAAAACGGCGGCACTGAATCTGATTCACCATGCCGAGCAGGTGGGGGAGGGACTGGACATCGACAGTCTGTGTGCCAGCTTTACGGCGGCGGTGTCCGACACGCTGGTTCCAAGAGTGGTCAAGGCTATTGAGCAGACCGGTCGGAAAAAACTGGCGGTGGCTGGCGGCGTGGCTGCCAACAGCCGGATTCGAGCCGATATCATGGCGGCTGCGGAAAAGCTGGGGGTGGAGGTATATCTGCCGCCGCTGAAGCTCTGCGGCGACAATGGCGCTATGATTGGCGCGCAGGCCTATTACGAATATCTCGCTGGCAACGTGGCGGATATGAGCCTGAATGCCTATGCTACCAAGTCCATTCTGGGTGAGGCCCTGTGAAAAAAGTGATAATTTATAGTTTTTAGACAGTCTGAAAAAGTGCGGAAGTGGAATCATTTCCGCACTTTTTGGCGAAAAATGGCGGATGCATGAAAATGTTGCATAAATATTTTATGTGAAGCGGAAAAATCGGAAGAAAAGTGGCGGAAAAGTTTGAAGTTTATACGTAATTTGTTAATACGACAGGATTCGACAATGCTTTTTTAACACGGAACCTGTGGATAACTCTGTGGAAAATGTGAATAACGCACTGGATATTAACCGTTATTCGTAATTATGGAAACCATGTTCTGTTAACCGGATGAGAAAGCCGCAAACTTTTCGAGGGAAAATGGCTTGACTTTATGATGGGCCTTTGCTACCATGAAGCGGCGGGAGGTGTCCGGATGCTGATTATTGCTGGTTCGTTAAGGGAACTTGATTTTGAGCAGCTTGCGCAGGTCTATGATTATGAAAGAAACGATGCGGCTGAGTTTTACGACTATCTGTCCCAATGCTTTTTCACCGTGAAAGGTTCGGTGTACTGCCTGTGGCAGGTGGAGGGGCATTATCGCAGTGCCCTGCGGCTGGAGCCATATCAGGACGGCCTGCTGTTGACCGGATTGGAAACAGCTCCTCAGTGGCGGCGCAGAGGGTATGCCAAAGGACTGATGGGGGCTGTTTTGCAATGGTTGGGGGGAGATAGCCACCGCAAAATTTATTCCCACATTCGGTTTGACAACAAGCCTTCGCTAGCTGTCCATCAGCGGTGCGGTTTTCGTCGAATCATGGATTATGCTGTGCTGCTGGATGGCACGGTTTCCAGCCAAATTGGAACTTTTTTATGCACTCTTGGCGCCTCAGTTTGAGGCGCTTTTTTTCATGGTGCTTATTGACAGGTTTTAGCCAGACTGGTATAATTATTTTTACTATCCTGACAAAAACAGAGGGATTTTTGCGGGAGGATTTGCACAAAGGAGAGAGTAGATATGAGCGATAAGTATGCGCCTAATTTTGATATCGACGGCGATGGCATTCCTGACGTGTACAGCGAGGAATTTGACCTGAACGGTGACGGTATCATCGATGCGGTTACGCTGGATATGGACGGCGACGGTGTGATGGAAACGATGTTTCAGGACAGTGATTTTGACGGCGTGGCGGACAGGACATTGCTGGACACCGACGGTGATTTCTTCTTTGAGACCATCGTGGAGGATACCAATAGTGACGGCATCCTTGATGTGGTCATGGTGGATACCGATGACAGCGGTGTTGTGGATGTGATTATGACCGATTCGGATTTGGATGGCCTGATGGACACTGTGGAAATCGACACCAATGACGATGGTTTCTTCGATGTGGCACAGGTGGATCTGGACGGCGATGGCCTGATGGATCTGGAAGCTGTTGACACGGATGGGGACTTTGTTTTTGATTCCTTCTCCGTGGATACGGACGGGGATGGTGTTCTGGATACGGCCTTTGTGGATTCCGATGGGGATGGTCTGGTGGATGAGTCCTTTGATTTGCTGGAGCCGGAGGCTGACCAGCTGTCCAGCGAGGAAAACGCCTATGCCGAGGATCTGGACGGCGACGGCTACTACGAAACCCTCAGCATCGATACCGACGGTGATGGCGTGGTAGACACTGTTCTGCAGGATCTGGATGGGGATGGCTATGCGGAAATTGCCCATCAGGATTTAGATGGTGACGGTTACTTTGAGACCCAGCACTACGATACCGACGGAGATGGTATTCTGGATACAGCGGTTGCTGATTTGGATGGCGATGGTCTGGCAGATGAGTCCTATGATTTGCTGGAGCCGGAAGCAGAGCAGCCGTCCGGTGATGAGAATTCCATCGCTGAGGATTTGGACGGCGATGGCTACTATGAAACTCTTAGCGTGGATACCGATGGCGATGGCGTCGTGGACACCATTTTGCAGGATACCAACGGCGATGGCTATGCGGATCAGGTCTATGTGGACGAGGACGGCGACGGCTATCTGGAAACCCTGATGGTAGATGGGGATGGGGACGGCTTCACGGAGCTTGTGTTTGTTGACACCGATGGCGACGGTGAGGTGGACACCCAAATCTCTGCCGAGGATGGCGAAAGCTATTTTGAAACTGCGCCGGATTTGTCTGAGGATTCGGAGCCGGTAGAGTTGTCCGGTCTGCAGGATCTGGACGGTGACGGCAAGGCCGGCATCGAGTCCGGCAGCATCCATCAGGAGCACAACAAGGTTTATGAGGAAGCCTATGATTTGGATGGCGACGGCAAGGCCGATGCTTGGATTTCCTATGTGGATAACGATGGCGACGGTGTTGAGGATGGCATTCTGACGCAGGTGGATGACGATGGCGACGGTCAGATTGACCGGGTCGTGCAGGAACTGGACACCAACGGTGATGGCGTGATTGACACGGTTATTGAGGAGCTGGATCTGGATGGTGACGGCTTTGCGGATAACCGGACTGAGTACGTGGATCACAATGGCGATGGGCAGATAGATGTGGTGCTGGAGAGCGCTGACACCGACGGCGATGGCATCTATGATGTCCAGACACTGAGCGTGGACAATGACGGCGATGGCAATGCTGACAGCGTGGTTGAGGGCCGCTGGGTCGACACTGACGGCGATGGCCAGCTGGATACCTACACCGAGAGCGTGGATTCCGATGGCGACGGCGTTTTTGAAACCGTTTCCTCCTTCGCCGAGATGGATGGCGAGCTGGTGATGGTGGAGCAACTGGTGGATGTGGAGAACATTTACGATGGCGAGAGCCTGAACTATCAGGAGCTGGAGCATTTTGACACCAATACAGACCGTGAGGATGTGTCCGGTGACCCTTGGAAGTCCATGGGTGAATGGGAGTATCAGGGCGAAACCAACCGGTGCGCACTGTATTCTCAGAAGTTTGTCATTGAGGAGCTGACCGGTCGGGAAATCGACATGGAGCAGTTCGCCGACGAGGCTGAGGCCAATGGCTGGTTCAGCGAGGAGGGCGGTACGCCCATGGCGCATATGAACAAAATGCTGGAGCTGTACGGCATTGACAATGAGATGAGCTTCAACAATGACGTGGACGACATCAAGGAATGTCTGGATCAGGGCGGCAAGGTCATCGTGTCCATCGATGCGGACGAAATCTGGTTTGAGGAGAATGCGGATGTGTTCTCTCCTGCGGATGGCGCAAACCATGCCATCGAGGTTATCGGAGTGGACTATTCCAATCCGGACGAACCTATGGTCATCATCAACGACTCCGGCAACCCTGACGGTCAGGGTGCTGCCATCCCGCTGGACACCTTCGTGGATGCCTGGGAGGATGGCAACTGTCAGATGATTGAGTGCTATCCCTAATCGATGATGGAGGTCAATGAAATGGCTAATGAAATTTCTGTGAAAAAATTGATTGCTGAGATCAAGACCAGCGATTTTATGATTGATTGCGCAATGCCTTTGGGCTATGTTGAGGGTCTGCCGCTGCTGCGCCGGTGCAATGGCGAAACGCTGTTGATGATCCCGTACCTGAAGTATCAGGTTACCGGCAAGGTGGATCAGACGCTGGTTTATCCCATTCGTTTCGTAATCACGGTGCGTGTTCGGGACGGCAGAATTATGGGCTATCAGGATCTGCTGGCGGATGCCAGATTTGGCAAGGTGGACTTTAATCAGCCCATCGGTCTGTTCCGTCACGAGGCGATTCGGGGCTGGAACAAGCAGGTTTACAAGGATAACAAGCAGCTTCTCTACCGGCTCTATGATGAAGCTTGTGAGGCGATGGATGCAGAGACTGTGCCGGCGGCGCTGGCCGAGCAGCTTGGTCAGCTGCTGCGTCAAATGGTGGAGCCTTGTCAGTTGCCCATTTATCAGGCGCTGGATGCGGCGTTCTACAATACATACATGGTGTGAGGTAGCGTATGGCGGAGCAAATCAAGCAAGCGGGAGCAGTCCGACTGAGCCGGAAGGCCTCGGAGGCTTTGCGTGCCAGTGCGGAGCTGCTGTCGAAATACGGTTTTGATGAATTGGCTCAAAATGTGCAGAAAATCTTGCGGGATGTGAGCCGTGACCGGTTTACGGTGGCGGTGGTCGGTGAATTCAGCAGGGGTAAGTCTACCTTCCTGAATAACCTTTTGGAGGTGGAGGCACTGCCTGTGGGCAATATGCCCACCACCGCAATGCTGACCCGCATTCGCTATGCGCAGGAGCAGGGGCTGGTTTATCGGGACGAAAAGGGTAATCAGCACCCTGCGCTGCCTCTGCGGTCTGAATCTTGGGAAGGACTGGTGGCTAATAATTTTGGCGGGCAGGATCCCAGGGGACTGGTTGTGGCGGGGGTGAACAATCCGTGGCTGCGGCGTAACAATTTGGAACTGCTGGATACACCCGGCGCCGGCGATCTGGAAGAAAGCCGTGCCCGCCTAATCGGCGATGCGCTGCTGTCCGCTGACGGAGCGGTGATTGCAATCAGTGCCACGCAGGCCATGAGCATCAGTGAGAAGCTGTTCATTGAACAGCGCTTGATTGCCAGAAAAACCCCCTTCCTGCTGCTGGTGATTACCAAGCTGGACCAGATTCCTGAGGCACAGCGGGGGCAGATTATCGAGTTTGTGAAAAGCAAGCTGACACTGTGGGGGATGGACATCCCTGTGTTTGTGCCGGCGGATATTTCTGTGCCGGAGCGGTATGTTGCCATAACCGGCATGGATAAGGTAAAGGCGCACATTGAGAGCTGGGTCAACGATCCCAAGCGGCTGATGCTCACGGAAAAGTGGGTTCTGGCCCGGGTGGATGCGCTGCTCAGCGCCGCAATCGATGCTGCCGCAGAGGAGCATGAGCTGGCTTGCGCCAATGCGCAGCAGCGCAGCGAGCTGATTGAGAAAAAGCGTGTGGCGCTGGAAAAGGCACAGGTGAAGTGGGATGAACTGCTGCTCCAGATGGAAGAACGCTGCGCCAAGGCGGCCCAGCAGGTTCAGAAACGGGGCAAGAAGTACGAGCAGACTATTGGGGAGCGGATGCTGTATGAGCTGCAGCACACGGCACAGCCGGAGCGCTGGTGGCGGGAGGATCGGCCCTACCGGCTGAAGGTGGAGCTGACCAGTATGGCAACCAGTGTGGGCAATATGGTGTCCAAGATAGTGGCGGAGGATGTCCGCTGGTTCAACGGCAGTCTGGAAAAAACCTTCAAGACCACCATTGCGGCACCCACCATGGGTGAAGTGGAAGAAGAACTGGACATTGTGGATCATTCTGCTGTGTCTGTGGAGAGTCTGGATAAGAAACGGACCATTGTGCGGGCGGCGACCTCTGCGGTGAGCATTTTGGGCGCCGTGGGTTTGAGTGTCGTGGGGCTGGGCTTTTTGTCCGTGGTGGCTACCATGGGTGTAGGCACCGGTGCATCACTGGTTTCTGACCACGTTTTCAAAGGTAAAATTGCTGATCAAAAGGCTCGCTTGAAGGATGTCCTTCAGAAGGACATTCCGGTATATATACAGGATGCGCTGAAGGGCTCCCAGAATCGGATTCGTGGCGTCTACTCGGAAATCATCTCTGCGGCAAGGAGTCGGCAGGAGGATTGGATGAATGCTCAGCGAAAAGCCATCGAAAAATCCGTGGGCACCGATGACAAGGTGGGCAGCCAGGAAACGGCGCAGCGGTTGCAAATGCTGACACGGCTGCGTCAGAGTCTGGCGGGCGAGTAAATAAGGATGTGAACAGGTTTGGCATATAGCTATACAGATCCCTACCGTGCCTTTCGGGGGCGGCAGGCAAAGCTGGCGGAGCTGCTCAGTGCGGCACGCAAGGAAATTGAAGGGTTGAATCTGCCCCAGCAGGAGGCACTGCTGGAGGGACTGGAGAAGAAGGTTCGATCCGACAGCTTCAAAATTCAAGTCACCGGCACGTTTAAGAACGGAAAATCCACTTTTATCAATGCTTTTTTGGGTGAGGATGTGCTTCCGGCCTATGCGTTGCCTTGTACGGCGGTCATCAATGAGGTGCGTTACGGCAAGGAGAAGAAAGCGGTTTTGTATTTCCGTGACCCGCTGCCGGAGACGCTGCCCAGAGATATTCCGAAGCCAGTGCTGGCCCATATGCAAAAGCACAACATGAAGGCGGTGCCGCCGGTGATCATTCCCTATGACCAGATTGAGCGGTATGTGGTGATTCCCATGGGGGCTGACCCCAGCCAGATGCTGTTGGAAAGCCCCTACGATAAGGTGGTGCTGTACTGGCCCTTGCCGCTGCTGGCACAGGGCGTGCGGATCATCGACTCTCCCGGCCTGAATGAGCACGCTACCCGTACCCGTGTGACTATGGATCACCTGTCCAAGGCAGATGCGATTTTGTTTGTGCTTAGTGCGCAGGCGCTGTGCGCCAAGGAGGAAATGTCCTTCCTTGAAAATAGCTTGGCGGCACAGGGATTTCATGACCCGATTTTTGTGGTGAACCGGTTCGACTGTATCCCCGAACGTGAAAAACCGGAAATTATGCGCTATGCAAAAGCGAAGCTGGATCCGTATACCACGCTGGGGGAGCGGGGACTGTACTTCACCTCGGCGCTGAATGCGTTGGAGGCCAAAAAGGAGCGCAACGGAACGGCCTTGAAGGCTTCCGGTATGGCTCGTTTGGAGAAGGAACTGTCGGAGTATTTGGTGCAACAGAAGGGGCAGGCAAAGCTTTCTCAGCCTGCATGGCAGTTAAGGCAGATTCTGGAGAATGAAGCGCTGGAGCGTGCCATTCCCATGCAGAAGAAGCTGATTAATTCATCGCTGTCGGAGATTCGGCAGCGCTATGAGCAGGCGCAGCCTCGCTTGGAGCTGCTGAAGCAGCAGAAAAATCAGCTCCGTGCCCGTCTTGAGCTGCAGATTTCCGGCTGTGAACAGCAGTATTATCAGGCGGCACGGGATAGCATGGTGCAAATGGCGGAGCTGGTGCCTCAGTGGCTGGAGGGCTTTAAGCCTACCACCAAAATCGGCACCCTGCCCACAAAGCACAAGGCGCAGATGGTGGTCAAGGAAATGCTGGCCCATCTGTCTGACCAGTTGGAGCGTCATCAAATCCAGTGGCGGAAAAACACCCTGACCCAAATGATGCTGGAAACGGATCGCACTGTTTTCCAACCGGCCATTCAGGATGTGCGCACCATGCTTGGAAATTTGAGCAGCATTGGCAGTCAAGTTTCCGGACAGGTGGTGGCCGTCGCAAATGCCGACCAGAGTTGGATTGAAACTGCTGTCCGAGGACTGGATCAGAATGGCGGAGCGTCGGTAAATGAGCAGGGAATGCAGGGTGCATCCCAGAGCGTCGCCAAGAATACGGCTACTTCCGTGGGCACCAGAGTGCTGCTGGGCTTGCTGAGCTGGTTTAGTCCGCTGTTTGCGGCGGTGGTGCTTGGAAAGTTCCTGTTCGATACGAAGAAACGGGAAGAAAACGCACTGAACAAAATGAAAGAGGAGATCATCAAGTCCAGTCGGCAGATTATTCTGGAGCAGGCAAATGCCTCTGCCCAGATGCTGACCCAGAGCCTGCGGGACAGCTTCCAGAAGCGGGCGCAGGAGTTGGTGGAGATGGTTGAGCGGAGTATTCAGGAATGGAATGAACAACTGCAAGCCATCATGAAGGAAATGGAACAGGGTCAGGAGCATATCAACAGTCGTTTGGCAGAGCTGGATGGTTGCGAGAAGCGTATTCGGCAATTGATTGGCCATCTGAACGATTGGATGGAAGCATCCTGATGATGGAGGAGAGCGTATGTCCGACTTGATTGAAATGGCGGCACCTTCGGCTGCGGAAACGGATTTGCAGTTTGTGAAACGGGTGCTGGCGGCGTATCCGTGGGATGATGCCGTAAAGACACAGCTGGAGGATAGCTTTTCACGGCTCAATGCAAAATATAGCGACAAAAAGCTGAACATCAGCGTCGTGGGAGAATTTAGTACCGGAAAGTCCACCTTCATCAATGCGTTGCTACGGACGGAATTGTTGGCGGCGGCCAGCCTGCAAGGCACGACGGTTTCTTCCACGATTCTGGAGTTTGGCAAGCAGTGCTCTGTGGCAATCATTCGAAGGGATGGTCAGCGGCAAATCATGCGGCTGAAAAGTGTGGACGAAACCAGAAAGGCTCTGCGCCATATCGTTAGCTACAACGACGATGCTCAGTCCATCGAAACGGTGGCTGTAACGCTGCCGGTGCCGGCATTGCAAAATACCGGTTTGCGTATCGTTGACACCCCCGGTACCGACGCTACGGAGCTGTGGCATGAGGATGTGACGGTTCGGGCCATTGAAGAGCTGTCGGATTTGTCCATTGTACTGGTCAATGGCACCAAACCGTTGCCGGAGAGCTTTTGCGATTTCATCGAGGAGAATCTGGGCAGTGTGCTGGAGCGGTGTGTTTTTGTGGTGACGAAGCTGGATCTGATTCCTCCCAAGGAGCGCTCTCAGATGCTACAGTATATCGGCATGAAGCTGCAAAATACGCTGGGATTGGAAAATCCGGTGGTTTTGCCCTTTTATTCGGCGGAGATTATAGGAACCTTCGCGGAAAATGAGTTTGCCCGTGGGGACAAGGAGATGATTGCCCTGTCCCAGCGGACGGAAAAGGTGATTCGGAGCCACTCGGCGGTTTGGCGCAAGAGGATTCAAACCCAGCGCAAGGAGATCCTGTTCGAGCAGATTTATGGCGCTCTGGGGAACCATATGGCGCAGCTATCTGAGGATATGCATCAGCGGCTGGAGCTGCTGGAAAAGAGCCGGAGCGTGGATCTGGAGGCCTTTATGAAGGCCCAAAAGTTGGAGATGGTCAATGGGCTGTATACGGACTCCAAGGACGTGTGCGATGAGATGCGCCAGCAGCTACGTGAGCATAAGGAGCGGTTTATTGAGTCGATGGTGAATCGAGTGAACCAGTATCCTCGTGCCGACCTTTTGCAGCAGTTTGTGCGTGTGGAGTTGGCCCAGTCCTGCTATCAGGCGTCCCGATATCAGGATAAGCTGGCTATGACCTATTATGGCAGAGTCGGCAATCTCAGAGACGAAAAAATGCGTCAGTTCCGTGACGCATTCCAGCAGCTATATGCAGATTTGAATGTGCTGAGCGTGAAGCTTCCCTATACGCCCAGATGTCTGCCTGCGGCGGTGCCGGTTCCGGCTATTGGTAATTCCTTGGCGCTGGCACCTAATTTACCGCTGATGTATCTGAAAAATACGGTGGTACAGCAGATGAAACCGATTTTGCTGGATTATTTCAATCGGCTTGGAAATGGATTTATTAAATCCTTTGATAATTTTGTACAATCGAATCATCAGCTTCTCTTGCAGGAGATGCACCAATATCGGGTGGCCTACCGAGAGGAAGTTGACAAGCGAATTGCGCAGGAAGAACAGGCCGAGGCGGAGCTGGAGGAGCGGATCGCCGCACTGGAGGAGGATAGAAAGTCCCTTCAGGAGCGTCAGGCCGCCTTGGAAGCTTCGGAAGTTACTGTGGCATAATAGCAAAATCCACCCCAACGGGGTGGATTTTGCTATTTCAGGAGCTGCTGCTTTTTCTGCTCGAAATCTTCTTCGGAGATTACACCTTCGTCCAGCAGTTGCTTATACTGGCGTAGTTGGTCATAGAGGGAAGCGGGAGAATATTGCGCAGTTGGTTGTTTTTGCTTGGAAAGACCAAGAACAACAGTGGTAATGGATAGCCCCACGATAAGAAGCGTGACAATCCAGATGAAAATGTAGGTTTGGTCATAATAGATTAGGCTTTCTTCGTAATACTCCGATAGGAAGGCATTGTAATAAAATGTCCCTGATCTATCTGTATTGTAATTACACAGACGTGCATCCAATAAGCATGTGACAATCAGCGTATAAACGCTATAGAAAATGGTTCGACAGGGACGATTCAACCAAAGAAATATTAGCGAGAGGACACATGCTGAAACAACAAGAAGGTTTGCAATATATACCGGGGCTTCAACGCCAATGTTCCACCGCCATATCCAGCATTTTCCTGCCGTCTCGGCAATGCTGATGGATTCCCTACCTCCGTCCTTGCTAAAAATCTCACCAGACTGCGTCGACTGATTTTGCCAGGAATAACTATGCTTATATGGAGTATCGATACAGAGTAGAAACAGCCACGCAAAAAATAACACGGTGACGGTGATTTTGAGAGTCAGATTAAAGTGGTAGCGGGTGGCGTAGGCGCGAAGACGATTCACGATTATCCCTCCTGTTATTTTGGATAAATTCATCATAACACAACAAAAAAGAGTTGTCAACAACATATAAGAGTTTTATTTGACGCTCTCCAGTTGTTACGATGTGATTAGGAGGGATGCGCTATGTTGGAAAATCTACGGAAACTGCGTGACGAAGCAGGGGTGACACAGAAACGTCTGGCCGATGCCATTGGGGTAAGTCAGCAGTCTATCAATAAGTATGAAAACCATAATGTGGAGCCGGATATCAGCACTCTTATTCGTATCGCAGGTTACTTTGATGTTTCGGTGGATTATCTGGTGGGACATCCCATTACGTCTGATTCTGTCGATGATAGAAATTTAAGCCCAGAGGAGATTTGCTTTATTCAAAAGCTTCGCAGGTTGTCCCCTAAACAGGTACAATGCGTGAAGATGATTATGGATAGCTATGAGGCGCAGTGAATCCACAAATCATTCATTATGAAGATTCTGTCCCGAAATGAATAATAAATGATGAATGCTGAAGAATGAATAATACAAAAGAAAATCCTGCCGATAAATCGACAGGATTTCTTTGGCGGAGTGAGAGGGATTTGAATTTCGGGGAGTTTCAACTTTCTTTAACCAAAGTTAGCATTTTACCACCATATTCTATAGTTTCCCGAACTTTATTAACCGCCTAAAACCACCTCGAACCACCTATTACCACCCCAATAAGGGAAAAAATAAGGGAAAATCTAATACATCCGCATAGCAGGTACACAAAATATAATTATTCAATTAAGCCGTATTTAACTTTGATACGGTCTAGCTTTTCTAGCATGGGTTCGGCGGCGATGAGGATGAAGATCACCGTTGCGGCGGCATGGATCAGATCCATGGGAAGCCCGGACACATAGTAGGCTTTCAGCATTTCCCAGTTGATGGTCTGAGAATTGTACATCAGCGCAGCGGCGGGGTTCATAATGCCGCCGTAGATGATCACTGCCGCGAATGCGCCAAAGGTAGCCAAACTGCCACGGCTGCGGCGGAGCAGACCTTTACGGAACAACACACCTGCCAGGAAACCGATAATGCCCATGCTGAACATCTGCCAAGGCATCCAGGGACCTTGGGAGAACAGCACATTGGACACCATCATGGTCACAGCGCCCACCAGGAAGCCGGTCTCGCCGCCGAAGGCTACACCGGAGATAATAACCAATGCCAGCACCGGTTTGAACTGGGGCAGCATAAAGAATGCAGACCGGCCAGCGATCGCAATCGCACACAGCACC
>SVME01000016.1 GCA_015067605.1 Oscillospiraceae bacterium
GTCCGTCAGCTTAGCGTAAACCTTGAAGTACAGGGCATCACCAAGATTTTTGGCGGGGATGCCGTTGGTATGGGCGATGTAGCTGGAGCCGGAGGTGGTGTAGCCGGAAATCACGTCCATCGCATCGGTGATAGTGCCGCTTGTCAGCTTGGAGCTGAAGGTGATTAGACCCATCTCCGCCACGTTGGTCTTGTCGGACAGGGTGAAGTAGACATTATACTGAATCTGATCCTCAAAGCTCAAGGTGGGATAGCTCAGGGTGATGGTGGGCTTGGTAATCACAGAATAGTTGGGGTCAGCTGCACCGCAGATGGTGCACTTGCCGCCAGAATAGCTGTGACCGGTGGCGTTGGTGATCTGGTCAGTGTAGCTGGTGCCGCAGGCTGTGCAGGTGTAGGTAGTCTTGCCGCCGGTGGTGCAGGTGGGGGGAGTGACAGAGGCTTCATAGCTATGAGCGCAGTTCATACCGCAAACGGAACAGATTCCGTTTTCATAGCTGTGCTGGCAATATTCACCGCAGTCGGGGCAGTAACCGTCGCTCCAGTTGTGCTGGCATACCACCGGAGTGATAGCAAATTGCTGGGCTGTGCTGGTGTTTTTGCTCCAGATACGGATATTCGTACCCTCGGTTCCCAGATTGTCCATAACGTCCAGCACGGTCATATTCCACGCGCTGCAGGCACTGACCAATCCATGCGTATCTCCGTTGGCAAACACGAACCAACGCTGTTCCATAGCGTCGTTGCCGGAGTAGACCCGGACATTGGTGCCGGCATCTATATGTCCCTCGACCTGATCCATGCACAGGCCCGTTGCGACATTGGTGATTCGGTAGCTGCCGTCATCCGCCCGGCGCTCGAAGTACCAAAGCTGTTCGTTATAATCGGAAGCATCCTCAGCTCTGACTGCCTGAACTTCTACGTTGTTGCTATCGCTGTCCACGCCCACCCGGGTGCCGGTTTTGGGAATGTCAATTGTAGCGTAGAAGTCGGTGCCGATGTCCAGACCGTCCTCAAACACGCCGTGCCACTCAGCACCGTCAGTCATGACGCCGCTGGCATCTACATAGTACCAAGCATCCTCGTCGCGGACCCATGCACTGGTGGACATCACGCCGCTCTCCTCATCCAGATGGTACCATTTTCCCTCGATGAAGCGCCAGCCGGTAAGCATTTTGCCGCTGGACTCAAGGAAATACCATTTATCTCCCAACTGGAGCCAGCCGGTTCGCATAACACCGCTGGTGCCATCGGTTTCTTTGTTGAAGTAATACCAGTAGCCATCGATCTCTTTCCAGCCGGTATACATGGCACCCTTAGGCATATCGTCCGAGGTGTTCAGATAGTACCATTCACCGTTGACCTCCTGCCAGCCGGTGAGCATTTTGCCGCTGGAGTTCATGTAATAGTAGTAGTTGCCGACACGGACCCAACCTGTGCGCATATAGCCCTTTTCGGGCTCCAGGTAGTACCATGCGTCCGTGTCCTCTTCGTACAGCCAACCGGTCTGCATATATCCGTCCTTATTGAAATAATACCAGTTAGAGCCGATTTCGGCCCAGCCGGTGGCGTAAGAGCCGTCAGGGTATTCGTACCACCAGCCCTTGCTGTTCTGCTTCCAGCCGCTGGTGGCGGAAATTAGACAGAACCAGTCCACATCCGTGTATCCGCTGCAGAGCTGGGCTTCCGTAAACCAGACATCACCGCCGTTATAATTGGTTCCGCGGTATGGGTCGGGCGCGCTTTCATACAGGTGATACTTGCCGGTGCTGGTGTCGTAGCCAACCAGACAGATAAAATGGTTGCTAACGTGAACGATCGCAGTACCACCGGCGATCAAATGGTTTTTCAGTCTTGCGTCGCTGGCGGTAGACCAATATCCACTGCCACTGCCGCAGTCAATGGTGAAGCCGTATGTACCACCGTAACGCTTGCTGGCAGCCGGATAGAAGGAGGTACGGTAGGTACCATCTGCTCCGGTTACGTTATACATACCGTTAGCGTGCGCCCAGTCGGCAAGCTCGACCACATCCATCTGATAACCGGTCAGATAGCCCACTGCGTTGACCAGAGAAAACAGGCCGCAGCCGCAGTTGTAAAGGGATCCGCCGTTATGATAGATATTGGCCCATTTGCTCTCGTACTGACGCATAAGACCTGCGTAGGCTGCCGCGCTTGCCGGTGTCGCCATCAAAGGGATGGAAAGGACCAGCACTGCAATCAGCAGCAAAGAGATTGACCGTTTCATTGTTATTGCCTCCTTAACTGCACCTTATCACTAATTATTATAAATAATTTATCTTGATGCGGCAATTGGGAGTAATGATAAAAAATAACGACCATTTTTGTTGTAAATGATTATGGCGCACCGGTGTGATTGTATTTTTGTATTTGTATTAGAAAATGCGGTATAGATAAGCGCAAGGAATCGTCGCCACCTGATCGATGGCGCGATACATTTTTTATAATACCTCCTTGGCGTGTAACTTCTTAGACAAGACCTTTTAGAACTTACATTTCAAGTCTATCCTGTGTACGCTGATTTGGTCTAGAAAACTCGTTCGCCTTATTTAGGCGCGTTTCGACAGGGACAGGTGATATTATGGCTAGTTGAATACCATCGCAGATTTTTTCAACCATAGACAGTCTTAACAAAAATCGTCTACAGTGCTTCGTAAAAATTTCAAAAATATGATAGCATTCTGCAGAAAGATGTGATATACTGTTCAGAAGAGTATATAATGCCCTAGCTGTGCAAGGAGGACAAACCCTATGAGCAAAGCCCCTATCAATCCCAGTGCGTTGGATTTAATGTATCTTACCTACTGTGCGTTAAACGGCAAAAAACCGGATCCCCAGCGCTTAAAAAATATGCGTCCCAAGGAGCTCTACGCCATGGGTGAGTGGCATTCCATGAATGCACTGGTTTCCTTTGCCATGGAGGGCAACATCATGGATACGGTCTATGCCGATTGGAAAAAGGCGCGGGAGAGTTCTCTGCGCCGCAATATCCTGCTGGACACCGAGGGCCACCAAATTTGTAAGGCGATGGACGACAGAGGCATCTGGTATATGCGCCTGAAGGGCAGCGTCCTGAAGGATCTGTATCCCCGGATGGAAATGCGCCAGATGACGGATCAGGATATCCTATTCGATACTACCCGTCGGGAGGATATGCGGGAATTCATGCTGGCGCGAGGCTACGACCCCAAGGGTCACAGCGACACCCACCACGACATCTACCACAGAGATCCCTGTTATAATTTTGAGCTGCACCACACCCTGTTTGAGCTCCACTGCGATCTGCGTCTGGTGAATTACTACCGCAACGTCAAGGAAGAGCGGATGCTTCCCAACAATGACGGCACGATGGGCTTCCACTTCTCCGACGAGGACTTTTACATCTACATGATTGCCCACGCTTACAAGCACTATACGGATCACGGCGTGGGCCTGCGTTCTCTGGTGGACGTGTATGTTTTCGACTCCCAGAAACCGGATCTGGATTGGGCCTACGTGGAGGGCGAGTGCCAGAAGCTGGGGATGTATGAATACGAGCGTACCTGTCGCTTCGCTGCCCGCAAGCTGCTGCGTGACAATGCGCCGGAAACCTTGACTGAGGCGGAGATTGGAATGGTACGTTTCTGCACCGCCTCCGGCACCCACGGCAACGAGGAAGGCTACATCCACCACGAGCTAAGGAGCGGCGGCGGAAAGGTGACCTTCTGGCAGAAGGTGAAGTATCTGTGGAAGCGGCTGTTCCCCAGCGCTAAGTGGATGCGGGAAAACGAGCGTCTGGTGCGCAGACATCCTTGGCTGCTGCCGGTGGGTTGGATCACCCGATTGTTTCGTGGCATCTTCAAGAAGGGCGGCCATACTACCAGCGAGTTCCGCTACGTAATGAACACTGAGGAAGTGGAATAATGGAACGTTTTGTGGACATCCACACTCATATCCTGCCCGGGATGGACGACGGTGCCCAAAATCCGAATCAGGCGCTGGAGCTTCTGAAAATGGCTTGGGACAGCGGTACCGGCGCAGTTATTCTGACACCCCACTATCGGGGGCACTACCGCCGCAACACCCCCCAGCAGCTCCGTCAGGCCTACGAATCCCTGTGCGCACAGGCCAAGAAGGAGCTTCCGGAGCTGGAGCTGTATCTGGGCAACGAGGTGGGTATTGAAATCGAGCTGGCGGAGAAGCTGACCGACGGGCGGACGCTGAGTCTGAACGGCGGCAGCTATGTGCTGCTGGAATTTCACTCCGACTGTACCGCTAAGCAGGTGGTCAACGGAGTGCTGGACATTCTCAATTGCGGCTTTACTCCTATTATCGCCCATGCGGAGCGTTGCGATGCCTTCCTGAATGATAGGCATCTGGCTGGCGAGGTGATCGACTTCGGTGCGCTGATCCAGTTGAATGCCGCCGGTGTTATGGGAAGGACCGGTTGCCGTGCGAAACGCTGCTGCCACCGGTTGCTGAAAAAGAATCAGGTTCATTTTATCGCATCCGATGCCCACGACATGAAAACCAGACCGCCCCGTCTGGATGAGTGCTACCGGTTGGTATGCAAGAAATACGGCGAGGATTATGCCGATGCCCTGTTCCGGCGCAATGCCCGAACGGTGCTGACGAGCAAATGACGCTATTTTAGAAAGGTCACTGATTATGCTGACACCCAACATTGATTTGAATGAAAAGACAATCCTTGTCACCGGTGCTGCCGGATTTATCGGAGCGGAGCTGGTGGGGGAGCTGCTGCGCACTGTGGAGGGCGTGAGCGTGGTTGGCCTTGACAATATGAACGATTATTACGATGTATCCATCAAGGAATATCGTCTGGGGAAGATTCGGGATTTGGCGGCGCAGCGGAAGGGCTGTAGCTGGCGGTTCATCCGTGGCAGTATTGCGGACAAGGGGCTGATTGAGCGGCTTTTTGCGGAGCATTCCTTTGATGTGGTGGTGAATCTGGCGGCGCAGGCCGGTGTCCGATATTCCATCACCAACCCCGATGCCTACATCGAATCCAATATCATCGGCTTTTACAATATTCTTGAGGCTTGCCGTAACCATCCGGTTGCCCATCTGATCTACGCCTCCAGCTCCAGCGTGTACGGCTCCAACAAGAAGGTGCCTTACTCCACCGACGACAAGGTGGACAACCCCGTGAGCCTGTACGCTGCTACAAAAAAATCCAACGAGCTGCTGGCTCACGCCTATTCCAAGCTCTACGACATTCCCACTACGGGTCTGCGGTTCTTCACGGTCTATGGCCCCGCCGGCCGGCCGGATATGGCCTACTTTGGCTTTACCAATAAGCTGCGTAAAGGCGAAACCATCCAGATTTTCAACTACGGCAACTGCAAGCGGGACTTCACCTATGTGGATGACATCGTGGAGGGCGTGAAGCGGGTCATGACCAATGCGCCGGAGAAGCAGACTGGCGAGGATGGCCTGCCGGTGCCTCCTTATCGGATCTATAACATCGGCAACAGCAGTCCGGAAAACCTGCTGGACTTTGTGGATATCCTCCAGCAGGAGCTAATTCGTGCGGAGGTGCTGCCTGAGAGCTATGACTTCGATGCCCATAAGGTGCTGGTGCCTATGCAGCCCGGTGACGTGCCGGTGACCTATGCGGATACGACGGCGCTGGAGCGGGATTTCGGCTTCCGTCCGGCTACCCCGTTGCGGGAGGGTCTGCGCAGATTTGCCCAGTGGTACAAGGAATTCTATCAGTAAGGATGTGAGGGGCTTTGAAAAAGTATACCATTGCCGTGGCGGGTACCGGATATGTTGGATTGTCCGTGGCTACGCTGCTGGCTCAGAATCATAAGGTCTATGCAGTGGATATCGTTCCTGAAAAGGTGGAGCTGATCAATCAGAAAAAATCCCCCATCAAGGATGATTACATAGAGGTGTATCTGGCCCAGCGGGAGCTGGATTTGACCGCCACGCTGGATGCCCGCATGGCATATTCTCAGGCGGATTATGTGGTCATCGCCGCACCCACCAACTACGATTCTAAGCAAAATTATTTCGATACCTCTGCGGTGGAGAGTGTCATCGAGCTGGTCAGGGAGTGCAATCCCGATGCCATCATGGTGATTAAGTCTACCATTCCCGTGGGCTTTACTGCCGGTATCCGTGAAAAAACCGGCTGCAAAAACATCCTGTTCAGCCCGGAATTCCTGCGGGAATCCAAGGCGCTGTATGACAATCTGTATCCCAGCCGCATCATTGTTGGAACGGATTTGAATGACCTGTGTATGGTGGCGGCGGCAGAAGAATTTGCCACGCTGCTGCAGCAGGGCGCTATTAAGGAAAGTGTGGATACCCTGATTATGGGCTATACCGAGGCGGAGGCGGTGAAGCTGTTTGCCAATACCTACCTTGCGTTGCGGGTGTCCTTCTTCAATGAACTGGATACCTATGCGGAGATGAAGGGACTGGATACCAAGCAGATCATCGACGGCATCTGTCTGGATCCCCGCATCGGTACCCATTATAATAACCCTAGCTTCGGCTACGGCGGCTACTGTCTGCCGAAGGATACGAAGCAGCTTCTGGCCAACTATCAGGATGTGCCGGAGAATCTGATTCAGGCCATCGTGGACAGCAACCGCACCCGTAAGGACTTCATTGCGGATCGGGTGCTGGAGCTGAGCGGCGGCTATGCCTCCAACGACGATTACAGCGCGGAGCTGGAAAAGGACGTGGTGGTGGGCGTGTATCGGCTGACCATGAAATCCAATTCCGATAATTTCCGCCAAAGCTCCATTCAGGGCGTTATGAAGCGGATTAAGGCCAAAGGTGCCACGGTAATCGTCTATGAGCCTGCCCTGACCGACGGAGAAACCTTTTTCGGCAGCCGTGTGGTCAATGATTTGGACAAGTTTAAGGCGCTGTCCGATGCCATCATCGCCAATCGCTACGATGTGAGTCTGGACGATGTGCGCTATAAGGTCTATACCCGAGATATTTTTAGAAGAGATTAGTAATCCGCCCGTTTTGGGGGGCGGAAAGAGGTTTATACGCATGGAAAAGTACAGTGTTTTGATGTCTTTGTACATCAAGGATAATCCAGAGCAGTTCATTGATAGTCTGGAGAGTATGTTGGCCCAGACGGTGCTTGCGGACGAGATCGTAATCGTCTGCGATGGTGTCTTGACGGAACGGCTGGATGAAATTCTGGATGATTACACCCGACGCTATCCGGCGCTGTTTCGGATAAAACGCAGAGAAGTGAATCTCGGTCTGGGCAGAACGCTGGCTGAGGGCGTAGAGCTGTGCCGCAATGAGCTGATTGCTCGGATGGACGCAGACGATTATTGTGTGCCGGAGCGGTGCGAAAAGCAGTTGAAGCTGCTGGCGGCACGGCCGGAAATCGACGTGGTGGGCAGCAACGTGGAGGAGTTCATCGACTCCGTCGACAACGTGGTGGCTCATGTGGTGCTGCCGGAAACGCCGGAGGAAGCGGAAAAGTTTGCAAAACGTCGCTGTCCTGTGCGGCATCCTGCGCTGATGTACCGGAAAAGTTCGGTGTTGAAGGCGGGGAACTATCGGGATTACCGACGTGCGCAGGATTATAACCTGATGGTACATATGCTCCTTTCCGGCGCAAAGATTTACAACATTCAGGAAAAGCTGGTCTATATGCGAGTGTCCGCAGACTTTTATAAGCGTCGGGGTGGCTGGAATTACGCCAAAACGTCCCTGAAGCTGAAAAAGGAATTCTACGATTGCGGCTTCTATTCCAAGAAGGACTTTCTGATTTCCGGCGTGGGCAACGCCATCGTGTGCCTGCTGCCCAACGGACTTCGGAAGCTGTTTTACAAGAAGTTTTTGCGCAAAGCCGAGCCTGCAAAGGAAAAAGTCGGCGCGGTGAAGTGACTGGAAAGGAAACGATTATGAGCGGAAAACCGTTGATAACCTTCGTGGTGCCCGTCTATAAGGTGCCCTATCCGCTTTTGCGTCGGGGACTGGAGAGCTTGGGAAAGCAGACCTGTGATGATTTTGAGGTCATTGCGGTGGATGATGGGTCGCCGGACGAATGCGGCAGGATCTGCGACGAATTTGCGGAAAAACACTCCTATATCCGTGTGATCCATCAGAAAAATGCCGGTGTCAGCGTGGCACGAAACGTGGGCGTGGACAACGCCCGTGGCGAATGGGTTTGCTTCATGGACGGCGATGACTGGCTGGAGCTGGACACGGTGGCGGTGGCAAAGCAGTTTATTACAGACTGCGGCGATGGCGACATCCTGATTTGGGATGAATATTACGATATCGGTGACACCATCAAGAAAAACGGCTTCTTTGGGGAAGAAATCGAGGGCACCCTCAGCTTCGAAGGAGCAGGGAAGGAGCGGCTGATTGACGGCATCCTGCCCCCCAGAGTGAAAAAGCCTACCCCCATGACGCTGGTAGACATCGGCACGGTCAATGCCAGAGCCTATCGCAGAGCCTTCCTGCTGGATAATCAAATCTACAACAAGCCCGGTCTGAAACGGATGCAGGACAATGTGTTCAACCTTTGGGCGTTCCATAAGGCCAACAAGGTGTACTACCGGTGCCACCGGCTGTATCACTATGTATACAACGAAACTGCCGCTACCCAGAAATACACCCCGGACATTTCCAATACCATGTACTTCCTCTATGAATGCATGGACGATTTCATTCGCCAGACCCGTGACGAGGAAAGCTACCATCAGCGGCTGTACCTGCGTTTTTTGAAGGTGCTGTCCCGCTGCTTTGAGTTAAATTACGCCAATCCCAACAACAAGAAGAAAAGAAAGCAGCGACTGAAGGAGGCTGCTGCGGATATGGAGCGACCCTTGTACAAGCGCTGCATCGAAAATTGCGATGTAACGGGACAGGCATTCCGAATCCGGCTGATTAGCTTTTTGCTGCGTCACAAGATGTACCGTGGGATGTTTGCGCTGGTGCGGCTGAATGCGGTGACCCGCAATGCGCGGCTGAAGATGAGAAAGAGTTGAGGAGGGATTCCTATGCCCAAGCTGTCGGCAGTGGTGCCGGTGTATAAAGTGGAGGGATATCTGGGGCAGCTGATTGAAAGTCTGCAAAACCAGACCCTGCAGGATATTCAAATTATTCTTGTGGATGATGGCAGTCCGGACCGTAGTGGCGCTATTTGCGACGAGTATGCGGCGAAGGATTCCCGCATCAAGGTAATCCACAAGAAAAACGGCGGCGTGGGCGCTGCCCGAAATGACGGTCTGGCCGCTGCGGAAGGCCAGTGGGTCTACTTCTGTGATTCCGACGACTATCTGGAGCTGGATGCATTGCAAAAGCTGGTGGAAGCTGGCGAAAAGTCCGGCGCTGAGGTGGTTTACGGCGATGTGGCGCTGTGGAGCGGCACGAAAATGCGCCGGATGCACTTCCATGAGCGTGCCTTTGCCAGCGAAAACCGGAAGGTGCTGGATCAGTTGGTGATGACGGTATTTGGTCGCCAGTATTGCTACCTGCCCCCCGAGGGCGGCCCTGCGGACAGTACCTACGGCGGTCCATGGAATAAAATCGTCCGGCGGGAGCTGCTGGAGCGGGAAAAGTTCCAGTTCGATTTGAGCGTCAAGGGCATCTGCGACGATTTGCTGTACTCCATCTACCTGTTTTCCATGGCCAAATCCGTGGCTTACGAGCCGGTGATTATATATAATTATCGCTTGCTGGGCAATTCCATTACTCACACCTACAAGGCCAATCTGCTGGAAATCAACACCGCCATTTTCGCTGCTTGGGAGAAATTCATGAGCCGCTACGGGGCAGACGGTCAATTCCGCAAGCCCTACCATGTGTTTGTAATCCGGCGGTTGAAAGCCACGCTGGGAATGTATTTCTTCAGCGGTAAAAATCCCAAGCCCAAGGCGGCGCAGTATCAGGAGCTGAAAGCTCTGCTGTCCACGGAGCCCTACCGCAGCGCCATTGCGCAGGTGGAGCCGGACAAGCTGCAAAACCGTTACGATAAGATGCTGTGGAAGGCGGCAAAAGCCGGCTCTCCCCGTCGAGTCTACTATGTATTCAAGCTGTCCGTTTTGGCGAAAAAGCTGAAAGGCTGAGAAAGGAAGTGTTGACATGCCGAAGGTAAGCGTTGTGGTGCCCTGCTATAAGGTGGAGCAGTATCTGCCGCAGATGATCGACAGCCTGCTGGGGCAGACACTCCGTGATTTGGAAATCATCCTTGTGGATGACGGCAGTCCCGACCGCAGCGGTGCTATTTGCGAAGAATACGCTGCCAAGGACAGCCGCATCCGTGTGATCCACAAGCCCAACGGCGGCGTGGGCGCCGCTCGAAACGACGGACTGGACGCGGCCACCGGCCAGTGGATCATCTTCTGCGACTCTGATGATTATTTAGAGCCGGAGGCACTGGATAAGCTGCTGCGCAAGGGCGAGGAAGCCGATGCGGATGTGGTGTTCGGCGACGTGACGCTGGTGTTCGAGAATAAGCAGGAGCCGGCGGTGTTCTATAAGGATGAATTCGTCACCGACGACCGGCAGCTTATCGACCGGCTCATCGAGGCGGACTTCTATAAATATTACTGCTACAACCCTCCGGAAAAGGGGGTGGCCTTCGGCTACGGTGGCCCGTGGAACAAGCTGGTGCGCCGGAGCTTGCTGACAGAGAATGACATCCGATTTGACTTGCGGGTCAAGGGTATTTTTGACGATTTGATTTACACCGCTTATATTTTCGCAGCGGCGAAGCGGGTGGCCTATGTCCATGTGCCGGTGTATGGCTACCGCCAGCTGGAAAGCTCCATCACCCACACTTACAAGTCCAACCTGCTGGAAATCAACACTGCGATTTTTGAATCGTGGCAGGATTTTATGGCCCGCTATGGCAGTGACGGCCGTTTCTTGAAGCCCTATTATGCAAATGTGCTGCGGCGGCTGAAAGCGTCGCTGGGGCTGTACTTCTTCAATAAAAAGAACGAAAAGTCCTTCCGTGCCCAGCGTGCTGAGCTGAAGGCGCTGATGGCCAGCGAGCCTTACCGGACGGCGCTGCAGGAGCTGGACAGCGACAAGCTGCGCTATAAATACGATTATTTGCTGTGGAAGGCGGCTCGTAAGGGCTCTGCGTGGAGCGTCTGGGCGGTCTATACACTGTTCCGCTTAAAAGGATAAATATGAGTATCAAAACCAAAATCAAAAGGCTGCTGGGGCATAAGAATCAGCAGCGGATAAAGGCCCTGAAGGGCTGGGTAAAATATTGCAAAACCCGGTCGAATCGGGGGCTGCTGGAGCTGCAAAGCGACCAATGGGCGGAGCCGGTGGTGTATGAGCTGCCGGACCGGCATCTGTTCTTCGGCTATTATGACCTCCAGCAAATTCGTGGGGATAAGCTGCTGGTGACGGCGGTGCCCCGCAAGGCAAAAACCAATAAGCATCCGGCAAAGCTGTACTGGATTGATATGACTACTGGCAGCTTCCATGAAATCGGTGAAAGCCGAGCGTGGTGCTGGCAGCAAGGTGCCCGCCTCCGGTGGCATCCCACGCTGGAAAATGTGGTGATGTTCAACGATGTGGAAGGGGAGCGGTATGTGTGCCACATGGTGGACTTGGAAAAGGGGCTGTTGCGGACAATTCCCCGAGCGCTGTACGATGTGACGCTGGACGGAAAATGGGGCTTGAGTCTGAATTATGCACGGCTCCAGCGCCTGCGTCCCGGCTATGGCTACGACACCCTCCCGGATACCACCGCTGGTCAGAATGTGCCCTCTGGAGATGGTATTTTCCTTGTGGATTTGGAAACCGGCGTAGAAAAGTTGATTATTTCCTATGATTCTCTGGTGAAAAACGCCCCGGAGGCGAAAAACCAACAGAATTATGTAAACCACATTTCCATATCTCCCGATGGTAGCCGGTTTCTGTTCTTCCACCTGTGGACGCCGGCGCTGGGAGCAAGATGGAGCGGCCGGCTGTACGTCGCCGATATGGACGGGGCGAATTTACGCTGCATTAAGGACGGATTCATCCCCTCCCACTACTGCTGGAACGGTAGCAACACTTTACTAATCACCAGCGTAGGCTTTGGCGGCAGTGCGTCCTATTATTACCAATATGATTTGGCGGCCGGCACCAAGGAACGGATTGACCACCCCCATTTGGTGCAGGATGGACATCCTACCTATCTCAGCGATGGCAACCGGTTCCTGACGGATACCTACCCCCAAAACGATTCTATCCAGCGGCTGCTGCTGTGGGATGGGCAAGGAGATGTGGATGCGCTTTGCCGGCTTTATGCCGACCCCCGTCTGGTAGAGGAGAAGCGCTGCGATTTGCATCCCCGCCTGACGGCCGATAATCAAATGATTACCATAGACACGACTTTCCAAAAGGGAAAAAGGAGCGTCGTTTTGTTGCGGCGCAAGTGAGAAAAGAGGTGACACACAATGCGAGGTAATCTGGAGCAGGGAAAGCTCAGAGTCCGGATTCCCTCCGGCCCACGGATAATTATCGGGGCTGTGGAATATTTGTGGGTCTTCTTAGTGATTTTGAACGGAAATTCCATTTTCCACTCCAATTCCAGCCGAAAGCTGTACCTGCTGGAAGCGGTTTTGGTGGTAACATTTTTGCTGCTGGCCATGAATCTGGCCTTTTACAAATGCCAGCCCTCCCGCAAGGGTGTGCTGGGCGCAGTGACTATCATGGCCTACACGGCAGTGTATTTCTGCGTCATGGAAAACACCATGTCGGCTTCGGTATTTCTGGAGCTGTTCGTCGCCGGCGGCCCCATGCTGTTTATGCTGTTTTCAGAGCTGTACCGCCATGGGCGACTATTTTCGCTGATGCGCCGCTTTGCGGATGTGATGTGTATTTTAGCGGTGGTATCCCTGTTCTTTTGGATTTCCGGTGAGGTTCTGGGATTGATTCAACCCAATGGATATGTGAATATCACATGGGGCAATTTCAACGTGGTGAAGGGCTATTATGGCATCCATTACGCTTTCCAGTACGACACCACCTTCTTCCCAGATCAGCATCTGTTGCGTAACAGCGGCATTTTTTCCGAGGCACCCATGTTCAACCTGTGGCTGAATCTGGCGGTGGCCATCGAGCTGTTTTTGAAGCCTAGGGCCTCCAAGCTGCGAATCGTGCTTCTGGCGGTGACGATTGTAACCACCCTGTCCGTCACGGGTATCCTGTTTCTGGTGCTGTGCGTGCTGCTGTTCGCCATTTCCCACATCCGCAGCATGAACAAGCTCCAGACCTGCATGATGGTGCTGATGGCGCTGGTGGTTTTGCCGGTGCTGGCCTATGTGGTCTACCACAGTATGACCTTGAAGGTGGATACGGATTCCTACGAAATGCGCATTTCCGATTACAGCGACGGCATCCAGCTTTGGATGGACTATCCCATATTCGGCGCAGGCTTTGGCAATCTGGTGGCCTTCAAGGACTATGTGTACACGCCCATGACCGTCAGTGCCGCAGGCTTCAGCAATTCCATTATTGCGGTGTTGGGTACCGGTGGCGCGTGGATGGCGCTGCTGTACTACATTCCCCATTTTGGCATGGTGGTTCCCCGCTGGACGGGGAGTAAAAAACTGAGCTGCTTTGGAATTTGTACCCTGTATTTGTTTGTGACCACCATATTCTTCGCCCGATTCCTTGGTGTATTGCTGGTTGTGTTTGGATATGTGATATTATTCGGTGACAAGAATCCGGAATATACGCCGGAAAGGGATTCAAAACATCGTGATGGATAGGATGCAGAAAAAAGCGAGGTGATGACGTGGGACACCATTCGATTCATTTGGAAAAAATGAGAATGAATATGAGCGGTTTTGGAAAAAGATTTCTGACCGTTTTGGAATATTTGTGGGCGCTGGCGGTGATTCTCAACGGAAACAGCGTATACTACGCCAGCGCCGATGTGGAGCTGCATCTGCTGGAGCTTTCTGTGATACTGACCTACTGCGTTACTGTGGGCCACTTCATTGTTTACGGCTTCCATCCCACCCGCCAGAATGTGATGATTACATTGGCATTATTGCTGTATTGTACCATCTACCTGAGTGTGATGCAGACGTCTATGAATGTGGGCGTATATGTTATGCTGTTCGTGCTGGGCGCACCGGCATTGTATATGCTGTTTTCCGAGATGAACCGACAGGGACGCTTGTTAAAGCTGATGCACCGGTTTGTGGACTGGCTGTGTATTCTGGCGATTATTTCGCTGTTCTTCTGGATTTTCGGCGTGGTGCTGAATCTGTTCCCACCCAACGGTTATATGGAAGTCAACTGGGGCGCATTCAGCAAAATCCGTGGCTACTACGGCATCCACTATGCCTTCCAGTATGATACTACCTTTATGCCCGATGGGGTGCTGTTCCGCAACAGCGGCATCTTTGCGGAGGCGCCTATGTTCAACCTGTGGCTGTGCATTGCGCTGGGGCTGGAGCTGTTCGCAACGGCGAAGCCCAAGCGGTGGCGTGTAGTGGTGCTGTCGGTAACGATTCTCACCACTTTGTCGGTGACGGGAATATTGTTTCTTATCCTGTGCATTGGGCTCAGTGCATGGATTCATTACAAGACCTTGAGCCGTGCAAAAAAGAGCCTACTGCTGCTGGGTGCGGCGGTGGCGATTCCGGTAGTGGCAACAGTGCTGCTGGAGAGTATATCTTTGAAGGCGGAAACGGATTCCTTTGATATGCGCCTTTCGGACTACATTGGCGGCGTAAAGCTGTGGATGGACTATCCGCTGTTTGGCGCTGGCTTTGGTAACCTGAAGGTTTTCATCGGTTACGTTTATTCTCCCAATGGTACTGTTGGTTTCAGTAATTCCATTGCGGCGGTGCTGGGCACCGGCGGCGTATGGATGGCGCTTCTGTATTATCTTTCTCATATCGGTATGCTGATTCCCACCATTACCGGCAGCCGCAAGCTGTCCTGCTTTGGGATATGTATGATGTTTCTGTTCTGCACGACGATTTTCTATGCCAGGTATATCGGTGTCGTTATCATCATGCTGGGGCTGGCCATCATGCTGGGCCCGAAGGACAAATGGGACATATAAATTGGAGGTAACCCAATGCCTAAGATTAGTATCATCGTGCCTTGCTATAATGTGGATAAGTATCTGGAGCAGTGTCTGGATTCTTTGGTGGGGCAGACACTGCAGGATATCGAGATTATCGCCGTGGATGACGGAAGCCCTGATACCAGTGGTGCCATTCTGGACCAGTACGGGGCAAAGGATAGCCGTGTCAAGCCCATCCACAAAAAAAACGGGGGCGTTTCCGCCGCCCGAAACGACGGCATCGAAGCCGCCACCGGTGAGTATATTTTCTTCTGCGACGGCGACGATTGGCTTCCGCTGGATGCCTGCCAGCTGCTGTGGGAGGAGGCGGAAAAGACCGGTGCGGATATGGTCTTTGGCGATATCTGGCGTGCATGGGATGACCGCAACGAGTACCTGCGGCTCTTTGAAAAGACCTTTTATTACGATGACCCCGCCTTCATTCGGGAGCTGATTCGGACGAATTTCTATTATACCTATCGTCCTCTGGCACCCATGCAGGATGCGGCGGACGGCCTGTACGGCACCTGCTGGAATAAAATCGTTAAGCGGAGCCTGCTGAAGGAAAAGAATGTCCGGTTCGATTTGCGGGTAAAGGGCATTTATGACGATGTGATTTACAGCGGTAACGTGATGGCGGTGGCCAAAACCGTTGCCTATATCGGCAAGCCGGTGTATTATTATCGTCAGGTGGCCACCTCTATGACCCGTGTGTTCAAGAAGAACGTGCTGGAAATCAATGAGATGATTTTCCGCTGCTGGGATGAGCTGATACAGGCCCACGATCCGGCAGGGGAGTGGAAGCTCGCTCACCATGGCGCGGTGATTCGCCGTCTGGATCATGCGGTGCAGGTGTACTTCGCCTCTCCGGCCAACCCCGCCTCCAAGAAGGAGCGGAAGGCGGAGCTGAAAAAGCTGATTCGCACCGAACCCTATCGCTCCGCCGCCCAAGGCGTGGAGCTGGATAAGCTGATTCGCCGCCATCGGGTTCTGGCCCAGCTGGCGGCTCGTGGTAGCGCCGGCGGCATCCTGTTCTTCTATAACCTGAAGCGGAAGCTAAAGAAATAAAACCTGCCGGACTTACCGGTAATTGAGGTCCTGTTATCATGTCTGAGAAAAAATCTCTGAAAGTCAATGTGATTATGAACGCGCTGCTGAATATGTCGTCGTTCATCTTCCCGTTGATTACCTTCCCATATGTATCCCGTGTGCTGATGGCGGACGGGAACGGCAAGGTGGCCTTTGCCACGTCGCTGATTTCCTATTTCCTGATGATTGCGCAGCTGGGCATCCCCACCTACGGTGTCCGTGCCTGCGCCAAGGTGCGGGATGACAAGCACCTGCTCAGCAAGACCACCCACGAGCTGTTAATCATCAATATGGTCATGATGCTAGTGTCCTATGGCGCACTGGCGGGCGCGTTGATTTTCGTGCCCCGTTTGCAGGACGAGCGAGTGCTGTATCTTGTGTGCAGTGCCACCATCTTCTTCACCAGCATCGGCATGGAGTGGCTGTATAAAGCGCTGGAGCAGTATACCTATATCACCGTCCGCTCCGTCATCTTCAAGCTGATATCGGTGTTGGCCATGTTTGCGCTGGTTCGAGCCAAGGAGGACTACATTATCTACGGCGGCATCACCATCATGGCCTCC
This sequence comes from Oscillospiraceae bacterium, assembly GCA_015067605.1. Classification (GTDB taxonomy): domain Bacteria; phylum Bacillota; class Clostridia; order Oscillospirales; family Oscillospiraceae; genus Faecousia. Next base: position 16,698 of record SVME01000016.1, read on the forward strand.
TCTGCCTCCTGCATCATGAACTTCGTCCATGCCCGGAAGTATATCTATATGCGCCCCATGGGCGGCTACGAATTCAAGCCCCACCTGAAGGCGGTGGCAATCTTCTTCGCCATGAGCTGCGCGGCCCAGATCTATACCCATCTGGATACTGTGATGCTGGGCTTTATGAAGGACGATACCATGGTCGGCTACTATAACGCCGCAGTGCGAATCAAGCAGATCATGGTCAGTGTAGTCACCTCTCTGGGCATGGTGCTGCTGCCCCGTGCTTCTTACTATATTAAAAATAAGCAGATGGATCAGTTCGAATCCATCAGCCGTAAATCTTTGGGCTTTACTTTGCTGGCGGCTGCACCCCTGTCGCTGTACTTCATCCTATACGCACAAGACGGAATCTTCTTCCTGTCCGGTGCGGACTACGCCGGTGCGGTGCTGCCCATGCAGCTGATTATGCCCACGGTGCTGTTCATTGGCCTGTCTACCGTTACAGGCATTCAGATTCTGGTGCCCATGAATCGGGAAAAAATGGTGCTGTATTCTATCATCACCGGTGCGGTGACGGATGTGATTCTGAACGCCATTCTGATTCCTCCTTACGGCGCTGCCGGTGCCGCCGCCGCTACCTCCATTGCGGAGCTGGTGGTGACCTTGTTCCAAATTGTGGTGCTGTGGAAGGACATCAAGCCCGCCCTTGCCAAGCTCCAGTATTGGAAAATGCTGCTGGGCCTTGTGGCCGGTACCGGTGCATCCTTCTGGGTCATGAGCCTGTCGCTGGGCAGCTTCCTGTCTTTGCTGTTTTCTGCCTGCCTGTTCTTTGCGGCCTATGGTGCCGTGCTGTTGATCCTGCGGGAGCAGCTTACAACTGAAATGCTGGGCCAGATGCTTGGGAAATTTCTGAAAAGGAAAAAGTAAAATGATTTACAAAATTGGCACAGAGGAATCCAAACGCTATGATGCATTGAAAGCACTGATGTGCATTTTCGTGCTGTTTATCCACGGGTTCAGCCAGCAATACGCCGGTCAAGTGTCCGGCACCAAGTGGTGGCTGTACCAGATTACCTTTACCGTGAGTCGTATCATCTGCGACTGCGCTGTGCCGGTGTTCATGCTGATATCCTCTGTGATGCTGTTTTCCAAGCCCTTCCGCTGGTGGCAGAACGTGAAAAAGAAGTTCCGTAGCCTTGTGATTCCCTACCTGATTTTCAACAGCCTGTGGATCGTCGTGGTGCTGTGCGGCCGGTTTCTCAGCCGCAAGCTGGGTGTTGGGGCGCTGGATATCGTGAATTTTGATACCCGCTCTCCCTTGGGCTGGGTCAATGCCTACCTGGGCTTCGGCGGCAAGCCGGCGCTGACGGTGTTGTGGTATGTGCGGGATTTGATCATCTTGAACCTGCTGGCAGTGCCCATCAAAAAGCTGGTGGACTGGCTGCCAATCCCTATGCTGATTCTGACCATTGTAATGTGGTTCGTTGGCGTGCCGATTCCGGTGCTGGGTGGCTATTCTCTGGTAGCCTTTATTGCCGGGTATTACCTTGTCAAGTACGGCCTCCATCTGGAGGATTTGGACCGAAAGCTGAAGCCGTGTCTGATGACGGCGGTGTTTGGAGCGCTGTTGCTGGCGGATATCCTGTTGAAACGGAAGAATATCTATGTCCATAATGGCTTTATTCTGCTGGCGGTGGTATTCTACCTGCGGTTTTCCAGTAAGCTTCTGCGGTTCGAAAAACCTGTAAAAATCATTGCTCCTGCGGGATTCTTTATTTACCTGACCCATCTATTTGTCTATGTCGTTCTGAAAGCATTGATAGGTGACTCTTTCTATGTTTATTTCGGGACCTATTTCCTGCTTCCGGCGGTGGCGCTGGGAGTGCTGCTTAGCGTATTCTATTTGCTGCGCCGATTTCTGCCCGGTCTGCTGACTGTTCTGGTGGGCGGGCGCAAGCCCACCGCTGCCGGCCGTCGGTAACATTGGAAAGGAGAAGGCTATGCCCCTTACCGCTCAGAACCAGCGAACCGAATGGATCGACTGCGCCAGAGGCATCGGCATTTTGCTGGTGGTGCTGGGGCACGGGGTCTACGGCCAGCTTCGAGGCATTGTGTTCTCCTTCCATATGCCGCTGTTTTTCATCCTCAGCGGCATGACCTACCGCCTTTCTGCGGAGGGAAGGCAGCTGGGCAAGCGCTGCAAGCAAGCGCTTTTTAAGCTGATTCTTCCGGCGGTGGTGCTTTATTCATTGGATGTTGGGCTGCACGTGCTAAATCAGATACTGCGTATGGGTTTTCGCCCCACCGGCAAATTTTGGCTCAGTCGACTGCTGACTTTGCTGTTCTCCAGCGGCGCTGTCAGCGGTGCCCGTTTTCCCATCCATTCCATCCCCATCGACCGGATGGGCATCCCGTGGTTTCTAATCGTTTTAGCGGTGGGCAGGACCCTTTTAGATTTGCTCCACCTGAAAACACGGAAAGGCTTTGTGCCGATTTGTATCGTGCTGAGCATTTCTGGCGTGGTCATTGGACAATATTGCTGGCTGCCCCTTTCCTTCGATGTGGCCCTTGCCAGTCTGCTGTTTTTGTTGATTGGCTGGGGACTTAGAAGCTTTGATTTTCAAAAGCGGTCAGCCATTCGTTTCCTGGTTGCCTGCGCCCTCTGGGTGGGGACATTTTCCTTGCTGGAGCCTCTGGGTCTAAAGTATATGGAAATGTCCTCCCGCCGGTATCCCCTGTACCCCCTGTGCCTGATGACGGCGGTGGCTGGTACAGTGGTCGTGGCCTATGTTAGCGTTTTTATTTCGAAATTTCTCGGTTGGCTGAAAGGCCCGCTGATGTATATTGGAGAACACTCCATGGTAATGCTCTGTGTGCATACGCTGGATTTCCTATGGGAGGATTTGTACTTGCAAACAGGTCCTCATACGCTGATTCAGGCGTTGATGCGCATAGCATTGGATCTGGTCGTTTTCCTGATGGCAATCGTTATCAAAAATCTCATTGTAAAAAGGAGAGTCACGCTATGAAATACGATTATCTGGTAGTCGGTGCCGGATTGTACGGTGCGGTGTTCGCCTGCGAGGCGAAAAAGGCCGGCAAGTCCGTGCTGGTCATCGACAAGCGTCCCAATATTGCCGGTAATGTGTACACGGAGGAAGTGGAGGGCATCAACGTCCACGTCTACGGCGCTCACATCTTCCACACCAACAACAAGAAGGTCTGGGACTACATCACCCAGTACGCCGAGTTTAACCGGTTCACGAATTCTCCCGTGGCTAACTACAAGGGAGAGCTGTACAGCCTGCCCTTCAATATGTACACCTTCAATAAGATGTGGGGCGTGGTGACCCCCGAGGAGGCCGCCGCCAAGATTGAGGAGCAACGCAAGGAGGCCGGCATCACCGACCCGAAGAATCTGGAAGAGCAGGCCATCAGTCTGGTGGGCCGTGACATCTTCGAAAAGCTGGTCAAGGGCTACACCGAGAAGCAGTGGGGACGGGATTGCAAGGATCTGCCCGCCTTCATCATCAAGCGTCTGCCGGTGCGCCTGACCTTCGACAACAACTATTTTAACGCCCTCTATCAGGGTATCCCCATGGGCGGCTACACCAAAATGGTGGCGAACCTTCTGGATGGCATCGAAGTTCGTTTGAATGTGGACTATCTGGAAAACAAGGCGGAGCTGGATGCGCTGGCGGAAAAGGTGGTCTATACCGGCCCCATCGATGCTTACTTCGACTACAAGCTGGGCACACTGGAGTATCGCTCCGTCCGCTTTGAAACCGAGGTGCTGGATAAGCCTAACTTCCAGGGCAACGCCGCTGTGAACTATACAGATCGGGAAACCCCTTGGACTCGCATCATCGAGCATAAGTGGTTCGAGTTTGGCACTCAGCCCAAGACCGTCATCAGCCGGGAGTATTCCTCCGAGTGGAAGCCCGGTGACGAGCCCTATTATCCCGTCAACGACGAGAAGAACGGCGCTCTGTACCAGCAGTATAAGGCTCTGGCGGACAAGGAAGAAAAAATCATCTTCGGCGGCCGTCTGGGTGAGTACAAGTATTACGATATGGACGCAGTCATTGCTTCCGCACTGGATATGTGCGAGAAGGAACTGAAATAAGGAGGACATCATGAAAACAGCATTGGTCATCATGGCGGCGGGCATTGGTTCCCGCTTTGGCGGCGGCATCAAGCAGCTGGAGCCGGTAGGCCCCAACGGGGAAATCATCATGGACTATTCCATCCACGATGCCATCGAAGCCGGATTCAATAAAATCGTGTTCATCATCCGCAAGGATATCGAGGCAGACTTCCGTGAGGTCATCGGTGATCGCATCGAAGCGGTTTGCGCTCAGCGTGGGGTAGAGGTGGCCTATGCCTTCCAGAGTCTGGATGCCATTCCCGCCGGCAACACCGTTCCTGAAGGTCGCACCAAGCCTTGGGGCACCGGTCAGGCAGTGCTGACCGTGAAGGATATTGTCAAGGAACCCTTCGCTGTCATCAATGCGGACGATTACTATGGCAAGGAGGCTTTTGCCAAGCTCCACGGCTTCCTGCAGAATCCCGGTGCGGACAATGCCTATTGCATGGCCGGCTTCATTTTGAAGAATACCCTCTCTGAGAACGGCGGTGTGACCCGTGGCGTTTGTAAGGTGGATGGAAATGGCTACCTGACCGATGTGGTAGAAACCTCCAATATCGTCAAGACCGCCGACGGCGCTGCGGTAGAGGGCGTGGCTATTGATGCGGAATCCTATGTTTCCATGAATATGTGGGGCCTGCGTCCTGCGTTCATGGAGATTTTGGAGCAGGGCTTTGAAGAATTCTTCCGCACTGCCGCCAAGGAGAACCCCCTGAAGGCAGAGTACCTGCTGCCCATTTATATCGGCCAGCTGCTGCGAGAGGGTAAGGTGACTGTGCAGGTGCTGGAAACCCGTGACAAGTGGTTCGGTGTCACCTATCGGGAGGATAAGCCCGCTGTGGTGGAGAGCTTCCGCAAGCTGATTGCCGATGGTGTGTACTCCGTTCCGCTGTTTGGCTGAAGCTAATGGAATCATCTGGTTTTATTTGTGCGGATAAGCTAAAAACTATTGCAACTGTTGGCAAACTGTGATAGAATCTCAACTGTCGGATCTTTGGCCGGATGGCTGAAAAGGAGAGCTTATGGAAAAAAAGAATGATATCGAATTTGATTTGATAGAGTTGCTTCTGTACATGAAAAAACGCATCTGGATTGTGGCGCTGACGGTGGTGTTGTTTGCTGCTGGCGGTTACTTTTCCAGTAAGCTGATGACGACTCCGGAGTATACCGCTAGAGCGCAGCTCTACATCCGATACGATGTAGAACGCATTGACGGCAATACCGTCCAGGATAACTATACCGAGCAGTTGCTGGCCAGTCAGCTTCGTAACGACTGTGTTGTGCTGCTGAAGAGCCGTGATATTACCGGTCAGGTGCTGGACAATCTGGAGCTGCCCGGCAGTGCGGCGGGTCTGTCCAGCCGGCTGATTATTGAGCCGGAAGAGAATACCCATATTCTGAACATCAGCATCGTGGATACCAACCCGCAAAATGCGGCACGGATTCTCAATGAGGTGTGCGCTGTGGGTAAGACTGAGATTGCCAAGTTCGTTGGTGTAGACGTGATTCAGGTGGTGGATCCGGCGGAGGTGCCCGGCGCACCTTCTTCGCCCAGTCCCTCCCGCAACGCCACAGTGGCAGCTATCCTCGGCTTCGTGGCGGCGGTCAGCATTATGATTATTGTATTCCTGATGGATGATTCCATCCGTAACGAGTACGATATGGAGCATTATCTTGGCCTAAGTACTTTGGCAGAGATTCCCGTGTCCTCTGAGCTGAATCTGAGCCAGAAGGGAATGGACAACCGGGGCAGATTTCGCCGGAGCAGAAAATAAGGGGTGGATAAGATGGAAAAAATAGCAGTGAGTCGGTTCATCCCGAAGGATTTTAGAACCAGCGAAGCTATCAAGGCTTTGCGTACCAATTTGATATTCAGCGGCCCCAATGTGAAGGCCGTGGGTATGACCAGTTATGGTGCCGCCGAGGGTAAGTCCACGATTTCCTTCCAGACGGCAATGGCCTTTGCCCAGTCCGGCAAGCGGGTGCTGCTGGTGGATGCGGATTTGCGGCGGAGCGTTCTGCCTGCCCGTCTGCGGCTGAAAACCAAGCTGGAGGGCCTGAGCCATTACCTGTGCGGTCAGGCGAACGCCAGTGAGTTGATTCGGGAAACGGATTTGCCGGGCTTTTACATTATGTTCGCCGGTGCCCGTGTGCCTAACTCCGCGGAGCTTCTGGGCAGTGAGAATTTTTCCAAGCTGATCACCGCTCTGAGAGATACCTTCGATTATGTTATCGTGGATACCGCCCCTCTGGGACAGGTTATCGACTGCGCGGTTATCGCACCGGTGCTGGATGGCATTGTGATGGTGGTGGATGCCACCCGCAATAGCTATAAGCTGGAGCGGCGCATCAAGGCTCAGATTGAGAAATCTGGCGGTAAGGTGCTGGGAGCAGTGCTGAATCAGGTAGACCTGACCGAGCGCCGTGGCTACTACGGGAAATACTACTATAACTACTATTCCACTGAGGAAAAGCAGGAAAAATAAGCTGGATAAAAGCGGCGTGTGGGTAAAACCACACGCCGCTTTAGACTGTCACGCTTGTAATAATGCGTGCCTCGCAGGGTTTTCGTCACCTACCGTACAATCAGAAAAATAGACTTTCTGCACCAGCTCTTTTTTGGAGGCGCTACGTTTTGTGTGAATATTCGCTGCGTGTATCCCTGAAAAGTACTTTTGTGCGCCAATTATGTAAAAATGATTGATTTTTGCGTAATTTATGGTATAATGCAAAAATGCGTGGCATCAGACAGTGTTGCGTGCCGCGTTAGAAGGAGGATATATCATGAGCAAAGAAACCATACAGATTCTGATTGCAATGGTCGTCTATATGGCTGCAGTCATTGGCATCGGCCTTGTGTACGCAAGACGTGCCAACAAGAATTCTGAGGCGTATTTCCTAGGCGGACGTTCCTTGGGCCCTTGGGTTACGGCCATGAGCGCCGAGGCCTCGGATATGAGCGGTTGGCTGCTGATGGGTCTGCCCGGTGTGGCCTACTGGTGCGGTCTGGCCGATGCGGCGTGGACGGCCATCGGTCTGGCACTGGGTACATACCTGAACTGGCTGCTGGTATCCAAGCGGCTCAGACGTTACAGTATTCGTGCCAACAATTCCATCACCCTGCCGGAGTTCTTCTCCAACCGTTTCCGTGAAAAGAGCAAGGTCATCATGATGCTGTCTGCGGCATTCATCCTGATTTTCTTCACGGTTTACGCCGCCAGCTGCTTCGTCACCTGCGGCAAGCTGTTCTCTACGCTGTTCGGCGCAGAATATGTTACCATGCTGATTGTAGGTGCCGTGTTTGTGCTGCTGTATACGGTGCTGGGCGGCTTCCTTGCGGAGAGCGCCTCTGACTTCATGCAGGCAATCGTAATGATTGTAGCGCTGGCAGTTATCGTAATTATCAGCACCGTCAATGCCGGCGGCGTTGGCGAGGTGGTGGACAATGCAGGCAAGATTCCCGGCTTCTTGGATTTCTTTGGCCTTGCGACTCCGGTGGTCGAAGGTGATCAGCAGCTGGTTGCGGCCGGTGCGCCCCTGTTCGGTGAGGCATCCGATTATAGCTTCCTGAGCATTTGCTCCTGCCTTGCATGGGGTCTGGGGTACTTCGGTATGCCTCAGGTTCTGCTGCGCTTTATGGCCATCCGTAAGGAGAGCGAGCTGAAGCGCTCTCGCCGCATCGCCATGGTGTGGGTTGTTGTTTCTCTGGGCGTTGCGGTCATCATCGGCATTGTGGGCCGTCAGTTGTACCCCACTGCGCACCTGACCAAGGCATCTGCGGAGAATATCTTCATCACGCTGACAACCAGCTCGCTGCCTGCCATTGTGGCCGGCTTCGTCATGGCTGGTATTCTGGCGGCGACCATCAGCTCTTCTGATTCCTATCTGCTGATTGCTGCTTCTGCCTTTGCGAAGAACATCTTCCAAGGTGTTTGCAAGAAGAATGCTACCGATAAGCAAGTTATGTGGATTACCCGTATTACGCTGGTGGCGCTGACTGTGATTGGTGTGCTGATTGCGTTGGACGAAAACAGTGTCATTTTTGAGATTGTGTCCTTCGCATGGGCTGGCTTTGGTGCTACCTTCGGCCCGCTGATGATTTTCTCCCTGTTCTGGAAGCGCACCACCCGTGCCGGTGCCATTGCCGGTATGATCAGCGGTGGTGGAATGGTATTTTTGTGGAAGCTGGTCATCAGCCAGCTGGGCGGCGTGTTCGCTATTTATGAGCTGCTGCCTGCGTTCATCTTCTCCAGCATCTGCATCGTTGTGGTTTCTCTGCTGAGCAAGAAGCCCTCCGCGGAAATTGAAGCGGACTTCGCTGCTGTTGCCAGTGGTAACGTAGCCGACTGCTAATATCTCACGGGGCACACCATCCGGTGTGCCCTGTTTTTATCAATCGCGGTAGAAAAAACTTGACGATCTACCATTCATTTCATAAAATGTATTTTGTAAAACTGTATTTCCCACACAATAATCGAAGGAGGAAGCTATGAAAAAGACGTTGATTGTTCTGCTGATGCTTGCGCTGATTGCCATGCTGGCGGTGCCGGTCTTGGGTGCGGAAGTGACAAAAGAAGGACTAACTGTCAGTCTGACCACAAATCAGATTACATACGAGCAAAATGATTCCATTACCGCAACGCTGACCCTTACCAACAGTGGCGAGGAGTCGGTGCGGGATTTGGAGCTGGAGCTTTTTATACCTGAGGGCTATGCGCTGGATGCGGACGATGAGTCCATCGAGCTGTTAGAGCCGGGCCAGAGCCGCAGCTTCACTCTGTGCTATATTCCGGAGTCCAATCCGGAAACCGGAGATTGGACGCTGCTGATTGTTTTTGGCGTGATGGCGGCAGCGGTTGCGCTGCTGATTGTGGGCGGCAAGCCCATGGCGAAGCGGCTGCTGTGTGTTGTGCTGTGCGGAGCGCTGGGTCTAAGCGGCTTTGCTCCTTATACTCAGGCTCAAACCATGGAAAAGCGTAGTGTTCGGGTTGCCGAAACCGTCCAAGTGGACGGTATGCCGGTGACGCTGGAGGCGGAGGTATCCTATTTGCCTAATGATGCCTACATCGATACGGATGGGGATGGCATCGTGGACTATTTGGAGCAGCTGCTGGGTGCTGATCCGGAGAATCCTGATACCGATGGTGACGGCCTTTCCGACTACATGGAGCTGATGAAAACCAATACCGACCCGCTGCTGACGGATTCCGACACCAACGGCACAGCCGATGGGGACGAGGATGCCGATGGCGACGGTCTGCCCAATCTGCGGGAGCTGAGCATTGGAACGGATTTGTCCAAGACGGATACCGATTCCGATGGCCTGTCCGACAGTCAGGAGCTTCAGGGCGGAACGAATCCTGTTCTGGAGGACACGGATGGGGACGGCGTCAGCGATGGCCGTGAGGTGGAGCTGAAAACCGACCCGCTGACGCCGGAAGCCAGCTTTAGTGTTAGCCAGTCCGCCGGCATTGCCTCGGTGGACATGGAGTTGACCGGTGCGCAGGTGGAAACCCTGACCATCAAGCCGGTAGACAGTCAAGCGCTGTTCCCTGAAAGCATCCCCGGGTATATGGGACAAGCCTATGATTTTAAGGTGGAAGGTGACTTCAATTCTGCGGATATTTCCTTCCGGTTTGATCCGGAGCAGCTAGCGCAGGACGCTGAGCCTGTGATTTATTACTTCAACGAGCAGAAGCAGACGTTGGAGCAGCTGGAAACCCGTGTGGCTGATGGCGTGGCCACTGCCACTGTGGAGCATTTTTCTACATATATCCTGCTGGACCGCACCACCTACGATGGCTCCTTCACATGGGAGGACGTGTGGGACAGCACCGGCACCTACTCCACTGTGGAGGTGGTGCTGGTGGTGGACGATTCCGGCTCTATGGGCATCTGGGGCGACAATAATGATCCGGACAATCAGCGTCTGACTGTGGCACGGAACATGATCGATAAGCTGCCCGATGGCTGCAAAATCGGCGTGGTCTGGTTCGCCACCAAGACGAAGCTGCTGACCACCGAGCTGACTGCGGATCGGGAAGAGGCCAAGGCACTGCTGACAGAGGAATATTTCACCTCTACCGGCAGCTATACCAATATGTACACCGCTCTGAACGAGGCTATGACCCTCTTTGAAAGCACGGAGCCGGATGCTTTGAAAACCGTCATCACCATCACCGACGGCCGTGCCCACGACGAAGATTTGCTGGAGGATACCATCGCCGCTGCACAGCAGAATAACGTGCGGTTGTATACTGTGGGCTTGGGCGGCGATTTGATTATCACCGACTGTCTGGAGCCTCTGGCGGAGGAAACCGGCGGTGCGTATTATCTGGCGGAAAATGCCGACCAGTTGGCGGCGATCTACGACGAAATCAGCAAAATGATTGATCTGAGCGCCGACACTGACGGCGACTCCATCCCTGATTACTACGAGGATAATCTGGTGGCCTTCAACGGCATCGATTTGAAGCTGGACAAAACCAAGGCCGATACCGATGGGGACGGCATTGCGGATAATCAGGAGGTCAATATCCAGCTGGTGTATAGTCAGGATAGAAAGCAGGTCTATGTCAAAGGTTCCATGATATCCTCTCCGACGCTGATTGACTCGGATTACGATGGCATCAACGACGGCGTGGACGAATATGCCTATGATAACAGCTTTACCGGTACCCTGAAAACCTCCTACGCCACCAGCTCCATCGACTGCAAGATGGATTACAGCTGGTTCTTCGGGGACAACAGTGTGTACAATATGGAGCTGAGCAAGCTGTCCCTGCTGTTTGCGGCGGAGATTTACGCCGGTCATACCCTGAGTCTCTCCGGTCCCAACGGCACCAATACCACCAATGGTACCTCCATTACAGAGGCTATGGGCCACTTTGGATTGGAAAATGCCAAGTCCATTTCTCTGAGTACCCTTTATAATGATGACCATCTGTCTGAGGTGGCGCTGGGCTATCATAATGTGGTGTGCGCTGGAGAGTTGAAGACGGTTCTGGCGGTGACCATCCGCGGCACCAATGCCACCATCGAGGAGTGGTCCAGCAACTGTGACATCGGCGACATTTCCACCGACACTGCCGATGACGACTGGGTGAACACGCTGAACCACAAGGGCTTTGACATCACCGCCACCCGTATTATGCGGGAAATCGAGAAGTACATCGACGAGAATAATCTGCACAGTGGAAGTCTGGTCTATTGGGTGACGGGCCACTCCCGTGGCGCAGCCATTTCCAACATCGTGGGCGCCAATCTGGAGAAGGCTGGAAAGACTGCCTTCACCTATACCTTTGCAGCGCCCAACTGCACCTTGGATCCGCAGGCTAAGACATATACCTCTATCTTCAACGTAATCAATGAGGATGACTTCGTGCCCTGCCTACCCATGGAGTACTGGGGCTACACCACCTACGGCCGTTCTACCACCACCGCCAGCATCAAGGACAGCTACGAGAAGGAGTGGGAGCAGCTGACAGGCATCGGCGACTACAACCCGGACTCTTCCGGCATGGACGACTGCGTGCGGGATATCGGACTGATTCTGCCGGAGGGTTCTGACCCGAGAGTGGAGGCGTACCGCTACACCTGCGCCTGCCATGGCGACGGCAGTAACGATACCATCACCATCAAAAATGGCGGTATGTCGGAGGACAGTCGTGAAAAAGCTATTGCCAAGATTCCTGCCTGCGCACGGCCCTACTGTATCATTACTCGCTACGATGGCGGCTGGGTCGGCGGCTGGGACTTTGAGTGCTGCCAGCTTCCGGCGTACCTGATGCAGCTGCTGGCGGCCTTTATGGGTGGTCAGATTGATGCCTACCGATTTGCGGTGGAGCTGAACATCGCCAAGCGTTACGAAAGCGCCAAGGGCGCTATCATCTCCGCCGGCATCAGCGGCATCGAGCATCCCCATTATACAGAGTGCTACTACGTGCTGGCCAGCCACGCTGTCGATGCGGATTTTAGCTAAATACCCAAAGGGCGTGCACTGCACGCCCTTTTTGCGCACCCAGTGATACACGAAATTATCGTTTAGCGCAGCAAGAAACGCAGGTGCCAAGCCTTCCCCCGAGGGGAAGGTGGCGCGTAGCGCCGGAAGGGGAATACGGGAGAATGCTTAAACAATTTTGCGCCTTTTCA
>SVME01000017.1 GCA_015067605.1 Oscillospiraceae bacterium
GGAAGGGGAATGGCGAAACCTGAAAACTGGCAACAGGTCTGATACAGAGCGGAAAACATAACGTTTCCGCCCGCATTCCACATCCGTCCCCTTCGGGGACACCTTCTCCCCGGGAGAAGGTATTGCGCCTGCGGCGCTTAGTACGCTAAACGATAATTTACAGTCAATAAGGGAGGTTTTTATGGAACAACTATTGAATATACTGAAAAACATTCCCGAGTATGGCAGTCTGCTGGGCGCAGTGGAGAAGGGACAGTCTGCCGCCATTACCGGCATTGGGCAAATCAACCGAAGCCACATCATCGCTGGCCTGCATCGTCACGCCAATCGCCCCATTGTGGCCATCTGTCAGGATGACATGGCCGCCAAGCGACTACAGGAAGAACTGAAGGGCTTTCTGGGCCAGAACTTCCCCATGCTGCCCAGTCGGGAGCTGACCCTGTACGACACCGCTGTGGTTTCCCGTGCGTGGGAGCAGAAGCGTCTGCGGCAGCTATACGATTTGTACACCGGCGCAACATCCCTGCAAATCATCAGTTGGGATGCTCTGAGCCAGCGAACAGTGCCGGAGAGTGTACTACTGCGAGCGGTCTTTACGCTGGAAATCGGCAAAGAATATTCCATGGACGACCTGCTGGAGCGGCTCACCGGCTCCGGCTACACCCGTTGCGGCATGGTAGAGGGCCCCGGTCAGTTTGCCCTGCGTGGCGGAATTCTGGACCTGTACTCCCCCGCTGCCGACCGGCCTGTGCGGGCGGAGTTTTTCGGGGACGAGCTGGACACCATGGGCTATTTTGATCCGGACACCCAGCGTCGGACGGAGAACATCGAAAAGCTGGTAATCCTGCCGGTGGGCGAAACCCAGCCTCGGCTTCATCCGGAGGGGCTGGAGGGGCTATGCAAGGACATCGCCACCCTTATCGCACGGCAAAAGCGCAGAAAAAATATCAACGACGATTTAGTGCGCACCCTCGAAAAGGATTTGGAAAAATATCAAAATGGTGTGCAGAATCCAGCTTCCGACCGATATATGGCGCTGATTTATCCAGAATTCGCCACCGCTATGGATTATATCCCCGCCAATGCTATTGTGGTTTTGTGCGACCAGAACAACCTGCACCGTCGCTCTCGCACCCGTACCGAGGAGGTAGGGATGCAGCTGGACAATCTGCTTCAGGGTGGTATTCTGGCCGGCGAGCTTTGCGACTTTGTGTGCCAGTGGGAGGATTTCTGCAGTGGACTGGCAGGGCACATCGCTGTATACATGGATGCCTTTGGCGGTAGCTCCTATCCGGAGGAGAATCGCCCCAAGCACCTACTACCCATCACCGCCAAGCAGCTCCCTGGCTACGGCGGCAGCATGGACACCGCTGCGGCAGATCTTGCCCACTATCAGAAGCTGGAATTTTCCTGTCTGGTTCTCTGCGGCAGCCGCCGGCGGGCAGAGCTATTGCAGGAAATGCTTGGCACGAAAAATCTCTCCGCATTTCTGTGCATCCCGCTGGACACCATGCCCAAGGCCGGACAGATTCTGCTCACCGAGGGCAGTCTGCCCTACGGCATGGAGTACCCCGACAGCCGGCTGGCAATTCTGACCGAAGGACAGCTACTCTCCCGTGGAGAAGTGAAGCCCCGGAAAACAAAAAAATCCGCCACCAACCGGCAGAAGCTCAACTCCTTCACTGACCTCTCCCCCGGTGATCTGGTGGTGCATGAAAACTACGGCATCGGCCGGTTCATTGCCATGGAGCGGATTCGGGTAGACGGGGCCATCAAGGACTATATCAAAATTGCCTATCAGGGCAGCGACACCCTTTTTGTACCTGCCACCCAACTGGATCTGGTGGGCAAATATATCGGCGGCGGTGGCGAGGACGCCAATGTAAAGCTGAACAAAATCGGCTCCGACGCATGGCAGAAAACCAAAGCCAAGGCTCGGAAGGCCGCCAAGGACATGGCCGGTGAGCTGATTCAGCTCTACGCCGCCAGAAAGCGTCAGGAAGGCTTCGCCTTCGCTGCGGACTCCCCCTGGCAGAAGGAATTTGAGGACAATTTCCCCTACCCGGAAACCGACGACCAGCTCCGGTGCATTGCGGAAATTAAGGGAGATATGGAATCCCCTACTCCCATGGATCGACTGCTCTGCGGCGACGTAGGCTTTGGCAAGACGGAGGTTGCTCTGCGGGCGGTGATGAAAGCCATCATGGACGGTAAGCAGGTGGCGATTCTCGTGCCCACCACCGTCCTTGCCCAGCAGCACTATCAGACTGCTATCGCACGTTTCCGTGGATTCCCTGTAAATATTGATGTGCTGAGCCGATTCCGTTCCCCAAAGGAACAGCAGCGCACCGTGGCGAATCTCCGCTCCGGCGCTGTGGATCTGATTATCGGCACACACAAGCTGCTGCAAAAGACTATCCAATTCAAGGATTTGGGTCTGCTGATTGTGGACGAAGAGCAGCGGTTCGGCGTCAGCCACAAGGAGCGTCTGAAGGAGATTTCCAAGGGCGTTGATGTGCTGACCCTGTCCGCTACCCCCATCCCCCGTACCCTGAACATGGCGCTGTCCGGCATTCGGGATATGTCCACCATTGAAGCGCCCCCCTCCGACCGGTATCCAGTACAGACCTTTGTGATGGAGCACAACAACGCCATCATCGACGATGCCATCCGGCGGGAGATTGAGCGGGGCGGTCAGGTATATTATCTGCACAATCGCACCGAAACCATTGACCAGTGCGCCGGTGCCATGCGTCGCAGAATCCCCGGACTGAATGTGGCAGTTGCCCACGGACAGATGGGTGAGGATGCGCTAGGCGACGTAATGCAGGCCATGGCCGACGGTGAGATTCAGGTACTGGTTTGCACCACCATCATCGAAACCGGTCTGGACATCCCCAACGCCAACACGCTGATTATTGAAAACGCCGACCGCTTCGGCCTTTCTCAGCTCCATCAGCTTCGTGGACGTGTGGGCCGCTCCACTCGCCACGCCTATGCCTATTTCACCTACAAGCCCGACAAAAATCTAACAGAGATTGCCGAAAAACGACTTTCCGCCATTCGGGATTTTGCGGAGTTTGGCTCCGGCTTCAAAATCGCCATGCGCGATCTGGAGATTCGTGGTGCGGGTAACCTGCTAGGTGCGGAGCAGTCCGGCCACATGATGAGCGTGGGCTACGATATGTATCTGAAGCTGCTGGACGAAGCAGTGCTGGAGGAGCGGGGCGAGAAGCCCAAGGAGCCGGATTGCACCGCCGACTTGAATGTGACCGCCAACGTAGATCCCGATTATGTGGCCCGTGGCGAGGAACGGATGGATCTTTATCGCCGGATGGCGGCCATTCGTTCTCCGGAGGATGCGGAGGATTTGCTGGACGAAATCGTGGATCGGTATGGCGAGCCGCCTAAGGGCGTGATGAACCTGATTGACATCGCCTTGCTGCGCTCTCAAGCTCGGCAGGCTGGCATCAAGGACATTCGGCAGAAAGCCGGCGACGTGCTGTTCACCATGACCGGACTGGACTTTGAAGCGGTCAGCGCCATGTGTGCCGATGCAGACTACAAGAGCCGTCTGACCTTCGTGGCTACCGCCAAGGAGCCTACCCTCCGGCTAAAGCTCAGCAGCGGCGTGGACAGCCTAAAGCAGTCCAAGGTGTTCGTACAACGGTACAGCAAGTGCCGTAATTTGTGAAGAAATTGTCAATTTTCACTGAAACAAACCCTAATCTCAAACATAAGGATTGCATTTTTTGTATCTTATGCTACAATATCTCCGTAAATAAGACAGAAAACGGCACTCGCCGTGAGAAAGGAGATGTCACCACATGGGAAAATACGAAGCTGACCGCAGGCCCAATATTCGTCAGAACACCACCGTCAGCACCCAAAGAGCAAACACTGCCGTGGATGACGCCACCAGAAAGGCTCCCACCCCCCAACAAATCGCTTCCCGTCAGAAAGCCCAGCGAAACCAGCGCATCGCTATCATCAGCGCCTGCGCCGGTGCATTGCTGCTGCTGATTATTATGATAGTTTGTCTGCTGCTCAACCCCAGTGAAACCGACAGCAACACCATCGCTAACAATGTCTACGCCGCCGGCGTGGATTTGAGCGGCATGACCAAGGACGAAGCACGAAATGCTCTGAAAATGGCCATCGGTCAATCCGTTCAGAAAAAGAATATGATTGTCATTCTGCCCGACGGCAAGCTGGAGCTTTCCCCCGCAGATACTCATCCGACTGTGGATGTGGACGCTGTGGTAGATGCAGCGTTCAGCTATGGCCGCAACGGCAGCACGCAGCAATCCGGCGTGTACACCGTGGCGCTACTCCCCTACATGAAGCAGTTGGACACGGATTACATCCGCTCTGCCATCGACGAATTCTGTGCGGAGCGTGGTGAGGTGGTTCAGTCCACCGTCAGTATCAGCGGCCAACGGCCGGAATTCGACCCCGAGAATCCGGATAAGCCGGTGGTTCACCAGATGCTGACCATCACCATCGGCTCCCCTGATTACAATCTGGATGCCCAGACGATTTACGATGACGTGCTGGACAAATTCAGCTTGAATCAGACCGAGGTGCAGTATCTAAGTACAGAAGATCACCTGCCCGAAACCATTTTGGCTGAGGACGTGTTTGCTCAGTTCTGCACTCAGCCGGTCAACGCGGAGCAGGATCCCAAAACTTACGAAATCACTCCCGAGATTTATGGCTACGGCTTCGACATCGATGAGGTTCAGAAGCTGATCGATGATGCTTCCTTCGGTCAGACGCTGGAAATCGAACTGGAATTCTTGGAGCCGGATGTGACTGCAGCAAAGCTGCGGGACGGAATGTTCGTGGTACTGCTGGGTGAGTATACCACCATTTGCAGCGAGGAGGACAGCTCCCCCAGCCGCAATGCCAATCTGAAAACCTCCTGCGAGGCACTGAACGGACTGATTATCGGACCGGGCGACACCTTCTCCTTTAACAAGATCCTGGGTCGTCCCACTTCTCAGTTGGGATACAAGGAGTGCCCCGGTTATCTGAAGGGCGAGCTTGTGGATATCGTGGGCGGCGGCATCGACCAGACCGCTTCCACCCTGTATTACTGCGCCCTGATGGCAGATTTGGATATTCTGGAGCGCACCAACAATTGCTATCCTGTCAGCTATATCGCTTCGGGTTTGGATGTGCTGATTGATTGGGGCAATGATGATTTGAAATTCGTCAACACCACCGACGCTCCCATTCGCATCAACGCCACCGCCAGCGGCCGCTCTGTCAGCGTGCAGCTGTGGGGCAGTGAGGCGCTGGATTATGATATCGAAATCATCACCGAGGAATTGGAGCGCTACGAGCCGGAAACCATTTATCAGCCCATGGACAAGAACAACATCCACGGCGTTTTCAACGGGGATGTGCTGCAGGAGGGCATCGCCGGATGTCTGGTTCAGACCTCCGTTAAGAAGATTCACAAGCAGACGCAGCTGGAAATATCCACCACTCTGGTGGACACCTCCAAGTATGACACCCGTGACGAGATTATCGCTCAGGTGGATCATCTGCCCAACCTTGATTTTTTGAATCCTCCCACAGATTCCGAAGATTCCACTGAGGCAACAGAAGGATAAGACAAAACGAGCGTGCCGGCGGCACGCTCGTTTTTGCAGTTGATAATTGTTGCTACCAGTGTAGGTTTGCGTTGTATATTATCGTTTATAGCACCAGCGGCGAAGCCGCCATCCCTTCTCCCGGGGAGAAGGTGCCCGAAGGGCAGATGTGGAATGCGGGCGGAAACGTTATGTTTTCCGCTCTGTATCAGGCCTGTTGCCAGTTTTCAGGTTTCGCCATTCCCCTTCCGACCTCGCTTGCGCTCGGCCACCTAATAGTAGTGGTATGATTGCCACTGGCAATCATTTTAATTCTAATTCGCTGCGCGAAGCACCACCCTCGGGGGAAGGTATAGCGCCTGCGGCGCTTAGTACGCTAAACGATAATTTAACACTCCACACAAGGTATCAAGCACACAGGTGGGTCTGGAGGAAATCCGTGATGACCGTTTCATAGCGCACAGGGTCTTCCATATAGCACATGGCATGAGCGGCATGTGGAAAAGTTTCCAGCCGCTTCTCTGCACTGCAGGCATCGTAAATCTTTCGGCTCATTTCGCAAGGAACATAATGGTCATCCTCACCGTGAATCAACAGAATGGGCAGATGGGACTTACGCACCGCCTCCACAGCGCTGGAGCTGCCTAGTCGGAAGCCTCCGAAAATGGCACCGCCCAGCGCACAAACTGTCGCCGCCTGTTTTCCCGGAAGTCCCATATTCTCCGCCACTCGGGCGATAATCTCACGTGGGGCAGAAAAGGGGCAGTCCGCCACCACCGCCTTCACCGCCGACGGCAGCTCCAGATCTGCTGCCATCAGCACTGTGGCAGCTCCCATGGAAACACCCGTCAGCACAATCGGAATTTCCGTACCGAAACGCTGCTGGGCATAGCGAATCCATTCCAGACAGTCCTTACGCTCCAACACGCCGAAAGTAATCGTTGTGCCGTCGCTGCGGCCATGGGCCCGCTGATCCACCAGCAGCACATTATGCCCCAGCTTCAGCGCCAAAGGCGTACCGCCGCACAAATCCCGCAGGGCACTGCCCCGATAGCCGTGGAACTGAATCTGCAGCGGTGCTCCCTCCTGCGCATGGTAGTACCGACCAAAGAGCTTGCGGCCGTCGAAGCTCTCGATGGTTACCGGCTCGTATTCCATACTGTCCAGCCGGCTGATGCACTGGCGCAGCTTTTCCGCATCCTTACGGTACTGCTCCTCGGTGGGAATCAGATATTGATCTTCATCCCCTTTTCGGGGCGCTGCGTAAAAAGTCAGACGGTATGCATAATAGGTCAGCACAAAAAACACCGTCAGCAACACGCCCACTACGATTCCAACAACAATCCCTGCCACCAATTCCATTCCTCCCAAAATCATTTGACATTGGCCCCCGGAGAGCCTATAATACTTAAAACACCAGAGAAGAGGTATTCTATGTCTATTCGATTTGTTTTGTTTGATCTGGACGGCACCCTGCTCCCCATGGATCAGGAAGTGTTCGTCAAGGCCTATTTGGGCCGTCTGGCCGCCAAACTGGCCCCCCTTGGCTATGAGCCTCAGACTCTGATTGACGGCATCTGGAAAGGCACCGCCGCCATGGTGCAAAACAACGGCAGCTGCTCCAACGAAGAAGCCTTCTGGAATCGATTTGCCCAGATTTTCGGAGAACAGGCCCGTGCAGACGAGCCCACCTTCGACGCTTTTTACCGTGAGGACTTCCAGCAAGTGCAGAGCGTCTGCGGTTTTGCGCCGGAGGCGGCGCAGATTGTCGCCTTCCTGAAGGAGAAGGGACTGACGCTGGCTCTGGCTACCAATCCCATTTTTCCTGCCGTGGCCACCGAAAGCCGGATGCGGTGGGCAGGTCTGGACAAAGAGGATTTCGCCCTCTACACCACCTACGAAAACAGCTGCCACTGCAAGCCAAACCCCGATTACTATCGGGACGTTCTGGCGGCGCTGGACGCTCAGCCGCAGGAATGTCTGATGGTGGGCAACGATGTGGAAGAGGACATGGTGGCCGCTACGCTGGGAATGCAGGTTTTTCTGCTGACGGATTGCCTGATCAATAAGTACAGCAAGGACATTTCCCAGTTCCCCAACGGCGATTTCAAGGCGCTGTTGGAGTATGTCCAGCATATTTGATTTTTATACGGGGCTGTTGAAAAACAGCCCCGTTGATTATTTGCTCTCAATCTCAAGGTGGTATTCCACCACGCCGCCGGCACTTTGCTCGATGTCGATTCCATAGGTCAGATCCACAGTGCCGCCGTTCTCGTTAATATCATAACGAATCTCCGTAGCGCAGACGCTGATCATCAGCGCTCCGAATTCCATCTGGTACAAGGACTCATGGAGTACCCCCAGCCGGAATACCATCTGGGATTCCAGCCGGCCCTTTCGGGTCAGCACCACCTGCTCCGGCTCGACACGAAAAATGGTGGTCACGCCGGCCATGCCGGTCATATCGCTTTCCTCATAGCGAATCTCCCAGCCGCTGTCCAGACGCTCCATGGTGCCCTCGGTGACCAGCTCGATGACCTCCGGATCCTGACCGTCGTAGAACTGCTTGCCCTGAAGGCGCAACATCACTGTCTGCTTCATCGGGCAGCCTCCACCGCAAGGCGCAGCAGCTCGTCAATCAACTGGCCGTAAGGGATTCCGCTGGCCTCGAAGAGCTTCGGGTACATGGAAATAGAAGTGAAGCCCGGCAGGGTGTTGATTTCATTGAACACCACACGGTTATCCTCGTAGGTCACGAAGAAATCCACACGGCTCAGGCCCTGACAGCCAATGGCCTGATACACCTTAACCGCCGCTTCACGGACACGCTCCTCCACGTCCGCATCGATACGGGCGGGGATGTAAGCAGTGGAGGTGTCGGTGACGTACTTGGCATCGTAATCATAGAAATCAGCACCGGAATCGATCTCGCCGCAGACGGAAGCCATGGGGTTGCCATTACCCATCACGGCCACCTCCACCTCACGGCCACGGATGAACTCCTCCACCAGAACCTTATTATCATAAACTGCGGCGCTCTGCAGCGCTGCCGCCAGCGCCTCACGACTGGCCGCCTTGGACACGCCCACGGAAGAACCGGTGCCGGAGGGCTTGACGAACATGGGATACGGGAACCGGCTCTCCAGCAGATCCAGCATCTGCTCCAGTCGTAACTCCAGATCCTCACGGCGCACCAGCTGCCATGCAGCCTGGGTCACGCCGGCTTTGTCCGCCACCAGCTTGGTCAGGGTCTTGTCCATGGCCACAGCGGAAGCAGAAATATGGGGGCCAACATAAGGGATGCCTGCCAGCTGCAGCAGACCCTGCATGGCCCCATCTTCGCCGTTCTCGCCATGGAGCACGGGGAACACCACATCAATGCTCTGGCGGGCGATGGTATCCCCGTCAAAGCCCAGCAGGCCCTCTCCACGGACGGGAGAAATCATTGCAGGGCGGTTATTGGAATCCTGCTCCCATGCTCCTCCGGGCAGCTTGGAATAGTCCGTGCTGCGATACAGAATCCACTTTCCCTCCTTGGTGATGCCCACAGGGTAGATATCATATTTTTCAGGGTCCATATTCCGCAGCACCGACTCCGCCGACCGCAGAGATACATCATGCTCCGGACTGACGCCGCCAAACAGAACGCACACATTCAATTTTTTCATTTTCATCGCCTCGTTAATTTACTTTTCATCCCGCAGGTGCTATAATGAACACAACAGGAGGTGCTTTATGCAAATCGATTTGACCCCCAAGGAATTTCGCAGACTGCTGGATTTGGTTTACATCGGAAACTGGATTCTAAATTCTACCCGTGGTGACCAGCGGTTTCAGGATTATGATGACGTAGAAAGTAAGCTCTTCGGTCTATGCCGCCAGCACAAAATGGACGCGCTGGTTCAAGATTGGAACGGCATCAGCGTACCATCCAAGGCTTACACCGACGGCGGCATCCACGAGGCCATTGCCTGCTACGAAGATACGGTTTTTTACGAAATCCTCGCAGAAGAGCTAGCTCGTCGGGATATGGATTATCCAGATATCACCGATGACAATTACGGAGAAATCGTGGATCGAATGAACCGGTATATGGATGAATTTCAGCTTTCCGGTGTGGATAAACTAATTTTAGAGGAGTAAGGACGGCACCGCCGTCCTTATTTTCATTTCAGAAGGGCTTCGCCGGCACGGTAGATATCGCCGGCACCCACCGTCAGAATCACGTCGCCGGGCTGGGCGATGGAGCGAAGGTACTCCGTCACCTCCGGCAGCGTTTCACGGTACACCGCACCGGGGATCTGCGCCTGCATATCCCGAGATGAAATGCCTATGGTATTGCGCTCACGGGCAGCGTAAATCTCCGCCAGCACCACCAGATCCGGCTTGCGCAGTTCTCTGACAAAATCATCAAACAGGGCGCTGGTGCGGGTATAGGTATGGGGCTGGAAGGCCACAATCATCCGCTTGGGATTCATGGTACGCACCGCCTCGATGGTAGCGGCCAACTCACCGGGGTGATGGGCATAGTCATCATAGACTTTAGCGCCGTTGATCTCTCCCTTGAACTGGAGTCGGCGATCCGCACCGGTAAAGGTTGCAAGGCCAACACTCACCGCTTCTCCGGGGATTCCCAGCAGCCATGCGGCGCCTGCCGCCGCCAGAGCATTCATCACATTGTGCCGACCCAAAACCTGCAGTTCCAGATGGCAATACTTTTCACCATCGCAGATAACGTCGCACTGGTGGCAATCCGCCGTCAGATTCTCCACACGAATCCGATTCTGCTCGCCGAAGCCGAAGGTCACATAGTTCAGACCCTCCAGCGCATCCACTGTGTTTTCGTCATCGCCGTTGGCAAGGATACGATCCGTAGCCAGCTCCGCAAAACGGTGGAAAGAATGTTCAATCTCCTTCAAATCCTTGAAGTAGTCCAGATGATCCGCTTCGATATTCAGAATCACCGCCAGCGTGGGGTAGAAATTCAGGAAGGAATCGCAGTATTCGCAGCTTTCCATCACGATGGTATCGCCGTGACCCACCCGATGGCCTGCGTGAAGCATAGGCAGATATCCACCAATCATCACCGTCGGATCCCACTGGGCTGCCATCAAAATGTGGGTCATCATGGATGTAGCGGTGGTCTTACCGTGGGTGCCGGAGATGCAAATGGCGTTCTTATATTCCTGCATAATCACGCCCCATGCCTGGGCACGCTCAAAAATGGGGATGCCTGCGGCTCTGGCCGCCTGAATCTCCGGATTATCATTATGAGCTGCGGCAGTACGGATGATGCACTCCGCTCCTTCAATATTCTCCGCCCGATGGCCGATGGCCACCTGAATTCCCTGACTGATTAGCTCGTCCGTAGACACTGAGGAATTCATATCAGAACCGGTAACCGTCAAGCCCATCCCCTGCAGTACCAGTCCCAGCGGCCGCATGGACACGCCGCCGATACCAACCAGATGCACACGGTGCCCCGGCTGGATATATTGCTTTATCGCATCGTTTCTATCGTTCATGTATGGCAACATCCTCCGATGTATTTACTCGTAACCAATTCATTATATAACGGATTGGCGGTTTTTACAACTATTAATTCTCACTTTTTTGCTGCGCCCACTCCGGATAGGCTTCAAAGGTGCGAAGCTGCTTCTGGTACGGAAAGGTCAGGCGGCAGGAAAACAGCATGGGGGCGGTGGCTTCATCACGGGAGCCGTATTTATGGTCGCCCACCAGCGGATAGCCTCGACTGGCGAACTGGACACGAATCTGGTGACTACGGCCGGTATGAAGCCGGACGTGAACCAGCGACCGTTCTCCGTCCGACAGGCGGCGAAATTCAAGGCGTGCCTTTTTGACACCTTTTCGCTCCCTTTTCACCACAAAAACCTTATTTTTGGTGGAATCTTTCCACAGAAGGTCTGTCCAATCCCCCTGCTCCGGCGGGGTGCCATGTACCATTGCAACGTACTCCTTGACCATGGTTCCCTCCTGCACCGCCTTGCTCAGCGCCGCAGCGGCCGGTCGGGTACGTGCGTAGACCATCACGCCACCCACGTTCTTATCCAACCGGTGAATGGGATAGATTTCGCCGCCCAGCGCCACCGGCAGCTCCTTCTCCGAATCCAGCCCCACCGGCTTGATACAGACGATGATATCCTTGTCGGAATACAGAATGGTCATGGTTTTCCTCCTGATGTGAATTATCGTTTAGCGAACTAAGCGCCGCAGGCGCTATACCTTCCCCCGAGGGGAAGGTGGGCCGCCTTTAGGCGGCTCGGAAGGGGAATGGCGAAACCTGAAAGCGGGTAATAGGCCTGATACAGAGCGTAAAACGAAACATTTCTGCCCGCATTCCACTTCCGCCCCCTTCGGGGGCACCTTCTCCCCGGGAGAAGGGATTGCGGCTTCGCCGCTAAACGATAATTTTTCTTTTTATGAAGTATATCACACATTTCGCAAAAAGTCCACGCTTGCAAGTTTGCGTTTCCAGTGTATAATAGAAGTATGAAACGGAGGAAATTCTCTATGACCACAAAAGATTTTCAAACCAAACGCCCCTTGCGGATTTTTCTGCATTATTTTCGCAGGCATCGGCGGCTGTTCCTTGTGGACATTCTCTGTGCCGTGCTGGTGGGCCTGATTGATTTGGCCTTCCCCCTACTGACCCGCAGCGCCCTTTACGATATGCTCCCCGGGCAGATGTACCGGCTGTTTTTCACCGTAATGGTCACGGCGCTGGCCTTCTATGTGCTACGCTCCTTCCTCAACTACATCATCGCCTATTTTGGTCACACCTTCGGTATTCGGGTGGAAGCGGACATTCGCTCCGACCTGTTCCGCCATATGCAGTCCATGAGCTTTGATTTCTACGACCAAAACCGCACCGGTCAGCTCATGAGCCGTTTGACCACAGACTTATTCGATTTAACAGAGCTGGCGCACCACGGCCCTGAGGACCTTCTGACCAGCGTGCTGACCATCGTAGGTGCGCTGATTGTGATGGCAACGATTCGCTGGGAGCTGGCGCTGGTGGTTGCTGCCACAATTCCCATTTTCTTTTTAGTGCTCATGTCCCTACGTCGGAGCATGGGGCGGACTTCCCGGGCCATGAAGCAAAAAACCGGCCACATCAATCAGGAAATTGAAAGCTCCCTGTCCGGCTTCCGCACCGCCAAGGCCTTCGCTAACGAAGCCACCGAAAGCGCCCGCTTTGAATCTGCCAACGACCTTTACAAAGGCTCTAAGCGTGAGTTCCACAAGGCCATGGGCAAATTTCACAGCTGCATGGAGTTCTTTTTGTGCAGTTTGAATGTGGTGGTCATCGGTGTGGGTGGCTGGTTCGTGATGAAGGGGCGGATGGATTATCGGGATTTGATAACTTTCACCCTTTATATTGCTTCCTTTGTTGCTCCAATGCGGAAGATGGCGAACTTTTCCGAGATGTTTGCCAACGGTTTTGCCGGCTTGAACCGGTTTGTTGACATCATGGCCACCGAACCGACCTTGCAGGACAAGCCCGATGCCCAGCCTCTGACGAATATTCAGGGCGATATTCAAGTGGACAAGGTATCCTTCGCTTACGACGGCACGCTGGATGTGCTGAGGGAGGTGTCCCTCCATGTAAACCCCGGCGAAACCATCGCCATCGTCGGCCCCTCCGGCGGCGGCAAAACCACGTTATGTCAACTTATTCCCCGCTTTTACGAGGTTTCCTCCGGTGCTATCCGTATCGACGGCAAGGATATTCGGGACGTGACCCAGAAATCCATCCACGAAAACATTGGCATCGTACAGCAGGATGTGTTCCTCTTTGCGGACACCATCTTCGAAAACATTCGCTACGGTCGTCCCGATGCCACCAAAGAGGAAGTCATCGAAGCGGCGAAAAAAGCAGAAATCTACGAGGATATTCTGGCCATGCCGCAGGGCTTCGACACCTATGTGGGCGAACGGGGCACCCTGCTCTCCGGCGGCCAGAAGCAGCGAGTGGCCATTGCCCGTATTTTCCTGAAGAACCCGCCCATTTTGATTTTGGACGAGGCTACCTCCGCTTTGGATTCTATGACGGAAGCCAAAATCCAGCGGGCCTTTGATGCGCTGGCCGTGGGACGCACCACTCTGATTATCGCCCACCGGCTTAGCACCATCCGTGCCGCCAACCGCATCATTTCCATCGCTGACGGTATCATCACAGAATGTGGCACCCATGAGGAACTGATTCAAACCAACGGCATCTATTCCCAGCTTTACCACACCCAAAGACAATGATTTCAATCCCCTTGCCAATCCGGCAAGGGGATTCCATTCATTCCAGCATAGATAGTCGTTTAGCGCTCTACGCTTTCGGTATGGTTTGCGCTGTTTTCTCTTGCATTAAGCACAAAACTAAGATATAATAATCGAAAAAACAGGAGGACGCCATGGAGAAGATTACAAGCTTTACCATTGACCATATCAAGCTCCAGCCGGGGCTGTATGTTTCCCGCAAGGATCAGGTGGGCACGGAAACCGTCACCACCTTCGACCTGCGGCTCACCAGCCCCAACGACGAGCCTGTGATGAACACCGGCGAAATACACACCATCGAGCATCTGGCCGCCACCTTTCTACGCAATGAGCCGGTTTGGAAGGACAAGGTCCTCTACTTCGGCCCCATGGGCTGTCGCACCGGCTTCTATCTGCTTCTGGCTGGGGATTATCAATCCGAGGACATTGTGGATTTGATGAAGGATTGCTTCCGCTTCATCGCCGGATTCAGCGGTGAGGTGCCCGGTGCGTCTGCCAAGGACTGCGGTCACTATCTGGACATGGATCTACCCATGGCCAACTACTGGGGCAAGCGCTACGCCACCCTGCTGGAGAATATACCGGCTGACCGTCTGGTTTATCCGGAATAAAGGAGATTGATTATGACAAAACTTGGAATTATTGGCGCTATGCAGCAGGAAGTGGAAACGCTGCTGGAGCGTATGGACAATAAAAACGCCGCCACCATCGCCGGCAGCACCTTTTATGAGGGTCGGCTTGCAGGACTGGATGTGGTGGTTGTGCAGTGCGGTATTGGCAAGGTCAATGCCGCCATCTGCGCCCAGATCCTCTGCGACTGCTACCGCATCACCCACATAGTCAACACCGGCATCGCCGGCTCCCTTTGCGCCAATTTGGATATCGGCGATCTGGTGGTCAGCGAGGATGCCATGTACCACGACTTCGACTGCGTCCATTTCGGCTATGACTACGGTAAAGTGCCGGGGATGGACGTAATCACCTTCCCTGCGGATGAATCAATGCGGCAGTTGGCCTTTGCCGCTGCCGAGGCTGTGAACCCCGGACACACCAAGTCCGGCCGTGTGGCCAGCGGCGACCAATTTGTGGCGGATCCCGCTCTGAAGGATAAAATCATCTCCGTTTCCGGTGCCCTCTGCACCGAAATGGAGGGCGCTGCCATCGCCCACACCGCCTATCGAAACGACATCCCCTTCGTAATCCTTCGAGCCATCTCCGACAAGGCAGATAACTCCGCCCAGATGGATTACCCCACCTTTGAAAAGATTGCCGCCCATCGCTGCGCTCAAGTGACCATGACCCTGGCCGCCGCTTTGAAAAACGCCTGATTCCTTCAATCATCCGTGAAAGGAGTGATACCATGGGTGCCAGATACGCCGAGGCCCGAATCTATCAGATTCCCGCACAATACATCATGAACGAGCTGCGGACGCTCCAGTTTTGCCAGTTGCAGCGGCTCCATCTTCTCAGCATAAATCCCACCTCCGCAGGTGCCACCTTCTGGTATCGTCACGGTGCCAGCTCCGTGTCCTGGGGCGAGCGGATATGCGTGAGTGTCGCTTCTGTGGGCCCCTACTCCACACGCATCAGCATCCAGTCCGAGTGCGAAGTGGCAAGCCAGATGGCCGACTGGGGACAAAACCGGAACAATGCACTGGCCATTTACAGCCATCTGGAGCGGTATGTGATGCAGGCTGGTCAGCCTGCTCCGGCACCAACTCCCAACGTTGGTCCCACCCGACAATGCCCCCATTGCCAGCGCTCCATCGCCACCAGTGCCCAATTCTGTACATTTTGCGGCTACTCCGTTTGATTCTTCATATTCTGTTAATATTCTTCCACTTATTTTCTTAATATTCCTATGATATCATTTAGGTAAGAATGATGGATTCGTCAATATTCATTTTCCTACCTCTCTTTTCTCCGAAACACCCCTGAGCTATCTGGTCAATAGCTCAGGGGTGTTTCAACCATATTTTACATAAATATCACGTTCCATCTCATATAGCTCAATTTTCATTCCTATAAGACTTACTTTTGCATCAAAATAAGACAATCGGGCATCTATAGAAATAGAAGAAGCAACCGAGCCATCGTCATCGATAGGATTCGATAAAAAGCGTTCTATTTCATCATAGCAGTCTTCAATATACGTGTATAGCTCTTTTTCCTCCTGATATTGCTTCTGAAAGTAATCGATTTTCATTTTTAAATCATTCAATTTCCCCTGCTCTTCGGTTAACGTCATAAGGTTCAATTCGCGCAAGGTATTGTAAATCTCACCCGCAAGTGCATACGCCTCATCTTTGCGAATCTGTTCTTCCGATAACGTCACCTCAGGCTCTGATGTGGAACTGGACGTTGTAGGCGCTTTGTATTCATCGTTCGTATTTCCATCACACGCTACAATCAGTAGGCAAATCGTCACAACAAGAATCAACGCCAACACTTTCTTCATATCTTGTCCCCTTTTCTTCATGTAGTTATTACTATTTGTATAGTACCTCTTTACGTCGTAATTGTCAATATGTAGTTTTTCGGTTACAATATTCTCGGTGATATAAAATGGACGAATTACGAAGCGTTGTGAACATCGGCTCCTATGGAAATGTTACTATACATTTGAAGGAATTAATTGAGAAAAAAGGTATCACGCGCTATCGGCTGGCCAAGCTGGCGGACACTCGGTTCGAAGTGGTGGAAAAGTGGTGCTCCGGCACGGTGGAGCGAATTGATACAGATATACTGGCTCGCTTTTGCCACATTTTAGATTGCAATATCGATGATATTCTGCATTATCAGGCATAATCGCACCTGTGCCATTGAGGGCATGGGTGCGTATTTTTCTCACTTCTCCTACCCAGAGAAATAAATCGACTTTTTTCAAAAAAGGGGTTGACAATTGAGTTGTTGTGGGTTATAATGGCGAAGCTGTCTGGGACACGCAAACAAAATATGCTGCTATAGCTCAGCCGGTAGAGCGCATCCTTGGTAAGGATGAGGTCGCCAGTTCAAATCTGGCTAGCAGCTCCAAAACAAAAAAGCTCATCCGTAAGGATGGGCTTTTTTGTTTTGGAATGATGCCAGATTTGAACAATCAAATGCGGCGCGGATAAGCGCCGCCGGCGAGGGCTTGACCGAGCCGCTCCTCTATTTTCGCCCATTCCCGGGCGAAAATGCAAACAAATCTGGCTAGCAACTCCACCCCCGACACAAATGATTCCAATACAACTCCCGTTGTCAACAGCGTTGGCGATACTGTTTCCACGGATTTGTTTAATTGCAAACTGACCAGTGCGGAATTTGGCAATGAGCTGTGCAACCATTTGGAAGAAAGTTATATTCTGCCCTGCACGGAACATTATCACCAGAAGAACCCTTATGTAGCTGAATCTGGCTATGAGTATTTGAGTTTTACTTTTGAACTGTCCTATTTGGGGACAACGGAACACAATGTCACACTGGGTTCGCCTGAATCTATGGACTTTTTGGTAAAATATGATGATGCTTATGAATTTGATGCCTTCAGTATTGCTGGTAGCACTACCGGAGTATGGGATACTCCTTACGAACTAAAGTCTGGCTACACGATGAGTTCAATATCTAACCCTGCTTTTAAGTTTGTCCCGTTGGATAATACTGTGCATATGTTCCGGGTTTTTGTTCAGGTTCCGAATCAAGTGGCTGAGAATACGGATAAACCGGTAGACATTATCATTACACTTGGTAATGAGGAAGTAGTATACTCAATTAGATAATAAGTAAGCAGGGAGCCGAGGCTCCCTGCTTTATGCTTCCAAAAATTCCAATGTATTTATAAACTGTGGTTCTGCTGATGTCGTAGACCCGTGCCAATTCCGAAACATTCAACTGCTTATTTTTATAGGCGGGATGGTGGCGGGAATGCCCCCTTCGCTTCCCTTGCCGCAACCTTCGTTTAGCTTACCAGCGGATTTGAATTGTGTATCCGACTTTAAACCTGACACCTTACTCAATTTATTCAGTGCCCTCCCGTATCCCCCCCTTCGCCGTGCCACCTTCCCCTCGGGAGAAGGTATAGCGCCTGCGGCGCACCACAGGCAACGGAAGTCATGCTGAGCGAAGGGCGAAGCCCGCAGTCGAAGAATCCGTCCTGTAACAATACGACTTAGGGAGTGGCTCCTTCGACTCGCTACGCTCGCTCAGGATGACACGTCGAGGTGCGGTGCTTGCACCGCAAAACGATAATTAGGCACAATCTATGCTGAAATGTGCGAGGTGGATTGTTTACAGTGCGTAAAACAGGATACTGAAAAATTGGAGCAGGCTGCCCAGCACTACAAAGATGTGGAACACCGAATGCATCCAGTGTTTCTTCGAGCCGATGCCGTAGAGCACCGCGCCGATGGTATAGCAGATGCCGCCGGCCAGCAGCCAGCCAAATCCCTGCATCGTCAGCGCCTGGATGGTCTGACTGGCGAAGGGCAGAATCGCCCAGCCCATACAGACATAGCAAATCATCGAAAACACGTTATACTTCTTCAAATCGATGGCAGTGAGGGTCACGGCCAGAGCCGTCAGCGCCCACTGGAAGCTAAACATCCCCCAACCCAGTACAGGATCCAGCGGCCGCAAGGCCGACAGCGCAATCACCGTATAAGTACCGGCGATGAGAAAATATATGGTGCAATGATCCAGCACCTGCAGCACCTTCTTGCCCATTCCGGGGCGCATACCGTGGTATATGCTGGACATACAGTACAACGCAATCATACAGCCCCCATAAATGGCCGAGCCCACCACCCCGTAGGTATTGCCGTTCAGTGCCGCAAAAATCACGCACAGCGTCAGTGCCGTCACCCCAAGGGCACCGCCCACAATGTGGGTGACCATGTTCATAATCTCCTCTCCCTTGTAGTAATCAGGGAGCTTGCGGTCGGATAGTTTCGTTCGTTTTTTCATAAACAGGATTCCTGCCTTTCGTAGAGTGGGGCCATTATAGCATATTTTGTAGTAGAATGGAACGAAAAGCTGTCTATTCCCACTCTACTGATTGTAGAAATGAAAGAAAATGCAAAATATTGTTGACAAATCGCCGGATTTCTACTACAATTCCATAAGAAACCATGGCAGAGGTCGCGGCTTCCATCAGTAGCGCAGGTTCTTGGCAATTGGCCGGCGTGAAAGGGGAATCCGCCGAAGGGGCGTACGGTGCCAAACGTCGCCTGCTGGGTCTGCGCAGAATATGCGCAGGACTGTCATCCGAGAGGATGGAGTGCTGACCTGGGGTGTATCGATTTTGTATGCCCTGTGTCGACTGACATGGGGCATTTTTACCGTAGAGAGGGATTATTATGAAAAAGACACCGTTTATCACACTGGACAAGGCCAAGGAGATTGCCGCTCAAATCCCCACTCCCTTCCACGTCTACGACGAGGCGGGCATCCGTGCCAACGCACGGGCGCTGAAGGCGGCTTTTGCTTGGAACAAGGGCTTCCGTGAGTACTTTGCCGTGAAGGCTACCCCCAACCCCTACATCCTGAAGGTCCTCAATGAAGAAGGCTGCGGCGCAGACTGCTCCAGCTACACCGAGCTGCTGCTGGCGGAGGCAGTGGGCATCACCGGTCGGGATGTGATGTTCTCCTCCAACGTGACCCCCGAACTGGATATGCGCAAGGCTTACGAGATGGGCGTGTACATCAATCTGGACGATGCCACTCATGTAGACTTCCTTGAGAAGATTGCCGACCAGATGCCTGACACCGTTTGCCTGCGCTATAATCCCGGCGGCTCCTTCACCATCAGCAATACCATCATGGATATGCCCCGGGATGCCAAGTACGGCATGACCGAGGATCAGATGGCCGGCGCCATCAACCGGCTGACCAAGCTGGGCGTGAAGCACTTCGGCATCCATGCGTTCCTGGCCTCCAACACCACCACCAACGAGTATTATCCGGAGCTTGCCTCCAACCTGTTCCGTCTGGCTGTGCGCCTGCGTAACGCCACCGGCGCTCACATCAGCTTCATCAACCTGTCCGGCGGCATCGGCGTGGACTACCGTCCCGAGCAGCCTTGCTGCAACATCGGCATCATCGGCGAGGGCGTCCGCCAGCGCTATGAGCAGATTCTGACCCCCAACGGCATGGACGACATCGCCATCTTTACGGAGCTGGGCCGCTTCATGCTGGCCCCCTATGGCCACCTGATTTCCACCGTCCTGCACCAGAAGCATATTTACCGTGAGTATGTGGGTCTGGATGCCTGCGCTGCGGATTTGATGCGTCCTGCCATGTACGGCGCATACCATCACATCACTGTGCTGGGCAAGGAGGATGCGATTCTGGATCATGTCTACGACGTGACTGGCGGCCTGTGCGAAAATAACGACAAGTTTGCCATCGAGCGGAGTCTGCCCGCTATCGAAATCGGCGATATCCTTGCCATCCACGACACCGGTGCCCACGGCCATTCCATGGGCTACAACTACAACGGCAAGCTGCGCCCCGCAGAGGTGCTGCTGAAGGAAGATGGCAGCTTCCAGCTGATTCGCCGTGCGGAAACTCCTGCGGACTATTTCGCTACGCTGGACTGTACGCCCTTCATGCCGAAGGTATAATTTGTGCAATATTAACAAACGGGTGCCAAAAACTTTGGCACCCGTTTGGATTTGTTTACAGAATTTTTGCATGATTTTTCTTAGTATGTGTGCTATAATAGCAGTGGGGCAGCGAGGGTCGCTGCCCGATGGACTGTGAAAAGGAGAAATCATGAATAATATATTATTTTTTTTAACACCGAAGGCTATGTGCGTGTACTTATACGATGACTATTCTCTTCGGCAGGCGCTGGAAAAGATGGAAGCCGCCGGCTATGCGGCGCTTCCCATTCTGAACCGCAACGGCGAGTACCGGGGCACTTTGACGGAAGGAGATTTGTTGTGGGGCTTGAAGAATATGTGCTACATGGATATGCGGCAAGCTGAGAGCAGACGCATCATGGAAATTTCCCGTCGACGGGACAATATTCCGGTTCGGGTCACTACATCCATGCACGATTTGGTGGAGCGTTCCAGCACCCAGAATTTTGTCCCCGTCGTAGACGATAAGGACGCCTTCATCGGCATCATCACCCGTCGTGCCATCATTAAATACTGCATGGGAACCCTGTTCCCCGAGGATTAAGCCAAACGTAAAAAACGGGAGCTGTATCGCAGCTCCCGTTTTTCGTGTAAATTACCGCTTAGCGAATTAAGCGCCGCAGGCGCTATACCTTCCCCCGAGGGTGGGGCTTCGCGCAGCGAATTAGAATTAAAATGATTGCCAGTGGCAATCATACCACTACTATTAGGTGGCCGAGCGCAAGCGAGGTCGGAAGAGGAATGGCGAAAACTAAAAGTTGGGAATAGGTCTGATACAGAGAGAAAAACCACAGTTTCCGCCCGCATTTCACATCCGATTAGTCATGGTATAATCTCCACTGGAGATTATACACAATTCAAATCCGCTGCGCGGAGCACCACCCCCTTCGGGGGCACCTTCTCCCCGGGAGAAGGTATAGCGGCTGCGCCGCTAGTGAGCTAAACGATAATTTAACCCTCCAGCAGGTGGATGAGCATATCGGTGATGCGTTCCATATCCTCTACGGGGATATATTCAAACCGACCGTGGAAGTTCTCGCCGCCGGTACAGAGGTTAGGACAAGGCAAGCCCATAAAGGACAGTCGGGCCCCGTCGGTGCCGCCACGGATGGGCGTGGTTTCAGGTTGAATCCCCACCGCCTCCATTGCCGCTTTTGCACGCTCCACGATGTGCATACAGGGCAGGATTTTTTCTTTCATATTGAAATAGCTGTCCGTGATGGTCAGCTTCACGCCGCCGTACTTTTCATCCAGAAAAGCAGCGGCTTTTTTCATGACTTCCTTCTTTTGCAGAAATTTTTCCATGTCATGGTCACGGATAATATAGCGCAGAGTGGTTTTCTCTACGCTGCCTTCCATGCCAATCAAGTGGAAAAAACCTTCATAGCCCTCAGTGGATTCCGGCCGCTGATGTAGGGGCAGCAGGCTCTGAAACTCCATGGCCACCAGCTGGGAATTGACCATCTTATTCTTAGCGGAACCGGGGTGGATGTTTACACCAGCAAACTCCACCGTGGCACCGGCGGCATTAAAGTTTTCAAATTCGATTTGCCCCAGACTGCCCCCATCCACCGTATAGGCGTAATCCGCACCGAATTTATCCACGTCGAACCTATCCGCACCTCGTCCGATTTCCTCGTCGGGGGTAAACCCAATTTTCAACGTAGCGTGGGGCCTGTTTGTTGAAAGCAGACGTTCTGCGACGGTCATAATCTCTGCAATGCCCGCCTTATCGTCTGCTCCCAGCAAGGTGGTGCCGTCAGTGACAATCAGGTGCTTGCCCACGTTTTGTTTCAAAGAGGGAAAGTCTGCCTCCCGCAGCCAAATCCCTTGGCTCAGCTCCACATCCCCACCCTGATAGTCCACAATGCGAGCCTTCACATTGGCACCGGACAGCTCCGGCGAGGTATCCAGATGTGAAATCAGACCAATGGTGGGCAGGCTGGAATCCCCGGGTACGGTACCATAGATGTAGCCGTCCGCATCCATATGGGCATCCGTAATACCCATGGCCAGCATTTCCTCCACCAGCGCTTTACCAAAGGTACGCTGGCCTTCCGTGGAGGGGCAGGTGGTGGAAGCTTCGTCGGAACGGGTATCGAATTGAACATAGCGCAAAAAACGCTCAGGTGCAGTTTGCATACTTTACTCCTTTTCGAATCGCAAAGAGCCGCCGTAGCACACGGCGGCTCGATATTTTTTACTTCGCGGCGTTGACCAGCTCAGCGGTATCCTGAGCAATCATCAGTTCCTCGTTGGTGGGAACGACCCAAACCTGAACCTTGGAGTCGGGAGCGGAAATCAGCATTTCCTTGCCACGGCACTTGTTCTTCTCAGCATCCAGCTTCACACCCATAAACTCCAGATAGTCACAGATGCCCTGACGGGTTTCGGGACCGTTCTCGCCCACACCGGCGGTGAAGGTAATCACGTCTACGCCGTTCAAAGCGGCGGCGTAAGCGCCGATATACTTGGCAACCTCGTAGAAGAACTTATTCAGCGCCAGCACGCAGTTCTCATTACCCTCAGCCTGACCGGCTTCCAAATCGCGGAAGTCGGAGGAAACGCCGGACAGAGCCAGCACACCGGACTTCTTGTTGAGCATATTCAGGCAGTCGTCCACGCTCATGCCGTACTTGTTGCAGATGAACTGCACCACGCAGGCATCGATGTCGCCAGAGCGGGTGCCCATGGGCACGCCAGCCAAGGGGGACAGACCCATGGTGGTATCCTGACACTTACCATCCTTGATGGCGCACAGAGAAGATCCGTTGCCCAGATGGCAGTTAATCATCTTGAATTCCTTCTTACCAACCAGCTCAGCGGTACGGCGAGCCACATACTTGTGGGAGGTGCCGTGGAAGCCGTAGCGGCGGATGTCGTCGTTCTCGTAGTACTCAGTGGGGATGGCGTAGCGGTAAGCCTTGGGGGGCATGGTCATGTGGAAAGCGGTGTCGAACACGGCAACCTGAGGGGTGCTGGGCATGACCGCCTGACAGGCACGGATGCCCATCAGGTTGGCGGGGTTGTGCAAGGGGCCCAGAGGGATGCACTTCTCGATGGCGGCGATGACGGCGTCGTCGATGATGCAGGAGTCGGAAAACTCCATGCCGCCATGCAGCACACGGTGGCCAACAGCGTCGATTTCGTCCACGGACTTGATAACGCCGTCCACAGGGTCAACCAGAATATCCAGAACCGCGGCGATGGCCTCGGAGTGGCTGGGCATGGGGATGTCCTTGACCACCTTGTTGTCGCCAACCTTGTGAGTCAGGCGGCCGTCGATATAAATACGCTCGCACAGGCCCTTAGCGGAAACATCACCGGTTTCAGGATTCATCAGCTGATACTTCAAGCTGGAGCTGCCGGCATTGATAACCAGAACGTTCATTGGAATGTCCTCCTAAAATTTGATATTTTCATTTTACGCACTTTGTGGTATGATACCCATAGCTGTTTCTATTTTATCTCATTCCGCCCAAAATCTCAACCCTTATTTTTGAAAAGGAGGGATTATTTTGAAGACTGTTGGCATTATTTGTGAATATAACCCCTTGCATCTGGGGCACAAGAAGCAAATCGACCATGTGAAGGCGGCGGGCAATGCGGTGGTATGCATTATGAGCGGCAATTATGTCCAGCGGGGCAAGCCTGCCATCATTGATAAAAGCCTTCGTGCCAAAGCGGCGGTGGAGTGCGGTGCCGATTTGGTTCTGGAGCTGCCGCTGACGGCGGCGCTGTCCTCGGCGGAGAGCTTTGCCAGCGAAGGCGTACGGTTTCTCTCGCCCTTTTGTGATGGCCTGTGCTTTGGCGCAGAGGACACCCACGGGCTGATGGAAACGGCTCAGGCGCTGCTTTCGGAGGAATTTCCGGCGGCGTTGCGGGC
Organism: Oscillospiraceae bacterium; assembly: GCA_015067605.1. GTDB lineage: Bacteria > Bacillota > Clostridia > Oscillospirales > Oscillospiraceae > Faecousia. The sequence goes on from SVME01000017.1 coordinate 24,402, forward strand.
GGAGCTGGATATGGGACTGTCCTTTCCGGCGGCAAGGCAACGGGCGCTGGAGCGCATGGGACTGGACGGGGCGATTCTGACAAAGCCCAATAACATTCTGGCTGTCGAGTACTGCAAGGCCATACTGGCTCAGAAATCTGCTATGGTGCCCATGAGCATCCACCGGGCGGGGGATTACCACAACGAAACACCGGATAGGGAGAACCCCTCTGCTACTGCTGTTCGCAAGCTGATGCTCAGCGCACAGGATTGGAAATCGTGTGCGCCGGCCAATGCTGCCACTACCTTTCAGGATGCGACGCTGCACAGTCTGGGTGCCGGAGAACGGGCGATATTATGTAAGCTACGCACCATGACAGAGCCGGAATTTGAGGCGCTGCCTTATGGGTCGGAGGGGCTGTGGCGAAAGCTGATGCACGCCGCCCGGAGCTATGCGACGCTAGAGGAGATTGCTTTTGCCGTCAAATCCAAGCGCTACACTCGCAGCCGCATCGACCGGATGATTCTGTGCGCTTTTCTAGGGTTGACCGCTCAGGAACTGGCCTCCCCTGCCCCCTATGCCCGTGTGCTAGCTTTTAATGACCAAGGCCGAGAGATTATCAAAACCGCCCGCAACTACGGGTCATATCCCAATATTGGGCAGAAGCTGGACAATCCCTATCAGGCGCTGGAGGATCGAGCGGATGCCCTTTACGGACTGTTTGCCCACGGTACGCCCGACCCCCCCTATTTCTTCCGACGGGTATACTATCCCCCGCTCCCCTGACCTGATGATTCATGTGGTGTCACCCCATCTGGTGACACCACATTGTTTATTTTTATCAGCATATTGACGCATATTTTATTGACATTCAAGCAATTCTTGAGTAAAATATACAATATGCCAATAAAGGAGTGTATACAATTATGAAATTTATTTCAAAGTGCCTATCCATCCTGATGGTTATCGCCATACTGGCGGGCTTCATCCTCATCCGTGGCGCAGAACCGGCGGAAGCGGCGACCACGTACTACAAAAAGTACACCCAGGTGGATATCATCGAGAATTACAACGGCCTCACCGGCATGCAGGGTATGGCTATGGACGACACTTATATTTACAGTGTCAAAATCGCCACTGCCACGGAGGACAACGCTTTCATCGCCCGTACCAACCGGGCCACCGGCGCTACCACATACATGACCAACGGCAAGACCGGCACCAATTATTTCACCAATCTGGGCCATGCCAACGACATGGAGGTTGTGACCGTCAATGGTGTTAAGAATCTGCTGGTGGCTACCGGCTTTTCGGGTAGCGAAAGCATTGTTCGCTTTACCCTCAACGGCACCACTCTGACGCAGGCCGGCAACTACACCGTTGTCTACGCAGACAACGGCAACCAGACCGGCGCATCCAGTGCGCAGGTTATGCGCGTCAACGGTACGGTGCTGGAGCTGATGATCAAGAAGAATAAATATCTCTACACCGCAACACTGGATACCGCCAAAACCAGTGGCGAGGTTCCCATAACCCATGTCTTTACCATGGACGTGGCCAATATGTGGCTCGATGGTAAGGTTGTCGATACCACCGAATGGCTCCATCAGGGCTTTGAGTATCGGGATAATAAGATTTTTGTACCGATTTCCAGATACCCGGACATGGCCGCCAGTGCCATTGTGGTCTGCAATGTGAATGGTGCTTATGGTACCATTCAAAATGATCCCAACCTGTCCTTCTACATCGAAACCAATTACGAAGTGTTTGAAATTGAGAGTTGTGAGATTTGTCCTACGGATGGCAGACTGTACTTCAATACCAATCAGTCTACGTCCTCCAGCGGCAACTATGACTCTATCCATTACATCACAGATTATGTCTACGATGGCTCCAATGGTGCCACTGAGTCCGATGTGTATCGCTGGGAAACTGTGGACGGTAAGCTCAAGTCCGTCACCACCGACGGTGCCGTGTTCAACGGCCTTACCCAAACCCGGGGCAATATCTCTGGCTATGCCTATACTGATGGACGATTCAGCATGAGCAATGGCGTGGTGCTGAAGCATAATGAGCCTTGGATTCTGGAGTGGAAGAGCTCCGGTAGCTGGGGGGACGGCGGTCTTCTGCTGTCTAAGAACACCAAGAGCAGTAGCGAGGGCAACCGCTTCATCTACCGCCGGAAGGAAAGCACTCTGATTGCCCTGGGCGAATACAGCGGAGGCACCTACTACAACTACGGTCTGGATCTGGCCAGCTACGGCGTTGACGGCACTGCTGAGCACGTATACCGGATGACCAACAAAATCGCCGCCGATGGCTCCAACATGGTCTACCTGTCCGTGGACGGCAAAGAGCTTGGCCCCATGAACAATTATTACATTGCCGGCGCCTCTCAGGGCACCAAGTCCAATTGGCTTAATGGTCAGGATTTCGTATTCTCCTATATCGGCACCGATTCCCATCCCATTGACGATTGCAAGCTGGAATACCTGCAGGTTTGGGGCAGAGGGGCGCTGGATTACGTGGACGAGCCGGAGGTCTTCCGCTGGGAGAGCGGCATGAGCGCTGTGGCTGGTCCTGGCTTGGTAGCCAATACCGCCACCAAGCTGGGCGGCACCGTTTCCGGCACCAGCTACACCGATGCCCGCTTCAATCTGAACCAGAAGGTAGTCCTCCTCCACGATCGTCCCTGGAGTGTGGAGTTCAAGTCCGAGGGCTCCTGGTCGTCCCTGCTGATGTCCTCTGCCGAGCATAGTCAAGTGGTGGACGCCCCCTTCCTGTTCCGCAATAACAGCAACGGTTTGCTGGCCTTCGGCTCCTACGATGGCAACCAGTTCAACAACTACGGTATCGCTCTGAAGAGCCATGGCATCGATGCCACCGCGGCCCATACCTACCGCCTGACTAACCGCATCGCCGCTGACGGCTCCAACATGGTCTATGTCTACGTAGACGGCACGGAGATTGGCCCCATGAATAGCTACTTCATCGGCGGCGCCAGCCTCCAGGGCACTTCCGACTGGATTAGCGGCAAGGACTTTACATTTACCCGTATGGGTACTGTCCAGCACGACATCACCACCACCCTGAATTACCTCCAGGTCTGGGAGAACGGCATCCCCACCGACCATACCCCCGACCGCTACCGCTGGGAAACCAATAGTGATAAGCTCACCTCTATCACCGATGGCTACACCGCCAACACCGCCAACCAGCTGGCCGGTACCATTACCAACGGCGTGTACAGCGGCACATATTTCCGTCTGGATAAGCCTGTGGTGCTGCGTCACGATCGGTTCTGGAGCGTGGAGTGGCAGTCCGAGGGCAGCTGGAAGGATGCTGCCAGCGGCACACTGCTTCTGGCGTCTGCACTCAATGGCAATCAAGAGCACGCTACTTATTTGTATCGCCGGCACGAGAGCCAGATTATCGCCTTTGGCGAGCGCTACGACGGCAGCCATCAGAACTACGGCATTAAACTGTCCGACCATGGTATCGACGGCACTGCTGCCCATACCTATCGGCTGGAAAACCGGGTCAACGCCGACGGCTCCAATATGGTCTACCTGTTCGTGGACGGCGTGGAGCTGGGCGCCATGAATAACCACTTCAAGGCCGGCACAGCTCAGAACACCACCGTCAACTGGATCTCCGGCAAGGACTTCGTGTTCAGCTACATGGGCGGCCCCAATTTCCCCATGGGCAATTGCTCCCTGGGCTACCTGCAGGTAGAGGAGGGCTGTGTCCATAAGTTTGGCCCCTGGCTCTCCAGCGGAACGTCCTGTACTACCGACGGAAGCCGAAGCCGCACCTGCAGCATTTGCGGCTTCGTAGAAACGGAAGTGGTTCCCGCCACCGGACATAGCTACAAGAG
>SVME01000018.1 GCA_015067605.1 Oscillospiraceae bacterium
CAAAATAATATGAAAGATTGTTGTCAATTTGTTGTCAACTCGGATTTGAGATGCCGAAAACCCTTGATTTTACTGGGTTTTTTAGTCGAGAGGCTTCATCGTGGGGAAAAGGATGACCTCGCGGATGGTATCAGAGCCGGTGAAGAGCATAACCGCACGGTCGATACCCATACCCATGCCGCCCGTGGGGGGCATACCATATTCCAAAGCGTTGAGGAAATCCTCATCCAGCATCTCGGTCTCGTCATCGCCGCGCTCACGCTGCTCCACCTGCTTCATGAACCGCTCCCGCTGGTCAATGGGGTCGTTCAGCTCGGAGTAGGCATTACCCATTTCACTGCAATTGATGAAAAACTCGAAACGCTCTGTCAGCCTAGGGTCGGCAGGCGATTTCTTGGTCAGTGGGGAGACCTCCACAGGATACATGGTGATAAAGGTAGGCTGAACCAGATGCTCCTCGACCCTCTGATCGAAGCAGGCATACAGGGCATTACCCCAGGTCTTCTCCGCCGCGTCAGCCAGTTCAACACCCTTGGCCTTGGCGGCAGCCACAGCCTCGGCATCGTCGCTGATAGCATCGAAGTCGATGCCCACATACTTTCTGACGGCCTCCACCATAGTCATGCGAGGCCACCCGGGAGTCAGGTCAATTTTCTGTCCCATCCACTCCAGCTCATAAGTGCCCAGAACCTCCTTGGCGAAGGATGTGTATACGCCCTCAGCGATATCCATCATATCATGGAAATCTGCGTATGCCTGATACAACTCCACCGTAGTGAACTCAGGATTGTGCTTGGGGTCCATGCCCTCGTTGCGGAAAATACGGCCAACCTCATACACCCGATCCATGCCACCTACAATCAGCCGCTTCAGGGGCAACTCAGTGGCAATGCGCATGTACATATCAAGATCCAGGGTATTGTGGTGGGTAATGAAGGGACGAGCTGCTGCACCACCGGCGATGGTATTCAGCACAGGGGTTTCCACTTCGATATAGCCCATGTTATCAAGGTAGTTGCGCAGGTGCTTGATGAACTTAGAACGGATGATGAAGTTCTGCTTCACCTCCGGATTGACCATCAAATCCACATAACGCTGACGGAAGCGAATCTCCTTATCGGTCAGGCCGTGGTACTTCTCGGGCAGAGGCAGCAGGGATTTGCTCAGCAACGTAATGCTGCTGGTGCGCACGGAAATCTCGCCGGTCTTGGTCTTGAAAACCTCTCCCTCACAGCCGACGATGTCACCGATATCATTTTTCTTAAAGCGGTTAAACTCCTCCTCGCCCATCTCGTCAATCTTGACGAACAGCTGGATACGGCCGGTGGAGTCCTGCAAATCACAGAACATGACTTTTCCCTGTCCACGCTTGCTCATCAGGCGGCCGGCAACACGGACGATCTTACCCTCGTAGCCTTCGTAATCAGCCTTGATGGCAGCAGAATCCGCATTAAAATCAAACTTAGTGATAACAAAGGGGTCACGGCCCTCGGCCTGCAGTGCCGTCAGCTTATCCCGACGAATCTGGGCCTGCTCGGAAACAGGCAGCTCTGCCTGCGGTACAAACTTTGCCATGGCTTAGCCCTCACGGGTCACTTCGATGACCTTCATGGTATACGCTCCGTTGGGGGCATTGACCGTGAAGGATTCACCGGCGGACTTGCCCACGCAAGCACGGCCAAAGGGAGAATCATCCGACAGCTTGCCCTCCATGGGGTTTGCCTCCTGAGAGCCGGTGATGCGGTAGGAAAGGCGGTTGCCGTTGGCATCCTCAACAATCACGGTGCAACCCAGACCAACACGGCCGGTAGCCTCATTTTCATCCTCAATGATGACAGCATGGGACAGGATGTCCTCAATCTCAGCGATGCGGCCATAGAGCTTCGCCTGCTCATTCTTAGCGGCATCATACTCGGAGTTTTCAGACAAGTCGCCGTAGGAGCGAGCTTCCGCAATCATAGCGGCAATCTCACGCTCACGGGTGGTCTTCAGGTAATTCAGTTCCTTTTCCAAATCCGCCAGACGCAGACTGGTAATCTTAAATTCTTTTGCCATAACGAAGGATCCTTTCTGACATAGATTATTCCATAGCTTTTTCTATTATAGAGCCGTTTTACCGTTTCGTCAAGCAAAAAATCAGCCATTCAGGGCTTTTATCGCCGCCTGAAGCTGAGGATCCTCCTCCGGCTCCAGCTGGCCCATATAGATGGCCGCCTCGGTTTCCTTATCCACAGGTATCTCTACGTCCGGCGTCAGCCCAACTCCCGCAAGGCTTTTCCCCTTGGGCGTATAGTATTTGCCAATAGACAGATTCACCGCCGAACCGTCGCTCAACCGGAAGGCACTCTGGAAATAGCCCTTGCCGTAGGTCTTCTCCCCTACTACAATTGCCGCATCGTAATCGTCCAGCGCAGCGGCAAAAAATTCTGCCGCAGAATAGGAATGCAGATTAACCAGCACTGCCATAGGAATCTCAACACAGGATGCATCCGAACGGTCTATTTCCTCCTTGCCGGTATAGTCCACCGACCGAAAAACCTCGCCCTCCGGAAGTAAATAATCCAGCACCTTCACCAGCTCATGCTTATAACCTCCGGGATTGTTGCGCACATCGAAAACCAACGCATTGGCCCCTTGGGACAGAAGCGAATTGACTGCCGCTATAGTTTCCTCTGCGCAGCGGTCGTCGAAATTCTCAATAGTCACCAGACCCACGCCATCCTCCAGCAGCTGTCCGGATGCCACCACCGACTGAATCCTGCGACGCTCTACGGTAAAAGAAAAAATCTGCCCCTCACGCACAACGGTCAGCTCCACCGTAGTGCCCTCCTCGCCACGGATCATAGCCCCCACATCGTTGATGCTCATATCAGCGATGGAGGTATCACCAATCTGAATCAACCGATCGCCGGTCTGAATTCCCACCTCGGCTGCGGAGCTGCCCTTAGTAACCTCGATAATATCCAGTCCCTGCTGATCCTCCCGAGCCTGCACCGTCACGCCCACGCCTACATAGGAATTGGAGGCGGTCTCCAGATACTGCTGATACTGCTCTGCGGTCATATAGTAGCTCCACTCATCTCCCAAGGACTGAATCATTGCCGCCGCAGCCGCATCCTCCAGTGCCCCCTGATTGATCTCACCAATGTAACACTCCTTCAACAGGGCCTGAACCTCATCCAGCTTCGTAGCATTTGCACGCTGGGCAAACAGAAAACAAACAATCGTCGTGCAGGCAGCAACCAACGCCACCAGCACATAGGAAAGAACCTTCCAAACCTTTTCCTTCATATCAACACCTCAAATGACATTCCCACAGCCCAAGGGCTGTGGGAAGTTCTTTTTATCAGCCTATGTAGTCCATAGGATTCACATACGTTCCTTTATAAGAAATACCAAAATGCAGGTGCGGACCGGTAGAGCGACCTGTGGAGCCCATGTAGCCAATCAACTGACCGGCTTTGACATAATCACCCACGTCCACCACATCATGAGTCATGTGCATATATACACTGGAGTACCCATCCTGATGGTTGATGGTAACATAGTTGCCGGAGATACTGTTGTAAGTGGCCACAGTTACATAGCCGCTACGGCTGGCATATATCGGTGTGCCCTTGGGGCCGGCCAAATCCACACCTCTGTGCATAGACCATTCACCAGTGGTGGGGTGCCAGCGATAGCCGAAGGGGCTGGTCAGACGTACATAGTCACAGGGCACACGCCAGACAACCCCGGAGGGATTGTTCATCGACCCGTGAGTGCCGCCGGTGGTAGGCTTTTTATTGGCCTCCTCCTTGCGGGACTCCTCTAGCCACTGCTGGTGCTTGGACTCAGACACAGAAATCGCAATAGACTCCTCGATGGATGCCTGAATAGAAGCCTGAATAGAAGCCTGACGGGAGGATTCCAATTCTTCTTCCAGCTTCTCGTTATAAGCCTGCTCCTGTTGCGCAATCTGATCCAGAAGCTCTTCCTCTTCCTTCTCAAACTGATTATGCAGCTCCTCCAAATCCTCGGCAGTAGCAACCAGCTCCGCCAGCAGTCGATCGGATTCCGCATTTTCAGCGTCCAGCTCTGTCTGGGTGGAAATCAGCTCTGCCTTCGTCACCTCCAGCTTCGCCTTTTCCGCCTCCAGCGCATCTGCCGCCGCCTGAACCTCCGCCGCAACGTCGCTCATTTCCTGCAGACGCTTCCGGTCTGCCTTGGCGATTTCATCCACCATTTCGATTCGATCCAGCAAATCCGAGAAGCTGTTGGCCTCAAAAATCACCATCCAGAGGGAAATATCCCCCTCCTCTTCCATGGCGCGGATGCGCTCTTTATTCTGCTGACCCAGCTTCGTTAAGCGTCCCTGTGCCTGATCCAGCTCTTCCTGCTTATCAGCAATCATCAGATTATAGGCGCTAATCTGCTGATTCACATTAGTCAGTTCTTCGTGAAGCAGAGCGATTTTCTGGTCGGTAATATCTTTTCGAGCAATCAGCTCTTCCATCTTGCTCAGGTTTTCAAACTGCTGGCCTTCCAGTGCATCCAGCTTATCAGAAATGGCGTCCTTATCTTTTTCCAGCTCCTTCAGCTGCTCCAACAGCTCGTCAGAGGTGGTAGCGGCAGCGTTGCTGGCAAACAGGCCGGCCAGCAGAGAAATCACCATCACTGTCGCCAGTATACCCGCAATCAGCGAGATCCAAAACTTACGATTCTTCATGGTTCCCCCTTTACGGCTTACACGTTCATAAACTTACGGATAGATGTCCAGCTGCCCACCATACCTACAAACAGACCGGTGGCTCCGAACGTAGCGACCATCGGCAGCAACAGTTCCTTGAAAGGCGCCAGATGGAATAACTGCGCCAGACCGCCAATATCATTGATTTTATTGAGCAGCAGGTCATAGAGCAGCCACTCCAGACCGAAAGCCACGCCAGCGCCCACCATACCAAGGATAAAACCCTCTACCACAAAGGGCAAACGGATGAAGCCGTTGGTAGCGCCCACCATTTTCATGATTGCAATCTCGTCCTTCCGGTCGTACATGGACAGCTTGACCGTGTTGGAAATAATCAGCAACGACACCAGCAGCAGCACCGCAATGATACCGCCGGAAACCAACTGAAGCACATTACGCAGTGTGGTAAAGCCCTCAGCCAGCTCATAGGGTGCCTTAATGTGAGCAACACCTTCAATGGTTTCCAGCTCTTTCACTGTCTGTTCCATCTGACTATTGTCGGTGAGCTTCACCACAAAGCGATGGCGGAAGTATTCCGGCTCCACACCGCTGAAGGCCGAGCCATCATCGTAATCTTCCACAAAATTCTCCAGAGCCTGTTCTCTGGTCACAAAATCCGCACGATAAACGTTTTCAATGTCATTGATGTCGGTGCCTACACTGTGCGCCTGCTGCTCATCATAGTCTTCGTCGATGTAAACCATCACCTCACTGGAGCGTTCCAGCTCGTCCACCATCATATTCACATTGTAAACCAACATAGAAAAGCTGCCCACAATCAGCAGACAGGCCACCGTGACCACAATGGCGGCAACGGACATGAACCCGTGGAGGAAGATTCCACGGATGCCCTCTTTCAGCAAATATCCGATATTATTGATTTTCATACTGTCTTACCTTATCACTGCTAATCAGGCCTTCATCAATGGTGATGACCCGGTTTCCGAACTGATTTACCAGATGCTGCTCGTGGGTGACCACCAGCATGGTGGTGCCTAGATTGTTGATTTCCTGCAGCAGCGTCATAATCTCCAACGATCTGGCCGGATCCAGATTTCCCGTAGGCTCGTCGGCGATAATCGTAGAGGGATTGTTGACCAGTGCTCTGGCGATGGCCAGTCGCTGCTGCTCACCGCCGGACAGCTCTCCCGGGTGACGGCGGGCCTTACTTTCCAGACCGACCAGATCCAGCACATAGGGCACACGCTCCCGAATCTCTTGATTCTTAGCGCCCACCACACGCATGGCAAAGGCCACATTTTCATACACGGTCATTTTATCAATTAGCCGAAAATCCTGAAACACAACACCAACCGTGCGACGCAAATAGGGAATCTCACGCTTGCGAATCCGCTCCAGCGAATAGCCGTTCACATGGACGGAACCGGAGGTGGGCTTCAGCTCACCGGTAATCAGCTTGATAATCGTAGACTTACCGGAGCCGGAGGGACCCACCAGAAAAGCGAACTCACCATCCTCAATCTGCATGGAAACACCACGTAGCGCTTTCGTACCCACGGAATATGATTTTTTAACATTCACAAACTCAATCATGATACCTTTTCTCCATCCGAAGTATGTGTAAATTGTAACACAGCGCCGATTTTATGTCAATCCGCAGGTGTGAATAATTTGTGAATTTCAGGGCTTTGGAAGATATTACAATAATACAGGCTGAAAAAGTCACAATTACACACATTTCCGTCGGACATTTCCCTGCATACTCTCTGATAATCCGTGGATTTTCTCCTGTGCGTGGGAGTAAAATAGGCAGCACCACAGCACACAGGAGGAAGCACCATGCAATGTCAAAAACTGAATACATATATGGAAACCGGTCGAGTAGTTTTCCTGCCCGCCAAAAATATCCGACCCAATCCCGCACAACCCCGACGAATCTTTCAGCAGGAGGCGCTAGACGAACTGGCAGGCTCCATTCTCCGCCACGGAATCCTGCAGCCCCTGTCCGTCCGGCGAGTTGCCACCGGATATGAGCTGATTGCCGGCGAACGACGTCTTCGGGCCGCCCGTCAGGCAGGGCTTTCCGAGATTCCATGCATCATTATGACCATGGACGAAAAGGAATCCGGTATGGCGGCCATGATAGAAAATCTCCACCGTCGGGATCTGGATTTCATTGAGGAGGCTCAGGGTATCTGTGCCTTGATGGAAAAATGGGGCACCAGTCAAGAGCAGACCGCCAAGCTGCTGGGCAAAAGTCAAAGCGCCATCGCCAACAAGCTGCGCCTGCTGCGCCATAGCGATCAGGTGCTGGACCGCATCCGAGAATGTGCCCTGACCGAACGCCACGCAAGAGCCCTACTTAAAATCTCCTCCGAGGAGGAAAAGCTCCAGCTGATTGATGCAATTTGGCGTGGGCATATGAGCGTTGCCCAAACGGAGCAGCTTATCGAGCGGCATCTGGCAGGAAAACGTTCCCGCTCCCCACGACCCAACATCAACCGATTTATCAATGACCTGACACAAAGCCTTGCGAAAATACAGCTCAGCGGAATCCAAGCCATCTCCGAACGCAGAGAAACGGAATCCGAAATCGTTCTGACCATCACCATCCCCAAATAGCTAATCCACCACCCGCCGTGCCATAAATTATCGTTTAGCGGTCTAAGCGCCGCAGGCGCAATACCTTCCCCCGAGGGGAAGGTGGGCCGCCTTTAGGCGGCTCGGAAGGGGAATGGCGAAATCTGAGAACTGGTAATAGGCCTGACGCAGAGAGGAAAACGTAACTTTTCCGCCCGCATTCCACTTCCGCCCCCTTCGGGGGCACCTTCTCCCCGGGAGAAGGGATAGCGGCTTCGCCGCTAGTGCTATAAACGATAATTTATTCTTTCTTCGATAGTCTGAAAATGCCGCTGCCGGATAGGCAGCGGCATAATATTTTATTCCATCAACTCTTGGAAGAAGCGGTACACCTCTTCCTCAGTATCGAAATTACAAATATACATCTGATTCGCCATAGCACCGGCCAGTGCGTCGGGAATTCGTCCCCACATCTTCATGCCGATTCCATACCGCTCCATAATTGCATCGTGATCCAACTTATAAGCCTTTCCGTCCCGCCGTCCCATAAAAGCACAGTTGCGGCGTGGTCTATCCACAGGCAGCGTATTCTTATCGAAGGCAATCATATCCGCCCAGATTTTGTACACATCCGTTTCGTAGGCGAAGTTGTACATATCGGGGGTATAGCCACCGGCGGGGCGCATATTGACCTCCAGACCGATGATGTCACCAGCCTTACCCAGCCCCTCCTGATCATCGTTCAGCACGAAATACTCCAGATGGACAAACCGGCTACGAACACCGAACGCCTTCACGGTCCGCAGTCCCGCATCACGCACCTTATCAGGCAGGTCGCTGACGATATAATAAATCGACTCCGCCTGATCGTTCACCACCTCCATAATGGACTTGGGGGTGACGTTGCCGGATTCAAAAATCGGCTCGCCACGGGAATTGATGATGGCATCGTAGGTGCGGACATAGCCGTTGACAAATTCCTCCATGATGTACACATTCTCATCCATGTGGTCGATGAAGAAATGCAGCTCATCATCGTTGCGCAGCCGGTAGGTCTGGCTGGCACCCACGCCGTTATCAGGCTTGACCACCACCGGATAGCCCACCATATGGGCAAACTCCGCCGCATCCTCATACCCCTTCACCAGATGATATCGGGCGGTGGGGATTCCGGCCTTTGCATAGTATGCCTTCATGGCAGACTTGCGCTTGATGTAGTCAATCTGATGGCTCTTGAAGCCGGAGGTTATGTTGAACTCAGTGCGTAGCTGGGCATCCCGCTCCAGCCAGTATTCGTTGTTGGACTCCAACCAGTCGATTTTGCCGTACTTGTAGGTAAAGAAAGCCACTGCCTTGAATACCTCCTCGTACCGCTCAAGAGAGCTGACCTTGTAGTATTCATGGATGGAATCCCGCAAATCCTGCGCCAGATTGTCATAAGGGCAGTCGCCGATGCCCAGAACCCGCAGGCCGTTATTGCTCAGCTCCGCACAGAATTTCCAATAATTCGTAGGGAAATTCGGTGAAATAAACACAAAATTTTTCATAATATCTCCTATCATTACAGGAATCGTGGCGCATAATGGGCAACCATCTTGTACCACCAAGGCCAGTCGTGATCCACATCGTAGCCCCAGTAGTCCACCTGCGCATGGATGCCCTTGCTCCGAAGCACATCCTCCAGCCAACGGGTGCTATACACCAGCGGCTCCTCCCATGCCCCCTGCCCTACCACGAACAGCATCTGACGGTCATTGTACATCCGCTTGTAGTAGTGGTCGTCGGACATTCCCCGCAGATACTCAACGGGAGTGTTACGGTAAAGGATGTCATCCATGTAGTCCCCGAAGAACTCTTTGGAATCGTACACGCCAGAAATGGCGAACACCGCATTGAACAAATCCGGCCGCCGGAAAAATAAGTTGGCCGCATGCATAGCGCCCAGCGAACAGCCGAAGGTCATGATGCCCTGATCGTAGCCGTTGCGCTCGCCGCTGAGGTGCCGAATGTAAGGCACCAGCTCCTCTACCACATAGTTGTACCACCGCTCGTGATTTTCGATGCGCCAGCGGCAGTCCCCGTTGAAACAGGCATATGCCTCATCGTCAATGCAGTCGATGGAGTAGACCGTGCAGCGGCCTTCCTCAATCCAACTGGCCCAGTGGTCAACCATGTGAAAATTCTCAAAATCGTAAAATCTGCCGCTCTGGCAGGGAATGAACATCACAGGTCGGCCCGCATGGCCATAGACCTTAAATTCCATATCCCGTCCCAAATGGCTGCTCCAGTGCTTGAAATAGCGTATCTCCATGGCTTACAACCCCAGACAATCCATAAAAATCGGAATTTGCTGCTCCCAGCTGGCCTCGCTGTGGGTACCGCCGGGGACGATGCGGAAGGCCAGATTCACCCGCTTGGTCAGCAGCAGGTGGCCGCTGGAAATAAGGGATTCGGCGTTTGCCGCGTGATTGAACATCTCCAGTGAACCGTAGTCCATGTAGATGCAGGTATCGTTTTTTATCCGTGCCCGGGCCACCATCTCCAGCACCTTGCCGGGGGCAATCCACAGGCTGGGCGACAGGCAGGCTGCACGCTGGAACACGTGGTTGAACACCGACACCGCATACAGCGCCATCAGACCACCCATGGATGAGCCGGCAATAATGGTGTTCTCACGCTCGGGCAGCGTCCGGTAGGTGGCATCGATGTAGGGCTTCAGGGTCTTAACCAGCCAGTTCATGTAGATGCTGCCCTTGCCCTTGATTTTGCCCATAGTGGAATTTTCGTAGTTGAAAGGAGAATATTCGATGATTCGGCCGTTGCCCTCGTGGTTACATTCCACACCCACGATAATCAGCTCCTTGCCGGTTTCCTGCATATATTTGTTCATGCCCCAGGACTTTCCAAAGGTTGCATCCTCGTCGAAGAACACGTTGTGTCCGTCGAACATATACATAACCGGATAACGCTTATCCTTGTCCGTGTCGTAGGAGTCCGGCAGATAGATATAGGCCTGCCGGGTCTGCTCGCCGGTCAGCTTAGGGATCGTCACATTCCATTTGATAACCATAAGGATACCTCCGCATTATATGTCAGAATATAGTATAACGAAACCGGCGTAAAATGTCAACGATTGCCGCAAAAAACCACAGGCCTGCTTGCAAGCCTGTGGTTTTTCTCATCAATAAGCCTCCAAATCGGCTTCCTTATCGCCGATGGTGATATGGTAGGTCTGGCCGGAGATTAGCTCCGGTGTGCTGAAGATGATGACCGAGAAGGGCAGCTCCGGCTGGAAGCTGACCAACTCCTTGCCGTCCTTGTCGGATACGGTGATAGTCACGCCGGACTGGCCCTGTCCGGCCTGCACCGCCAGAACGCCTTGGGTGTTTTCACTGAAGGTCTGTGCCATGAAGGAGGAGCCGGTACCGACAAAAATACCGCCGTTGATGCTGCCGGTGGTTTCAAAGTCCAGCGTTGCCGTATCGCCGCTGTTGGGGCCGCAAATCACTGTCTTTCCCCCGTTGATTTCCAAATAGCCGTTGGCATCCATGCCGTCGCCGGAGGATTGGATATACATATCTCCGCCATCAATGACGATGCTTCCGTTGGCGGCATCACCAGGACCACCCGGTTTGCTAAACATCTCGTCACGGCCGCCTGTTCCACTGGAATCCCTGCCACCGGCAGCGTTGATACCGTCATCGGTACAAACCATACGAATTTGTCCGCCAATCACATGGACATTCTGGGCCTCTAGTCCTTCGTAGCCGTTGGTAATGTTGATTTCTCCACCGGCGATGCGCAGATTCGTTTCTCCATGGATGCCATCGTCACCGGAAGCAATCTTTATATTTCCGCCGCTAACAGTCACCGCCCCATCGCTGTGCAGACCATCATCGGCTGCGTCTATGGTGATATCTCCACCGCTTATGAGCATTCCGCCCTTCGCTTTCAGCCCCTTCATGCTGGTATCGGAGTCCGCCGTTTCCGCAGTAGCTGCCGCCCGCGGCCCAGGCCGTCCACCGCCCATAAAGTCCCCCCAGCCGCCGGAGCTGTGGCTGACGCCGTTTTCATAACCGCCGCCGGCGAGAATATCGAAGCTACCGTTGCTGATTTGCATCCAGTATCCGGCGCTGATGCCATCCCCTTCCGCCTCGATTATCAGACTGCCGCCGGAGATATAGACGAAGCCTGTAGCAGAATCATCATTATCCTCCACATGGATGCCGTCCTTGCCCGCATCCACTTTCAGGGATGCTCCCTTCATCCGGAAGCTATCGTTGGCATCAAGAGCGTGGGAGGCCGCATGAATCTGGAAGCTGCCGCCAGCGACCACCAAATCATCCTTACAAACAATGCCATGCCCGGCGGGAGATTCCACCGTCAGACTGCCCGTGCCATTGAAGGACAAATCCGCTCGGGAGAAAACCGCTCCGTCCGCTCCGCTGTTGCCAAAGCTTCCGCCGTTGGACAGAACATTTTCCGTCCCCGCCGCCAAGGTAAGAAACACCTTATCCGCCGCTTCAACGTTCAGCGCAGGCGTATTCTGACCGGTAATGCTAGCACCCTCCAGCACAAGCTGGACTTTATCGCTGTCGCCAGCATTGACCAAAATCTGCCCGTCATTCAATGTACCACGCAGAATATAAACTCCCTCTTTGCCGATGGTAATCTTCGTTCCCTCCACCTTCACAGCAGCACTGTTACAGGTGACGGAATTGCCGTCAAGCTGAATCATTGTTCCCTTTGAATAGGTATCCTCCTCGTCCCGACCGGTAAACATATCCGCATCAGTTTGCGCAAAATCCACCTCCACCGTCGGCGGCGTAACCTCCGGCTTCTGCTGGAGCGCAGTGATCTGAGACGGTGCAGTGGTGGCGGGTTTAGGATCCTCCAGCACACCGCAGCCACTGAGCAGTATCCCAAAAACCAACAGGCATACAATACTTTTTTTCATTGCAGCAACCTCCATCAATTTAATGAAATTTCACAGAAACAAACTGAACATTGACGATCTTTTAAAAAGGACATATAATTACCTTCAGAAAGGCCCTTTCCTTTCAAATTCTTACGGAAGAGGTAGAACTATGTTGACTTGTAAATCCTGCGGCCATAACGTTCCTGACGGCAGTCGATTCTGTACTCGTTGCGGTGCCAGCCTTGCTGAAGCTACCGCCCCCGTTTTTACACCCGATCCGGTTCCGGCAACCATTCCCGAATCCGCACCGATGTTCACTCCCGAACCTGCACCGGCAGCTCCCGTCGAACCCGCTCCTGTATTTATCCCTGAGCCTGCTCCTGTATTCGCTGCTGAACCCGCTCCGGTATTCTCCCCCGAGTCTACTCCGGTGGTTCCTGTTGCCCCCGCCACATCCACGCAGGGTATGAATTTCGATTTCAGCACCAACACCGCTACGCCTGCTAGCCCCAAGCGTTACGAATACAAAATTCTCTCTCAGAAGGACAAGTGGTTCTCCGGCAAGTTCGACCCCATGATGCTGGAGGAAGCCATCAATGCCTACGCACAACAAGGTTGGCGTGTTATCGGCTGCGCCACCGCAGATATCCCCGGCTTCAGCGCCTCCAGACAGGAGTTCATCACCCTGCTGGAAAGAGAGGTCTGATTCATGGCCTATGTCACCGCCCACATGGGTGTGATATTTATTGAAGGCGATCATCCCCGAGCCGTTAAGCGCTATGTGGCGGACACCCGTGTCGGCGGTCTTGAGGCACAGATGCGGAATTTGAACGATTTGAAGCAGCAGATGGCGCAAATCGCCATCAACAACGGCTGCAACTGCGTTGTCAACTTTACCTACGGCCAAAAGTCCAAAATCATCGCCTTTGATGATGTGGCCTTCGTTGGTGGCGGCTACTATGCCCAGCTCTCACCCGAGGATTATCACAGCATTATCAGTCAATTGTAAATCGAAATCGTCGGTGCGGGGCACCGGCGATTTTTTATTTCACATTCCCCTTAGCGGTATTGATAGAGGAAATAAGCATAACACGGATAGCTGCGCAAACAGAATCCAGAGATTTATATTCAGCCTCAGATATGTAATTGGTCTTGAACAACAGCTCCAGCCAATATCCGGTCTCGTTTGCTTCCTTAAGGGCTATTTGGAGTTTGGCAATAAAGTCCGCCTTACCGTGAGCATATTGCGCCTCACGAATATTAGCACCGATGGAAGTGCCGCTTCTGCCGATTTGATTGGAAATAATCGATTCTCGCTTCTCCTTCAAATATTTCACAAGGTTAATGATGGATACTGCAAAGTCCATAGATTGTACTCTCAACTTGCTTTCGGACATGATGACACCTCTCAATCATGCAATATCGCAACTTATGCTAGTCCACAATCGTCCGTGAAGTTTGGCTTTGCCAAGTGAAGCAGCGGCATAGCCGCTGTGAAGCATCGTGCTAACGCACGAAGTGAAGTTAAGTGTGCCACCAACGCCCGCAGGCACTTCACTGCGCAGCAACTTCACGATGCGCAGCATCACTTCACGTGCCGCAAGGCACACTTAGTTCAAAAAATCCCACATTTGTCGAGAGGACAAATGTGGGATTTTTTCTGGAGCGGGTGACGAGGCTCGAACTCGCTACCTCCACCTTGGCAAGGTGGCGCTCTACCGGATGAGCTACACCCGCGGAACGAAATGAATTATATCACACATTCCAAAAAAGTCAAGTCCTGTTTTTTATTTTTTTCGATTTTATTTATTGGCGGGGTTCACGGGTCACCGGCGCATCGGAGCAGACGGGGTACGCAGAATAATCCCACACATAACCATGCATCTGCTCGTCAGTTCGCTCAGCATAGTTGTCCGAGAGCAAATCCACATGGTAGTACACACCATCCCGGCAAATAATGTTCCAATAGCGGCTCTGGCCGTCCTTAGCACCGGATACCACGATACACTCCAAATCCGCTTGACGACACATGGCCGCATAGACGCTGGCGAAGGCACGGCTGTCCCCCACCCCGTGGCTGAGTAGGCTGTACACCGGCGTAATGGAGGTGTCGTACTGGTAATCATAGCGCTCCATCAGGAAGGAATACAACTGCATATATTTCTCCTGCTCCTGCGCATCACCATTAACGTACAGGGAAGCCGATTCAAACACTCGGCTGACCCGCTCCTGCATGGATTTCATAGATTCACGACTGGTCTGGTATGTAAAGAACACCTCCAGCACGCGGGCATCGCCGGAGTTGGGATAGGTCTTCCATGTGATTTGCGGCACTTCCATGACCATTTGCGGGTTATTCAGCGCATATTCATCTACAATCTGGAGCAAGTCCCGCTCCGCATACTTGCCGATTTCCATCACCAGCGTAGCATCGCAGCGGGCCACAGCGTTACGAATCTGGTTGGACGCACTGTCCATATCCGCAACCGACCGGACACTTAAAATCTCCGTGTTATTTCTGATATAGCGAATGTTCACGGACAGCACTGCGCCGCCATCCTTCTTGCCCGTTTCGTAAGTCAATTGATCCAATGCATACGCCGACACCGGATGGGACTTTTTAATTGTGCCGCATATGCCTTGCATATCCTGCTCCAGCAGCTGAGGATCATAACCCTCCACGGAGATGACCCCGTCGGGCTTGCCGGACTCAATCAGTGTCTGAATAATGTCCAGAAGCTGCAATCGATTCCTTGCAGACATCATCTGCTGCGGTGCCGGTGCCACCGGACGCATATGGGGCATGACCGTGGAATAGCTGCCATCGTACAAATCCGCACAGCCGCCAAGCATCATTGCCAGCAAAATCAGCATCGCTACTGCTCCCTTTTTCATGGTCATCCCCCCTCTCAAAATCTTTATAGTTCGTTTTTTGAATATCTGGCAAAGCCATCGCCCAGCACCTGATGGGCCTCCTGCACGATAATGAATGCCTCAGGATCGATTTCCGTCACCAATTCCTTCAGCTCCGCCAGCTGCTGCCGCTTTACCGCAGTCAGGACTACCTTCGTTTCCTTACCGCTGTAAGCACCCTGTCCATACAAAAAGGTGGTACCTTTCCGCAGCTTCTGCCCGATTTCACGGGCAACCCGCTCATATTCTCCGGTGATGATTAAAACCACCTTTGAATAATCGAAGCGGTATATCACCGCATCCACCACCCGTGAGGTGACGAACACCGTGATGCCCGTATACAGCGCTTTGGTAGCATCCCGGAACACAAGGCCGGTAAGCACCGCCACAACAGCATCGATGCACAGGCAAATCTGCCCCACCGGCACGTTCCGATAGCGCAGCTTCAGCAGCCGCACCAGAATATCAGAGCCGCCGGTAGACGCGCCGCTGGAAAACACCAGACCGGCGCCAAAACCGCAAAGCAGTCCGCCATACAGCGCTCCCAGCAGCGGCTCTGTGGGCGGCACGGGCAATCTGGAGAATACGTCGATAAAGACAGAGCTGCAGCTCATGCCCAGCAAGGAGCCCCAAAAGAACTTCTTACCGATTTTCATTCCACCCAAAAGAAACAGCGGTATATTTATCAGGATTTGGAGCAAGCCCACAGAACCAAAGCCCAACAGCTCCCGAATGACCATAGACAAGCCGGACACGCCACCGGTATTCATTTCGTTGGGAATCAGAAACAAGTCGAATCCCAGCGCAAAAATGGCGCAACCCAGCACCGCCAGAAAAATCCACCCGAATCGCTGCTTGAACTTTTTCATAGGGCTTCCTCCATCAAACCTCGAAGGTAATCTGTTTCTCCGCGCTGTCCTCGCTCTTGAGCAGCGCACCGGCCGCCGGAATGGTCTTGGTGCGATAACGGCTCTGATTGGCGATACCGCTGTTCTCCAATGTCAGCACATGAGATAGTATGGCCTTTTTCTTCAGCGCCATTACACTGACACCCTGCGTATTTCTGGTGGTCTTTGGTAGCAGCTGTGCCGTCGAGAAAATCAGGCAGCGGCCGTCGGTGGCGTAAAGCGCCATTTGAAGATCCGCCTCAAAGGCCGCCACCGCCACCAGCGGGCTCTTGTCAGAGTAAGCACCGGTGAGCTTTCTGCGGTTGGTCTTGGTTTCATAGGCAGACAAGGGCACCTTCGCCGCCTTGCCATTTTCAAAGAAGAATAGCACGAAACCCTTGTAATCGACCGGCAGGATAAGCTGCACCACCTTCTCATCCGGATCAAAACCAAGCTTCTGGGGCAGATAATCACCCAACTGCGAAGCCTTGCCGTCGTCGAAGTCGGACAGGCGGGATTTGTAGCACTGGAATTTGTCGGTGAAAACCAGAATCTCCGCACGGTTCGTGGTTTCGCAGGAGAAGGAAAGGCTGTCGCCCTCCTTAAATTTCTGCTCGCCGGACATCCGCAAGGACTGAGCTGTAATCTTCTTGATATAGCCCTCCTTGGACACGAACAGGGTCACCGGATAATCCGGCACCTGCTCCTCTTCTTCCTCCGGCTCGATTTGGGCGGTTTCATAGACGATTTCAGTCTTTCGAGGCTGGCCGTACTTCTCCGCCACCTGCTGCAGTTCCTTGATAATCACATTCTGGAGCTTCTTGGCAGAATTCAGGATACCTCTCAGCTCCTCAATTTCCCGCTCCAGCTCGTCCACAGCCTTGGTCTGCTTGAGGATGTATTCCTTGTTGATGTTGCGCAGCTTGATCTCCGCCACGTAGTTGGCCTGAATCTCGTCGATGCCAAAGCCAATCATCAAATTGGGAACGACCTCGCTTTCCAGCTCCGTTTCCCGAATGATACGGATGGCCTTGTCGATATCCAGCAGGATTCGCTCCAGACCCTTCAGCAGATGTAGCCGGTCCTCTTTTTTACCGATTTGGAAGAACAGCCGCCGCCGGATGCACTCCGTACGCCACGCCGTCCACTCCTCCAGAATCTCGCCCACACCCAAAACACGGGGCATACCGGCGATGAGGATGTTGAAATTGCAAGGGAAGCTGTCCTGCAGAGAGGTAAGCCGGAACAGCTTCTGCATCAGCTTCTCCGCATCCACGCCCCGCTTCAAATCGATGGTCAGCTTCAAGCCGTTCAAGTCGGTTTCATCTCGCATATCGGAGATTTCCTTAATCTTTCCGGCCTTGATAAGATCCGCCACCTTGTCCATGATGACTTCCACAGTGGTGGAATAGGGAATCTCATAAATCTCAATCCGGTTGCCATCCTTCACATACCGCCACTTGGCACGGAGTTTGAAGCTGCCACGGCCGGTGGTATAGATTTCACGGGTGGCCGCCTCGTCGAACAGTAGTTCCGCACCGGTGGAGAAATCAGGACCGGGAAGGGTTTCCAGTACATCGTGGTCGGGATTCTTGATTAGCGCAATGGCAGTATCGCAAACCTCCTTCAAATTGAAGGAGCAAATATTGGAGGCCATACCCACGGCGATGCCCTGATTGGCCGTCACCAGCACATTGGGGAAGGTGGTGGGTAGCAGAGTGGGCTCTTTCATGGTAGCGTCGTAGTTGTCCACCATGTCCACCGTGTCCAAGTCGATGTCCCGGAACAGCTCGTTACAGAACTTGTCCAGCTTGGCTTCTGTGTAACGGGAGGCCGCGTAGGCCATATCACGGGAGTACACCTTGCCAAAGTTACCCTTGGATGCCACAAAAGGATGCAGCAACGTTTCGTTGCCACGGGCCAGACGCACCATAGTTTCATAAATCGCCGCATCGCCGTGGGGGTTGAGCTGCATGGTCTGACCCACGATGTTGGCGGATTTGGTCAAGCCGCCATTGAGCAAACCCATCTTGTACATAGTGTACAGCAGTTTCCGATGGGAGGGCTTGAAGCCGTCAATCTCCGGAATCGCACGGGATACGATTACGCTCATGGCGTAGGGCATATAGTTCAGCTCAAGGGTTTCGGATATGGGCTGCTCCGTGGTAGAACCCACCAGCCCCATCACCGCATCCGTATTGACTTTTTTCTTCTTTTCAGGTTCCTGTTTCTTTCGCGCCATGTCGTACTCCTTTTAGGAAATATCCGCCAGTTCCAGATATTTGGCACCGTTTTCAGCAATGAAATTCTTACGCTCCTGCAAAGCATCGCCCAGCAGCACATCAAAATAGTGGGCAGTACGCTCCGCATCCTCCGGCATGACCTTGATCAGCCGGCGAGTTTCCGGATTCATGGTGGTCATCCACATCATCTCCGGCTCGTTTTCACCAAGTCCCTTGGAGCGCTGGATTTTCACCTTCTTCCCCTCCAAATCCTTGAGAATCTTCACCTTCTCGGATTCATTGTAGGCAAACCAGGTCTTGTCGCCGCCCTTGTCCTTGCAGGTGATTTCAAACAGCGGCGACTCCGCAATATATACATACCCGTCCCGAATCAGCGTCGGGCACAGCCGGTACAGCATGGTCAAAATCAGCGTGCGAATCTGGAAACCGTCGTAGTCCGCATCGGTACAGATGACCACCTTGCTCCAGCGCAGATTGTCGATGTCGAAGCTGCTCAGCTCCTTGGCCTTCTTCCCCTGCACCTCCACGCCGCAGCCCAGCACCTTCATCAAATCCGTGATGATGGGGCTGGCGAAGATTTTGGAGTAGTCCGCCTTCAGGCAGTTGAGAATCTTGCCACGGACAGGCATGATGCCCTGAAACTCAGCGTCACGGCTCTGCTTGACAGAGCCCATAGCGGAATCGCCCTCCACGATGTACAGCTCACGGATGGCGGTATCCCGACTGCGGCAATCCACAAATTTCTGCACACGGTTGGAAATATCGATGGAGCCGGACAGCTTTTTCTTAACGTTGGCCTTGGTCTTTTCCGCAGACTCTCTTGCCCGCTTGTTCAGTAGAATCTGATCCGCAGCCCGATCCGCCTCCTGCTTGTTCTCGATGAACCAAACCTGAAGCTGTTCCTTAAAGAAGGCGGTCATGGCCTCCTGCGTGAACTTGGAATTGACAGATTTCTTTGTCTGATTCTCGAAGCAGCCGATGGTAGAAAAACAGTTGGTCACCAGCACTAGACAGTCCTGCACATCCTGATAGATGATCTTACTTTCGCTTTTGGTGTACTTATTGGTATCCCGCAGGTACTTGTCGAAGGCCGCCGTGAAGCCCAGACGCACTGCCCGATCCGGGCTGCCGCCGTACTCCAGCCAAGAGGAATTGTGGTAATACTCCACATGGCTGACCTTCTTGGAGAAGCAGAAGGAAGTGGTGATTTTCAACTTCATTTCGGGGCGGTTTTCAGCGTCACGACCACGGCGCTCTGTTTCCCAGAACACCGGCATGGTGAATGCATCGTCCCCTACCAATTCTTCGACATACTGCCGGATACCCTGCTGGTAGCAGAATTCCTCTTCCTCGAACTTTTTTCCCACCTGATTGCGGAATTTGAAGGTAATTCCCTTGTTCACCACCGCCTGACGGCGCAGAACGTCCCGATAGTATTCCACAGGAATGTTGATGTCGGTGAACACCTGCTTGTCCGGCCGCCAGTGGAACCAGGAACCGGTCTTTTTCCGGTCAGTGGGTTCTTTTTTCAGACCGCCCTTGTTTCGACCCTTTTCAAAATGAAGATCGTAGCGGAAACCGTCACGGCGAATCACCGCATCGAAAAATTCCGAAGCGTACTGGGTAGCGCAGGAGCCCAAGCCGTTCAGGCCCAGCGAATACTCATAGTTCTCGCCGTTCTCGCCGTACTTGCCACCGGCGTACATCTCGCAGAACACCAGCTCCCAGTTGTAGCGCTTTTCCTTCTCGTTGTAGTCCACGGGACAGCCACGGCCAAAGTCCTCGATTTCTACACTCAAATCCTCATAGCGAGTGACGATGATGGTGTCGCCATGACCCTCACGGGCCTCGTCAATTGCGTTGGAGAGGATTTCAAACACTGCGTGCTTGCAGCCCTCAAGGTCGTCAGAGCCGAAAATGACCGCAGGACGCTTACGCACCCGCTCCTCGTCCTTGAGCATAGAGATACTGGAATTGCCGTACTGTTCCTGTTTTTTCGTAGCCATAAATCTTACCCACCATCGCTTCTCATAGTTAATCTATTGTATTATATGCAATTTTCGCCATAAAGTCAACCGCAACAAAAAAGACGTGCCCCCGCACGTCTTTTTTGTATTAAAGCTCACCCAGCAGGTCGTGGCGCAGGATGTCCTGCCCCTGCGCATCCAGTACCTTGATTCGTTTTCTGACCACATCATACTTTTGGCGCAGTGTATCCAAATCCTCCGCCTGAAGGGTAAAGCCAGCGATGCGATCGCCGCTGCTGGCCGCACCGGTCATCTTCGCCCCTTGCCATTTGAACAGGAAGTAGTCCGTAATAACGCCCTGTTCCTTCAGCTCCTGAAAGCCCACCAGCCGGTCAAACACACCGGGACGGCAATACAGGAACACATTGGTAATATACTTACTCTCCGGCGGCTGAACTTGCACATGGGGCACCTGCCCCAGCGTCAAATCCACCACCGCTTTAATCACATCAAAGCCGGACACCCGCTTAATCAGCTCATGCTTCACACCACCGCCGGTGCGGGCGCTGAACTCCAGCACACGAATCCGCTGTCCGTCGGAAATCAACTGAATCAGCATCATAGAATTGTGAAGTCCGAAAGCATCCGCAATTTTCTGAGCCGTATCCTGAATCATGTCATGGATAGCCTCCGGCTCCTCCACGGGGAAACGGGTGCGGTAGATGACAAACTTATCGTCATCGGGAATTTTATCGCTGTACGCCTTGGAAAGAACATAAGCTCTCCCCTGCTCCACCTGCACATCCACCGTGATTTCTGCGCCCTGAACGAACTCCTCCACGATGGCGGTGCCGGTGCGGCTCAGCGCCACCGCATTGTCAAAGGCCTGCTCCAAACTCTGCCGGTCATACACCTTTGCCACGCCCTTGGAGCTGTTGCAATCCACCGGCTTGACGATACAGGGATACTGCAAGCCCGCAACCCGCTCTTCCTCCAGCTGCGCCCCCACAAAATAGTCCGCAGTGGGGATGCCGAAGCGGTGGAACACGTCCTTCATATAAGATTTGTTGGTCACCCGCAGCGCCGTATCGTAATCCAGATAGCAAGGCAGGCCCAGCGTTTCGGACACCTTCGCCACCGTTAGCAGCGCTTGATCCGTGCAAGCGGTGATAAGAAAATCCACCGCCTCATTTTTTGCCAGCTCCGTAATGGCCTCCACATCCAGTGTGGATACCTGATAGAACCGATCCGCAAAGGGCTTCGCCACGGGAGCGGGATAATAATCCGCCAGCAAAACCTTAATGCCACGGCTCTTCAATTCCTGAATCAGGGCGATTTGAGGATATCCTCCCGCCAGTACAAGTGCTTTCATCTAAACACTCCTTACTTCGTTATGTGGAAATTTTACCACATCCGCCATGGCTTGTAAAGGGCAAAAGGACACGCCGCAGCGTGTCCTTTTCGTTAATACATCTTCTTTTTGCAGGTAATGACTGCCGCCATAGCCAGCAGAGCCATCAGCAGCACGCCGGCCGGAATGGCAAAGCCGGTATCCTGCGTGCCGGGAATATCCTCCGGCTTCTCCACCAGCTCAATGGCGTAGGTCAGGGACGCGCCCATATACTCCACCATACCTTCACTGGTGCAAGGGCCGCTGATGGGGTCATAGCTCATCATCAGCTCACCCAGCAGACCCAGCGGATAGCCGTCCACAAAGGGATACTTAACACCGGACACCTTGATCCACTCGATATCCCCCGCCTTTACCACCTTAGAGGTATTATCCTTATAGAAAATTCTAAAGGAGAGGCCGTCCAGATAATCCTTCAGGCTATCGGGGGAGAAATAATACTGGCCATCGCCATAACTGACGAAGAACTTCCGGTCACCGATGGTGAAGCTGCTGCGGGGCTTGGTCACGAATTGAATCCGCCGCACCGGGCTGTCGATAATTTCCACCTTCACCTGAATGGTCAGCTTGCCGTAAGTATAGACCACCGGATTCTCGCCGCCCTTGACCCAGGGTGATTCGTACTGATTCTGTTCGCACATCAGGCGCTTGCCGTACACCGTCTGACCCGGACGCGCCGTCACGGTGCTGCCATCGTCAAAGGTAATCAGCAGCTTCTGGGTGCCCAGCAGATAGTCAGAATAAATCCAGCTTTTCACCTGCTCATCATAATAGCCACAGGAATTCTCCACGATTTGCAGTGTCTTACCCTCCAGCAGTTCCATCCGAACCACATTCAGGTTCTTGACCGTCAGCTGACAGGCATCAGACACATCTCCCAGCTTCATAATCAGGCTTCGCTTAAAATCGCCGGTGGTTCTCAGCTCCCAACGAATCTCGTAGCCTTCATGGCTCAAATCATCCCGATTGAAGGCCCAATGAGTGGTACGGCCGTCAGACCATGTAACATCCATCTCAATGCCTTCCAGCAGGTCATAGACCCAAATCTCCGCCAGTACACCAGGCAGGAACTCCGTCTGATCCGGCAGTTTTGTGATCTTCACCGCCGTGGGCTTAGGCACCTCCACCAGCGCAATCGTAACCACACAGGCTTCTATATTCTCGCTCAGATTGTCGATGCCGCCGTAATAAGTCTTGCCTTCCTCAAGGAGGTACAGCTTCTCTCCGTTGCGGTTGACCGACGGCGCCTCAAGCTGAAGCTTAAAGCTCTTGCTGTTTACGCTGAACCGATAGTATCCGGTGGCAGGAGCCGTAAAGCTACATTTAAAATAGTCGCTGCCCAGCATTTGCAGCGGAGGATTCTCCCCCTGAACCAGTCCAATGGTACCGGGATGCTTCAAAGCGGTAATTTCCACAGAAGCGGTCAAACCGCTGGCAGTGGTTGCAGTGACGGTCACGTTACCCGCAGCCAGCAGCTGCAGCTTAGCTCCGCTGTCATCGCCAGAGGCCACCTTCGCCACCGCTTGGTCACTGACAGACCATGTAATCGCTTCACCAAGGCTGTTCGCCGGAATCCACTGGACGCCGATGGACAGACTGGTTCCCACATAGCCCATGCTGGCCTTGGGCACCAGTTGGATTCCGGAGGAGTCCACACTGGGCTGCAAGCTAAAGGTGTAGTCCACATTTTGATCGTACATTCCCCAGAACTCCACCTGAACCGCATAGGTCTTTCCGGCCTCCGCCGGAATACGCAGAGAATTACTTCCACGCAGAACGCCGCTGTCGGTATTCAGAGTCATCTCCAGTCCGTGCCACACATCCAGCGCTTCATCATAGCTGACACTCAGCACATAGCTACCGCTGGTTTCCGGTGTGAAGCGAATGATTTTTTCGTTCGTAACATAGCTGCCGCCCGCATCGGGCATGGTCACATTCAGTGTACCGCCCACCGCAATATCCAGCACCTCTTGACTAGCCACCTCATACTGAGCCGTCAGGCCGCTGGCAGTAGAAGCAGTAATGGTAGCCGTACCCGGTCCGTTCAGCCGGAATTTTGCGCTGTTGGCATCGCCCTCCACCACCGCTACACGGGAATCGCTGGTAGACCAAACGACCTGTTCACCAGAACCCATAGGCTCATATTTCAGGTATAGTCTACCTTCGCTGCCCACTTCATTGGACGCAAGGCTCACATGGCCAATGGAAATATCCGTAGCAGCAGATACGGAAGCCAGCTTGTAGGAATGGCTCAGTTCACCGCCGCCAACCCATGCGCAGTCCAGCTTCAACCAGTAGGTCACACCGGCCTCCGCCTGAAAAATCACCTGATTTAGTCCCTTGGTCACCTGCTGTTGGTCAAAGGTAGCATCGGTGGGGGCGCAGGTGTGGACACTGAGCCAGGACTGAAATGCACAGTCGCCCAAATCATACAGCACATAGGTCCCACTGGTCTGGGGCGTAAAGCTGTAATATACCACGTGATTTGATTTTGTTGTGGAGAACGTAACCGTCCCCCCAGACTGGATTGCCGGAATCTCCTGGGCCCACGCAGTCACACCCAAAAAGCTGACCATCAGACACAAAACCAGCAAAACCGCCACCAATCGGCAAGATTTCATTCCCAAATTCCTCCCCAAACGATTCCGATTGAACCGCATGATTCCATTGTATACGCCCAATCCACCGCCGTCAAGATATTTCTATGATATTCACAAACTTTCCAGCATTTTACTAAGTTCGAGGGGAAATCTTTTGTAGAATTTGACTATTTCTTCATATCAAAGAATGGTCCCAGCGTTCGCTGCAGGATTCCGTTCAGATATGCAATTATAACACCGTAATTGGTGACCGGAATCCCCTGCTGCGCGCAGCGCCGCTGTCGGCTTTCCATCTGACGACGGCTAAGCATACATCCGCCACAGTGAATCACCATCCGATACTGGCTCAAGTCCTCGGGGAAGGTCTGGCCGGAGGTGAAATGGAACTCCGGCTCCACGCCGGTATGGCGTCGAATCCAGTTGGGGAGTTTCTCCGTTCCAATATCGCCGCACTGGCGATGGTGGGTACAGGCTTCACAAATCAGCACCTTATCCCCCGCCTGCAAATCCTCCACCGCCGACGCTCCCTTTGCTGCCAAAAGCAAATCGCCCTTATAGCGAGCCATCAATATGGAAAAGGAAGTCAACGAAATCTCTGCCGGAAGAATCTCATTGACCTTCCGGAACACCTGCGAATCGGTGATGACGATTCGGGGTGGCTTCGACAGGTTCCCCAACGTCTGCGCCAGCTCCGCATCCCGACAGACCAGCGCAGTCGCACCGGCCTCCAGAATATCCCGAATGGTCTGCTGCTGGGGCAGAATCAGCCGTCCTTTGGGTGCCGCCTTGTCAATGGGCACCACCAGCACCGCCGTATCTCCCGATTCCAGCAAATCCGACACCAGCGGACGCTCCTCCTGCCGTCCCAACGCTGCCACCCGCTCTTTGAGCCGATGGATTCCGTAGCCGCTGACGGCACTGACGTAAAGCTCCTCCTCCGGAACATTTTCCAACAGATCTGCCTTATTTCGCACATGGATGCAGGGGATGTTTTTCTGACGAATGGTATCCAGCAGTTCCTGCTCCACAGCATCCACCAAACGGGTGCCGTCGGTGACCACCACCGCCACATCCGTCTGCTCCAGCACCTGCTGTGTTCTCTGAATTCGCAGCTGTCCAAGCTGCCCCTCATCGTCAATACCGGGGGTGTCGATAATCTTCACAGGCCCCAGCGGCAGCAGCTCCATGGCCCGGGCCACCGGATCCGTGGTAGTCCCCTTCACTGGCGACACGATAGACAGCTCCTGCCCGGTAAATGCATTGACCAGACTGGATTTGCCCACATTCCGCCGTCCAAAAAAGGCAATATGCACCCGCTCGCCGGAGGGCGTTTCATTCATTGCGCTCATACATTTTCCTCTTAAAACCTGAAATCCCGCTGACCCTGGGCAATGCACTCCAGTCGCTGTGCCACGATTTGGCGGGACTTTTCCCGTGGAATGTTTTTCAGCTGCTGCGCAATCAGCCGCTCCCCCACCGCTCTGGTTTCCGGCGAGGCGTAATCCATCAAATACTCCTTCAGCGTCATCAGTGCATTGGGCAGGCAGCAGTTGTTTATCTGGCCGGATTTGCACAGGCTCATAAACCGGTCGCCGGTGCGCCCCTCCCGATAGCAGGCGGTGCAAAAGGAGGGAATATGCCCCATATCCATCAGCCACCGCACCACTTCATCCAGCGTACGGTGATCCGAAAGGTCGAATTGTGCGGTATCGTTTTCCGGCTCCGTATAGCCGCCCACGCTGGTGCGGCTGCCGCCGGAAATCTGGGAGATGCCCAGCCGGAGCAGACGTTCCCGCACCCGCGGACTTTCCCGTGTGGAAATAATCATGCCCGTATAAGGCACCGCCACTCGGATACAGGCCACAATTTTCTCAAAAATCTCGTCGGAGATTCCGTTGTCGAAGGCATTGGGGTCGATATCGTCCGCCGGACAGATGCGGGGAACACTGATAGTGTGGGGGCCCACGCCGAACGCCGCCTCCAGATGCTCTGCGTGCATCAGCAGTCCCGCCAGCTCGTAGCGGTACAGCTCCAGTCCGAATAGCACCCCCAGCCCCACATCATCGATGCCGCCCTCCATGGCCCGGTCGTGCGCCTCGGTGTGGTAGGCGTAGTCACTTTTGGGGCCGGTAGGATGGAGCCGCTGATAGCTTTCCTTGTGGTAGGTTTCCTGAAACAAAATATATGTGCCGATGCCCGCTGCCTTCAGTCGTCGATAGTTCTCCACAGTGGTGGCGGCGATGTTCACATTCACCCGCCGGATGGCACCGTTTTTGTGCTTGATGGAATAGATGGTATCGATGGACTCCAGAATGTATTCCAGCGGATTGTTCACCGGATCCTCTCCTGCCTCCAGCGCCAGCCGTTTATGACCCATATCCTGCAAAGCGATGACCTCCGCACGAATCTGCTTCTGTGTCAGCTTTTTTCTTGGGATTCGAGTATTCTTCTTGTGATAAGGACAGTAAAGACAGCCGTTGACGCAGTAATTAGACAAATACAGCGGCGCAAACATCACAATCCGGTCGCCGTAGAAATCCTGCTTTATTTGCTCCGCCAGTGCGTAAAGCTGCTGATTTCTATCCTCCAGCTTGCACTCCAGCAGCAGCGACGCCTCC
>SVME01000019.1 GCA_015067605.1 Oscillospiraceae bacterium
CGAAAATCTTGGGGTGTTGGTTCCAGTGGGCGATGTTTTTGGGCTGGAAAAGAAAATCCCAGTGAAACGGTTGGGGGAGGGTGCATTTCGCTTTCAGGCCATGCCGAAACACCAGAAAGCTCCGGGGGAGTTCGTTCCAATTCGTCCGGAGGAACCCTTTGCATACATCACCCGATTGCAGGATGCCTTTATGGAGATTCGGGATGGTCAGATAGGGGTTGTGGTATAGTCAAACCGGCCAGTTGGATTGACCGGATTCAAAAGCGGCAATCTGTGATTCTGTTGCTAGCGGATAAAACATACTGCTATAGAACAAGGTCTGAAGGCCGTATTCTTTTGGCCGGGATAAATCAATCATGACATCGATTGCATCGCTTCGGGTCAGTAATTCCTGCGCACAGGGACTACTTTCAAGGTAGGCATCAATGATTTCCTCCGGTGTGTTGAGTGCCCAAGCGTGGAGAAGTTCATCGGAATTCATCAGGTAACTGATTAGCGTTTCGGTGGAAAGCTGTTTGATATCCACCTCCAAATCATAAGGTCCAACGTATAAACGCTGAGAGAAACCTATGTAATCGTTGTGAGAGATTATGGTATTGATGACCGTATACCAAGATAGGTGACCAAAAATGAAGCAACCGGCAATTGTCTCGCCTTCATAATAGAACCTTGTATGGATACGGTGGGTGTTGCTAGAGATGCCTTCGTAAGGAAGCTCGATGATGGTCAGCTCTGGGCGGTTGGGGTCGGTATATTGACATTCCTCTGGAAATCTAATGCGAATACAAAAATTATAGTCATTGGTATTATCAGTTACCGGAGAATCCAGCATCCAGGTATTGTTTGCGATTTGCAGATGTTGCACCATGGAGGATGAGGCGTTGTCAGGAGTGGTGTAAAATAACCTAGGGGGAACGGTATATCGTATTATCTTATAGTTAGAGTTGGTGTCTTCGATAATCTCTCCGTACAGAACATCGTCGCCATATTTTATGTTAAGAAGTTTCTCCAATTCCAGCTTTTCCTCATCGGTCATGAGAGCTTGGAAGCGTGGGTGGTGCAATAGTGTAGATGCGCTCAAGCTGGATTCTGTGCTGTAAACATCCAGCAGGACGCGAATCGCGTCCTCCCGTTTCAGTAGTTCCTGCAAGGTCGGTTCGGTGTCAATCAGCAAATCAAGGGTACCGCTGTAGCTGGATAGTGATAATCGTAGGAGAATATAGGAATCGTCGATGAGATTGACCAACTCCTCTGTGGTCATGGAGTCAAAGTCGAAGAAAGGGGTCACATGGACTGGCTCAGTGCAGGACACACCATCGTATCTGGCGGTGACTTCCAAATCCACGGTGTGGGATAGATAGCCGTAGAGAAAACAGCCGGCGATATTACCATCCTCGCCGTAGTAGTATCGGGTGTGTAAGTAGTGTTCGCTGGTTCCAGGGTGATAGCTCGTGTTGTTTTTCCAGACGATATCCGGCTTGTCTGTGGAGGGGTAGCTTTTTGAGAATACCACCTGCAGATGAAAATTGGCGGAATGTAGCATTTTTAAGTCGGTGGCAAATACCGGCTCCACCCGGAACCGTTCCTCACCGCAGACAAAATATTCAGGAGGAAGGGTGGAGGAGAAAACATCAACGGGCTGCACTGTATGGGAGCAATTTCCGGAACGGTCGATGATTTGACTAATCAGGGGTACAGGTGACGGATGGGATTCCATCCGGGGGATGGTGACCATTACCGGACAGGGCGATGGTTCGGACTTTGGGAAAAAACGCAGGGTAGCGATGATGGCTACCGCAATGACCAGTGCGCAAATCCCAAGCTTTAGAAAAATACGACCAAGGCCGACGGAATCACTCCCGTCGGCCTCCTTGCGGTCCTGTGACTCCTGAATATCAGGAGGGGCGATTCTGATGCCGCCATTGCAGGTGATATTTAAATCCAGACCCACCGGACAATGGTCAGATCCTAGGATGTCCGGATGGATGGTAGCATCATGGATGGCATCCGCCAGCCGGTCGGACACCACAAAATAATCGATACGCCATCCGGCGTTATTCTGTCGGGCGTTAAACATATAGCTCCACCAGCTATATGCTCCGGTCTTATCCGGATACAGATGCCGGAAGGAATCGGTAAAGCCAGCGTCCAACAATGCAGAGAATGCGGCTCGTTCCTGATCGGAAAAGCCGGCGTTGCCTCGATTTGAGCTGGGATTCTTTAAATCAATCTCGTTGTGGGCAACGTTCAAATCACCGCAGAGAATGACTGGTTTCTTTGCGTCCAAACCCACCAGATACTGCCGGAAAGCATCCTCCCATTTCAGCCGATGTTCGATTCGTGCAAGACCCCGCTGGGCGTTGGGGGTGTAGCAGGTGACAATATAAAACTCGTCATATTCCAGCGTGATGACTCGACCTTCGGTATCCAGCTCGTCGATGCCCAGACCGTAGGATGCGGAGCGGGGCTCATGGCGGGTGAAAATGGCGGTGCCGGAGTAGCCCTTCTTCTGGGCGTAGCACCAGTACTGGTGATAGCCGGGCAGCTCCATTTCGATTTGACCGGCCTGCAGCTTGGTTTCCTGCAGGCAGAAAAAGTCTGCGTCTAGAGCGGCGAAGCTATCCATAAAGCCCTTGCCCATGCAGGCCCGCAGGCCGTTGACGTTCCATGATACGAATTTCATTGGGGTTCTCCTTCTATATCGAATGCGGGGAATTCTACGGTAAAGGTGGTGCCGCTGCCAAAGACACTCTCTACACGGATTTCGCCTTGATTGCGCTGCACCATATTGCGAACGATGGCAAGGCCTAGTCCGCTGCCTCCGGATGCACGGCTGCGAGCTTTATCTACCCGATAAAAGCGCTCAAAAATATGCCCCAGAGAGTCCTCGGGAATGCCGGTGCCGGTATCCGCAACGGTCAGAATGCCGCATTCATCGTTGTGTGACAGCCGGATGGTCAGTTTGCCACCGGGGTGGTTGTACTTGATGCCGTTTTCCGCCAGATTGAAGGTGATTTGGTACAAATCATCCTCCCGAATCAAAATGGGCACATCGCCGTCCAGCTCCGTGATAATCTCTACGTTGCCGGCCTGCGCCAGTGCGGAAAGCATCTTGGCCACACGCTCCACGGTGGGGGCCATGTATACGATTTCCCGATCCGCGTCCACCGATTCGCCCTCGCCCTTGGTCAAGCTCAGGAGCTTTTCGGACATCCGGTTCAGCCGCTCCGCCTCATTGCCAATGTCGCTGACGAATTCCCGAATGGTGTCGATATCCATATCGTTCTGTAGGATGGAATCGGCCAGTAGCTTGATGGATGCCAGAGGGGTTTTCAGTTCGTGGGAAGCGTCGGATACAAACTGCCGCCGCTTGCTCTCGGAGGTCTGGAGCCGGTCGGTGAGGGTATTAAACTCTTCTGCCAGCACGGTCAGCTCGTCGTGTCCGGTAAGCTTCACCCGATGGCTGAAGTTGCCTTCTCTCAGAATTCGCATGGACACCATGATACGCCGCAGGCGGGAGGAAAAGGCTTGCGCAAAGCTCAAAGAGAACAGGATGACGATTACTTCCAGAAAGAACGTAATGGTCAGGATGGTGCGCTGCAGGTTGCGCAGCAGTGCGCCCTGCTCCGGATCCTCCTCCAGAAGATAGACGCTGCCAACTAATACGTCATTGGTATACACCGGCGCAGCTGCCTCCGAGCGCATGACACCGTTTTTATAGTTCCAATTAAACAGGTCATAGCCCTCCATGGCCTGATGCACCTGCGTGGCAGCGGCCGGAGAGCCCACATTTCGTTCGTTGGCAGAGTCGTATACGGTGGTCCCGTTTTGGTCGGTCACCACAAGCTGCGTGACCTTCAGGCTGGGGATGTGATCCAGCACGCCGTGAAGCAGCTCCGTATCCGTGGATTGGAGTTTACCTACCTCTTCCGAGGCCAGCAGTGCCTTTTCCAGCATGGCGGTTTGCTTGTTTTGATAAAACAGCCGCTGGCTGGTGGCGGAGCAGTACAGATTCAAAAATACCAGAACCACAAAGGTGATCACCATATACGTCAGGGCGTAACGAAACTGACTCCGGCCGTAACGGTTGAGTTTTTTATTTTTTGAAGTAATAACCAACGCCCCACTTCGTCATGATGTACTCCGGTTTTGCCGGATCGGCTTCCAGCTTTTCACGGAGGCGGCGGATGTGCACGTCCAGAGTGCGGATATCGCTGCGATATTCATAGGTCCAGATGGAGTCCAGCAGTGCCTCACGAGAATATACACGATTGGCATTGCGCATCAGGAATTCAACCACATCGAATTCCTTGGCAGTCAGGTCAACGCTCTGTCCAGAACGGTAGGCGTTGCGTCCATCCAAGTCCAGCGTGATGGATCCGATGGTCAGGATGTTGGGGGTGTCACTTCTGGTGGTGCCGGAGCGGCGCAACAATGCCCGGATACGGGCCTTCAGCTCCAGAATGTTGAAGGGCTTGGTCAGGTAATCGTCTGCGCCGCTGTCAAAACCAATCAGCTTGTCCATGTCGTCTGATTTGGCAGTGAGCAGGATAATTGGTACATTGGAGGTTTCGCGGATCCTGGCACAGGCGGTCAGGCCGTCCATCTCAGGCATCATGATGTCCAGCACAATCAGCCCCACATCCGGATCGGCGGCCAGCTCCACTGCCTCCAGTCCGTTGGAGCCGGTGATGACCTCGTATCCGTCGCTTTGAAGATTGAAGCGGATGCCCTTGACCAGCAGGGCTTCGTCGTCTACTACAAGTATTTTCATCAGGAACCTCCTATGGTGACGTATTCCAGAATGGCTTCCATACGTTTTTCTCCGATGCCCTCTACCTCAGTCAGCTCCCCCACGGAGCGGAAGGGGCCGTGGGTCTGGCGGTAGGCAATGATGCGCTGAGCGATAACCTCTCCGATGGTGGGAAGGGAGATTAGCTGTTCGAGGGTGGCGGTGTTAATGTTGATTTTGCCGTCGTCGATTTGGGCGGGTGGTGGTGCAGGCTCGATGCCAGCCGTGGTGGATTGTGTTGGGGCTTGGGAGGTGGTGGAAGGCGGCGAGGTTTCCTGCCGGGAAAGCTGAACGTCGCTGCGGTTGAACTGCCGCCCCAGAAAAAAGCCGCCGGTGAGGCAGGATGCCATCAGGAACACAGCCAGTAAAAGGATGCTGGCTTTTTTCATATGGCATCACCTCCCTGATTGACTTCTATCGGAAAAACTGATATGATGTACTATACATTATACACGATTTTTATCTGTCGGACAAGTCCGTACAGTGGATATTGAGGTCATATTATGAAAAAAACTCGGCTTTTTTGCCTGATATATACGGTGATTATGCTGGCACAATGCTTTATGCTGCCAGTGAACGCCACGTCTGTGGCACAGGGGGCGGATACTCTGGACGGGGCAGTGCCCCTGAATGCTGCCAAAGTGGAGGGAACTACGGCGAAGTCGGTGGTTCTTTACGAGCTGGGCAGCGATACGTTGGTCTATGCCTTCGCACCGGATGAACGGGTGGATCCGTCCGGTATGAATAAAATCATGACGGCGCTGCTGGCGCTGGAGCTGGGGGACTTGGAGTCGATGGTGACCGTTACTCGCTCTGCGCTGGACAGCGTGGAAATCGGTGCCATGTCCGCTGGGCTGAAGGTAGAGGAGCAGATTTCTCTAAAGGATTTGCTGTACTGCATGATGGTTGGCTCTGCCAACGATGCCGCTGCTGTGATTGCGGATCATATCAGCAAAGATCAAGCGAGCTTTGTGGGGCTGATGAATCAGCGAGCTATGGAGCTGGGGTGCACCGATACCCAGTTTATGAACGCCAACGGTCTGAGCCATGAGAAGCAGTATACCACCGCTCGGGATTTGGCGAAGATCACCAAGGCGGCGCTGGAGAATCCGACCTTTGTGGAGCTGTTCAGCGCTGTCAGCTACACGGTGCCGGCCACCAATAAATCAGAGCAGCGTGAACTGAAAACCACCAACTATATGATAAGCAAGGAGTCCGTCCGGACGGAGTTCGATGAGCGGGTCACCGGCGGCAAGACCGGTGCGCTGACCACCACGGATCGGAGTCTGATTTGCACCGCAGAGCAAGGGGACAGCAAGTATCTTTCCGTGGTTATGAGCGCCAAGGGGAGCGTCAACGGCAACGCGGTCACCAGCTTCGGCAATTTTGCGGACACCCGCAAGCTGCTGGATTTTGCCTTTGGGCAGTATGGCGTTCGTCAGCTTCTCTATGCCGGACAGGCTATGGAGCAGTTTTCTGTGGAGGGTGGACAGAATGATGTGATTGGATGTCCCAGCGGGGACTTGTATTCTGCGCTGCCCAAGGAAATGCTGATTGAAGATGTGCGGTTTCAGTATCA
Organism: Oscillospiraceae bacterium; assembly: GCA_015067605.1. Taxonomy (GTDB): domain Bacteria; phylum Bacillota; class Clostridia; order Oscillospirales; family Oscillospiraceae; genus Faecousia. The sequence continues at coordinate 6,372 of SVME01000019.1, forward strand.
GCCCGAAGCGTTGAAGGCACCCATCAAGGAGGGGCAGATTATTGGCACCATTGAGGTTTGGTATCAGGACAACTGCGTGGGGCAGTGCGATATGCTGGCCATGTTTGATGTCCACCAGCCGGGAACCCATGATTTGATTCTGATGCCCACAGCAGAGGAAACGGCCAACCGAAACTGGATTACGGTGCTGTTGATTGCTGGCATTGCGGTGCTGGGTGTGGTGCTGATTTTTGTTCTGGTGCTGTTCATTCGCCGCCGGCGAATCTTGAAGCAAATCGAGCGGCGGCACAAGCTGATTCGGGAGGGCTGAGTATGAACTGGCAGGAGCTGGAGCAGGCTTGCAGTGCCTGCACCCGATGCGGATTGTGCGAAACCAGAACCAATGTGGTTTTTGGCGTGGGCCGCCGGAATGCGGATGTGATGTTCATCGGTGAAGGTCCGGGCGAGCAGGAGGATCTGCAAGGCGTGCCTTTTGTGGGGCCTGCGGGAAAGCTGCTGGACGACATGATGTCCATCATTGATTTGAATCGGGACAATTCCTATATCGCAAACATTGTCAAGTGTCGCCCTCCTCGGAACCGGGATCCGCAGGAAGAAGAACAGGCGGCCTGTGTAGATTATCTTCGCCAGCAGGTGGCGTTGATTCAGCCTAAGATTATTGTGTGTCTGGGCAGGATTGCTGCCACACGGCTGATTCGTCCGGACTTTCGGATTACCCGGGAACATGGAAGCTGGATTGAGCGCAATGGCGTGTGGATGACGGCCATATACCATCCGTCGGCGCTACTGCGGGATGTGACCAAGCGGCCGGAAACCTTTGATGATTTGCTAAAGATCCGGCAGAAAATGAGAGAACTGAATCTATAGAAACACGGGCATGTTCGCAAGAACGTGCCCGTGTTTTGTATCCTGATGGTGAATTGTCGTTTAGCGAATTATGCGCCGCAGGCGAAATACCTTCCCCCGAGGGTGGTGCTTCGCGCAGCGAATTAGAATTAAAATGATTGCCAGTGGCAATCATACCACTACTATTAGGTGGCCGAGCGTAAGCGAGGTCGGAAGGGGAATGGCGGAAAGCTAAAAGTTGGGAATAGGTATGATACAGAGTCGAAAACCACAGTTTCCGCCCGCATTCCACCTCCGATTAGTCATGGTATAATCTCCACTGGAGATTATACACAATTCAAATCCGCTGCGCGGAGCACCACCCCCTTCGGGGGCACCTTCTCCCCAGGAGAAGGAATGGGCGCTCTCGTGCCGGTGCGCTAAACGATAATTTACTGCTGTTAAGGAATTAAGCACCGGAGCTGTCGCATAGAATGTGACAGCTCCGGTGTTGGTTATTCGGTGGGCTCTGTTGCCGCAATGGAAGAGTAGTGGATGGTAACGTGTTCGCCCACGGCGTTGCGCAGAGCGGAAACGTCGGTGATGCCGGTACCAAGGACGTTTACTTCAATCAGATTGTAGCACTTGGCCAGCGGGGCGATGGAGGTCAGTGCCGGATTCTTGTCCACATACACAAAGTTCAGATTCTTCAGACCGGACAGCGCATCCAGTGAGGTCAAATCGTTGGAGGTGCCGGTGATGGAACTGAGGGAACAACCGGCGGCAAAATTGGGCAGGCGGCTGATTTGATTGTTTGAGAAATTGAAAATCAGCAGCTGGTTCAACGTGGACAACATATCAATGTTGGAAATCTGGTTGTAAGAGATGTCCAAATCCCCCAGCGTGGAGCAGGAAGCCAAAGCGGAAACGTCCGTTAGCTGATTATAGGCGGCATAGAGGGTGCGTAGCTGAGGGATGCCATCCACACCGTCGAGACTGGTCAGCTGATTGCTGGTCACGTCCAGAACGGACAGGGCGGGGCAGGCAATCAACGGCGTGGTGGACAGAATGGAGTTGTAAGATACATACAGCTCCGTCAGCTTTTCCTTGCCGCGGAAGATGCGCAGATCCGTCAGCGCATTGTGGCTCAGGTCGACATATTCCAAATTGCTCATATCCGACAGGGCAGAGGTGTCCCGAATGGAGTTGGTATTCAAATCCAGATAGGTCAGGCTGGTGGCCGGCGCCAGATTCGCAATGCTGGACAGGCCGCAGCCGGACAGTGTTAGGCTGGTCAGTTTGGGCAGCTTGGCGATGAAAGACAAATCCTCTGGGGAAACCGGGGTGTCCTTAATGGAAAGCTCGGTCAGATTGACAAGGGATTCCAGCGGGGACAAATCGGTGATGCTACTGGAATGAATGGCAACGGTGGTCAGGTTAGGCAGAAGACTAAAATCTGCCAGACTTTCCGCGTCCGAGGGCACAATGAGGCTCTCCAGCTCCCACAGCTCATTGGAATAGAGAATGTGGTTTTCATCCACCTGAAGTAGCTGGCGCACTGTCTGGTCGATGGCTTCGTCGGACAGGGTGACCGGCTCAATGACTCCGGAAATGATATAACTGTAAATCTGCAGGGTGCTGACCAGCCCGTTGTCGCCCACGGTGAGGGCGTAGATGGTGGTGGAACCGGGGGAGAGGGGGATGGGAGAGGCACAGGGGCCATCGGCGATGGAGGGGAAGCTTCTTTCGGCGGTGGCGTAGACCTTGCCTTGTGTGTTCAGGAAGCTGACAGAAAAACGCTCACTGTACTTACCTTGCTCCGGTGTTGCCACAGGGGCGGCGGGACGCATGGAATCCAACTGGCTCTTAATCACAGGGTCAGAAACGCTGTCGAGCATATTTACTGCGTCCATCAGCTTGTTCTGTTCCACAAAAATCTTGCACAGCGCCACATACAAATCGATGCTGCCGCCGTCGGCAATGGCGTTGGACAGGGTGTATTCCGCTTTGGTATAGTTGCCGGACTGGCGGAACATCTCTGCCAGCTCAATGGCAACGTGGGAATTTTGGTCGGAGTGCTCGTAGGCCATGCCGTAGAGCTGGATGGCCCACTCCTGATTGCCCTCTGCTTCGCACCAGCGAGCAAGCTTTACCAGCTGCTGCTGGGTAAATTCTCGGTCGTAATCGAATAAATACCATCCGATGCTGGCTATAATTGCAATGACCAGCATGATTGGTATGATAAATTTAATAAATCTTTTCATAGCCAGCTCCGTTTCTGGGATTTCTTTTATTATTATACTTACATCGACTGGTCATGTCAAGAAGTGTGGGGCAAAAGTCCACGCCAGTATTTGGAACGAAGGGGGAAAAACAATGTTTTGGAAACAACTGATTCAAACGATTGTGATAACAGTGGCGCTGCCGGGGCTGATGCTGACTCACGGACAGCCTGTGCAGGAGGCCCTGCTGGAGCCACCGCAGGTGGAGCAGGTTCAGCCGGAGCCGGCGTACATTCCGGTGCTGCTGGAGGATGGCAGCATAGAAGCAATGGCGCTGGAGGAGTATGTCTATCGGGTGGTGCTGGGAGAGATGCCCATGGATTTTGAGGTGGAGGCGTTGAAGGCCCAGGCGGTGGCGGTGCGAACCTACACCATGCGTCGGGTAGAGCGGAAGGACAAGCACGCAGGTGCGGTCTGCACGGATTACCGGTGTTGTCAGGCATATCGGGAGCCGGGGGATTATTTGGCAGAGGGCGGCAGCCAACAGCGGCTGGACAGGCTGCGTGAGGCGGTGACGCAAACGGAAAACCAGGTACTGCGTTACGATGGAGAGCTAATCAACGCAACGTATTTTGCTAGTGCGGGGGGCTCTACGGAGGATGCGCAGGCAGTGTGGGGTTCGGCGGTGCCGTATCTTGTGCCGGTAGACAGTCCGGATAAGGAGCTGGCGAAAAAGGTCAGCTTTAGCGTGGAGGAGCTGCAATCCCGGCTGGGGGTGACGTTGAAGGGTAGCTCCGATAAATGGATTGGAAAAGTTTCCTACACTGTCGGCGGCGGTGTGGAAACTATGGAAATCGGAGGGAAAAAGTTTACGGGTGTGAAGCTGAGAGGCTTGCTGGGTTTGCGGTCTACGGTGTTTACCGTAGCTGTCACCGCCGATTCCGTCACCTTTACCACCCGTGGCTACGGCCATCGGGTGGGCATGAGCCAGTACGGGGCGGATGCCATGGCGGTGGCCGGTAACAGTTACCAGCAGATTCTTGCCCATTATTATCCGGGAACTGCATTGACAAAGCTGTGATTCTGGGGTAAAATACTCCAAAACCAACCTTTGGAGGACAAAACCTTGCCTATCCAGATTCCTAACGACCTGCCTGCAGCGGGCATTTTGCAGCAGGAGAATATTTTTGTCATGACCCACAACAGAGCCGTGACGCAGGACATTCGTCCGCTGGAAATCGTGCTGCTGAATCTGATGCCCACCAAAATCGCAACGGAAACCCAGTTCTCCCGCCTGCTGGGAAACACGCCGCTGCAGGTGCGGCTGGAGCTGATGCATACATCTTCTTACAAGGCTAAGAACGTTTCGCAGGAGCATTTGCTGAGCTTTTACAAGACCTTTGAGGAGCTGAAGCACCGGAAGTTTGATGGCATGGTCATTACCGGCGCGCCGGTGGAGCTAATGGAGTTCGAGGACGTGGATTACTGGCGAGAGCTGACGGAAATCATGGAGTGGAGCAAGACCAATGTCCACAGCACTATCCATATCTGCTGGGGTGCGCAGGCGGGATTGTATTATCACTACGGTATCCAGAAGCAGAAGCTGCCGGAGAAGCTGTTTGGCGTTTTTGAGCATCAGGCGGACTATAAGCGCTCTATCCTGATGCGTGGCTTTGATGATCGGTTTTGGGTGCCTCATTCCCGTCATACCACCGTGCTGCGGGAGGACATCGAGGCGGTGCCGGAGCTGAAAATTCTGGCATCCTCGGAGCAGGCCGGTGTTTACGCTGTGGCCAGCAAGGAGGGACGGCAGATTTTCATCACCGGCCACTCGGAGTACGATCCGCTGACCCTGAAGGCGGAGTACGACCGGGATAAGAATCTGGGGCTGCCCATTCGTGTGCCGGAGAATTACTTCCCCGACGATGATGATACCCGAGATCCCATCGTCCGCTGGCGCAGCAGTGCCAATCTGCTGTTCTCCAACTGGCTCAATTATTTCGTTTATCAGACCACTCCCTATGATATTAAAGCCATCGGAGAATAATATTGCACAAAAATTTTGATACCCTCTTGATATTATTTGTGGAATGTGTTATAATGCAAAAGAATGAAAGAGAGGGTATATGCCTGCGATAAGGGCAGGCGTTTCTACGAACCACCGTAAATGGTCGACTACCGGTTTTCTCGGTAGTCGACTTTTTGTATTTGGGAGGATTCGTATGAACATATTTCTTGAGGTTTTTGGATATATTGGTACGGCGCTGGTTTTGCTGTCAATGATGATGACATCGGTGGTGAAGCTGCGCATCGTGAATATGGCGGGGTCGCTAATCAGCATGATTTATGCGGCTATTTGCCAGACGTGGCCGGTGGTGATTTTGAATCTGGGACTTATCATCATCAATTCCGTCCAGCTGGTTCGCATGAAAAAGGGAAAAGGAGGAAAATGATATGAAATTATTTATAGATGGTTTTGAAGTGGTACCTCAGCCCAATCAGTCCCTGCTGGATATGGTAAAGGAACTGGGGCTGGTCAGCGGCAAGCTTTCTGCTGACCCGCTGGCGGCTCGCATCGCTGGCGAGGTGTTTACCTTGAATTACATACCGGTTCGGGAAAAGGATGCCGGTGAAAATCCCAACATCCGTCGGGCAATGGCTGCCTGCGGCGGCAAAATCAGCCTGATTCGTTACGGCGATCCGGCGGGTAAGGATGCCTATGTCCGGACGGCGCAGTTTGCGATTTTTCTGGCGCTGTATCGACTGTGGCCGGAGGCCAGAGCCAGAATGACCTGTACGCTGGGGCCGGGGCTGTACATTGATGTGAAGGGTGCGGTGGATTTTTCCGCTCAGCGGTTGAAGGAGGAAATCGGTCGCATCGTGGCGGACGATATCCCGCTACTGCGGCGGCGTGTCACCACCGCTGATGCCATTGAATATTTCAAGGGCAGGGGAGATGAGGATAAGGCCAGACTGCTCCGCTGGCGGACGGTGGACTGGTTCGATGAGTATGCCTACGAGGGTTTCCGTGACTATTACTATGGCGAGATGGCACCCTCCACCGGCTATTTGCGGGTGTGGGATGTGCTGCCGGCGGAGGGAGGCTTCCTGTTCCTGTTTCCCGATGACCAGAATCCAGATCTGGTGGGTCACTATGAGCATCTGCCCCACCTGTACAGCGTGTACAACGAGGGTGAGAACTGGGGGCGCCTGATGGAGTGTGAAACGGTGGCGGATTTGAATACGCTGACCGAAAGCGGCCGGATTCGTGAGCTGATTCGTGTCAACGAGGCGCTGCATGAAAAGCGTTATTCTCAGGTGGCGGATATGGTTTGCCGGCGGGGCGCCAAGGCGGTTATGCTTGCGGGGCCCAGCTCCTCCGGCAAGACTACCTCTGCCAATCGGCTGGCTACCCAGCTGCGTGTCCACGGCAAGAAGCCTATTCTGATGAGCTTGGACGATTACTATCTGGATCGGGACAAGATTGCGCCGGGGCCGGATGGCAAGCTGGATCTGGAGCATATCAACACCATTGATACGGAACTGTTCAAGGAGCAGACCGGCCTGCTCCTGCAGGGGCAGGAGGTAGAGATACCCCATTTCAATTTCAAGAAGGGGCAGCGGGAATGGAGCGGTAAGCGGCTGCGGCTGGAGCCGGATTCTGTCATCATCGTGGAGGGACTTCACGCCCTGAATCCTGCGCTTCATCCGGAGGGGATTGACCAGAAGCTGGTGTTCAAGCTCTATGTCAGCCCCTTGCTGCCACTGAATCTGGATGATCACAATCGGATTCCTACCAGCTATCTGCGACTGCTGCGGCGTATCGTGCGGGACTTTGAGGGACGTGGCGCATCTGTCCAGCATACGATGGGGATGTGGGATTCGGTGCGCCGTGGTGAAAAACGTTGGATTTTCCCCTTCCAGGAGAATGCGGATTTGATTTTCAACAGCTCTACGCTTTATGAGCTGGCGGTGCTAAAGCGGCATATCTATCCGCTGTTGACGGCAGTGGAGCCGGAGGATCCATGGTACGATGAGGTTCGAGGTATCGTGAAGATACTGAACTTCGTGCTGGAGGCGGATGTGGACGATGAGATTCCACCCACCAGCCTTGTCCGTGAATTCATCGGAGGAAATACCTTTTATCGGAAGTAATTAATTGGGCCTGCAGGCAAATACGCCTGCAGGCCCTTGTATCTAAATTAGTAGAAATCCTTCAAGTACAGGATGTATTCCGGTTCGGATTCGGATTCCGTATCGGGGGATAACGAAATGCCACGATCCCAGTCAATCAAACTGTAAGGAATAAACCAACCGAGATCTTGGACTACAAATACAACGAAATCATCCCTGTATTTAGTGGTTTTGCGTTCGGTAATACTTTCGGTGTCATATCCGTTTCCAAGGTCGAGATTATTATTATCGACTACTTTATACGAGTATAGCACCCGAGTATTTTCAAATGCGACATTGCCGGTTTTGAGGGGGAAATCCTTGCGCAAAACATATCCGTTTTCAAATAGGTATGTATTTCCTGTGACGGTAACGTAGGAATCGGAGCCAAATCTTTTGACATTGTATCCTGTGATATCGACTAAAGAATTTCCCATAATGTCGAGTGTGTTGTATCCCCACTCAGAAACGGGCGGTAGTGCGCTTCCGGTGGTTTCGAAGCAACGTGTGCAGGTTGCGGGCTTTGAAAAGGTTGCAGGGGCATAATCATGCCCCAATGCACCGCCTTCTTCTTTACCACAATGGGTACAAGTTTTGGGTTCAGTACAGGTGGCATCTTGATAGCTATGGTTGCACGGGGGATTCACTCCGTATTCATTGCCGGAACTGCTTTGGCCGCTGTGTCCACAACCGTAGAGAGCGGCAATCTGTATGATTACCAAACATATAAGCAATACTTTTTTCACAATAATCCTCCATTTCTTTTGTTAGCTGTCCTTTCATAGGACGGCTAACATTGTTTTTTTGTTAGGTTGTCCTGTGACAGGACAACCTTTGGTTGAAAGTATTATACACTCATAATTGTCCTAAGTCAAGACAAAAGGAGTATGTATATGGCAAGGATTATTGATGGAAATGAGAAGAATTTGGTAGGTGAGCGGGTACGTCAGCTTCGCATCGAGAGGGGCTGGAGTCAGCAAACGCTATCGAACAAGCTGGAGATGTTGGCAATCTACGTTTGTCGGGGGAGTATTTCCAGAATAGAGGATAAGTTGCGGACGGTTACGGATATTGAATTGTATGGTCTGGCACGGGTGCTGGATGTACCAATGGAAAGCCTTTTTGCTGATGCTGAGTTGGATTAGAGGTATTATTTTAGGTGTGATTCCGATACAGATGGTTAAAATGCTTGCATAACCCTCAAAATGATGATATAATAGTCCCAAATATGAGCATGATAGGCAAGGAGATAGAAGATTGGAGCCGCAATTTCGTCTGGAGGGCATCGTCAGGACCCGCAGCGAGGAGATGGAGGATTTCGAGGGACCTCTCGACGTCATCTTCACCTTGCTGAGTAAAAATAAAATAGAGATTCAGGACGTGTCCATCACCGCCATTCTGGAGCAGTATCTGGCGTATCTGGATGAGATGAAGCGGCTTGATATGGAGATTGCCAGCGAGTTCATCACTATGGCATCCCATTTGATGCTGATTAAGACCAAAATGCTTCTGTCGGCTGCCGAGCAGGCGGAAGCGGAGAGCGAACTGGATTTGCTGCGGCAGAGTCTGGTGGAGCGTCAGCGGAAGGAAGCCATGGAGCAGATTCGGGTTGCCATCGGGCAATTGGAGCCCCGCAATGAGATTGGTCGGTGCCTGTTTACCAAGGAGCCGGAGCCGCTGCGTCGGGAAAAGGGCTACCGCTATCGTCATGAGCCAATCGATTTGTTGCGAGCGCTGGACGGCATCGCCGAGCGCAATCAGCGAGCGTTACCTCCTCCCACGGCTAACTTCAAGGGCATCGTGGGCAAGGAGCCCTATCCTGTTTCCCGCAAGGCTGGCGAGGTGCTGCGACAGCTTTTGCTTCGCGGTATCCAGCGGCTGAAAAGCCTGTTCCGTGGCAATCGAAGCCGGTCGGAAATCGTGGCAACTTTTTTGGCGGTGTTGGATCTTTGCAAGACCAACACGGTCACTTTAGAAGATGATATCAGCGGCGAGGATCCCAATGTCCGGCTGCTGGATAAAAAACGTGCTGAGGAGGTGGGCTGATGGAGCAAACTGAATTGCAGCGTGCCATCGAGGCCATCCTGTTCGCCGCAGGCGAGCGGGTGGAAACGGCTCGCCTGTCCATGGCGCTGGAAACCGACGAGAAGGACATCATCGCCGCTGCGGATGCGCTGGCGGATTTGTATTCCTTTGAACGCCGAGGGATTCGCATCCTGCGGCTGGAGAAGGGGTATCAGATGGTATCCTCTGGCGAAATGGCGGACTATGTGACTAAGGCGCTGGAAACACGGAAGCCCCCGAAGCTGTCTGCCTCTCAGCTGGAGGCGTTGACGATTATTGCTTACTATCAGCCGGCTACCAAGGCGGTGGTGGAGCAGATTCGTGGCGTGGACAGCTCCTATTCCGTTTCCGCTCTGCTGAACAAGAAGCTGATTGAGGAGGCGGGACGGCTCAACGTTCCCGGCCGACCCATCCAGTATCGTACTACGCCGGACTTCCTGCGTACCTTCGGTCTGTCCTCGCTGGAGGAGCTACCGCCAATCGAAAAGGTAGCACTGGGCGAGCCAATCGTTGAGGAGAGCGCCCCTGCGGAGGAGGCACAGTCATGACCGGCTGGCTGATTGCGCTGGCGATTATTTTCCTGCTGGCCATTTTGCCGCTGGGCGTTCTGGTGAAATACAACGCCGACGGCCCACTGATTCGGGTGATTGCCGGCCCTCTGAAAATCACGGTTTTTCCTATGAAAAAGAAGGAAAAATCCCCAAAAGAAAAAAAAGAAAAGCCTAAAAAGGAAAAAGCCAAGAAGGAAAAGAAAAAGCCTGCTGAGGAGCCCAAAAAGGAAAAGGGCGGCTCTGTGCTGGATTTCTGGCCGCTGGTGAAGGTGGCGCTGGACTTTCTTGGGGACTTCCGGAGAAAGCTGCGAATCCGTCGGCTGGAGCTGCGTATGGTCATGGCCGGCGGCGACCCTGCAGATTTAGCGCTGAACTGCGGCAAGGCCTGGGCGGCCATCGGTGCGCTGTTCCCTATGCTGGAGCGGGCGTTCGTCATCAAAAAGCGGAATGTGGATGTGAGCTGCGACTTTGACGCAGAGGAGTCCACCATCTACGCACGGGTGGAAATTACCATCACCCTTGGAAGACTTATTACACTGGGCGTGCGTTACGCGATTCGCGCGCTGCGGATACTACTGAAAATCTTGAAAACTAGAAAAGGCGGTGCTTCAAAATGAGCAAGACTTTACCCAATATGCTGGAAAATACCATCGGCAAGCTCCATGAGATGGTGGACGTGAATTCCGTCATTGGTGACCCCATCACCACGGCGGACGGCGTGACCATCATCCCCATTTCTCAGGTCAGCATCGGCTTTTTTGGCGGTGGCTCTGACTTCGTTTCCAAGAACGTCAACAAGCAGGATAACCCCTTTGGTGGCGGTGCCGGCGCCAGCGTGAAGGCCACGCCCGTGGCATTTCTGGTGGTGAAGGACGGCAACGTGCGGATGCTGCCTGTGGCGGCACCTGCCAACACCACGGCAGATCGCATCGTGGAGATGATTCCGGATCTGCTGGACAAGCTGGGTGCATTTTTGGACTCTCGTGCCGAGAAAAAAGAAGAATAATCCCTCGAAACCGGCGCATACTATGGCCGGGTGAGGAAAATGAAAAAACTGATGTTGCGGACGGCGGCTGCCTTGCTGGCTGCCGTCCTGCTTTATCCCTGTCCGGCGAAGGCCATCTCTGCCCGCAAAGCGATTTTGGTGGATGCCAGCACCGGACGGGTATTGTATGAAAAGGATGCGGACAGCCGCTCCCTGATTGCCAGCACTACGAAAATTATGACGGCGCTGGTGGTCTGTGAGCAGTGCAACGTGCTGGATCGGGTGAAAATCCCCAAGGAAGCGGTGGGCGTCGAGGGCTCATCCATGTACCTGAAGGAGGGAGAAATCCTGACGGTGCAGGAGCTGCTGTACGGGCTGATGCTCCACAGCGGCAACGATGCGGCGGTGGCGCTGGCCATCTGGTGCGCAGGCACAGTGGAGGAATTCGCCCAGCGAATGAATGACAAGGCACGGAGTCTGGGTATGACCGGCAGCCATTTCGTCAACCCCAACGGGTTGGATGCGCCGGAGCATTATTCTACTGCTCGTGATTTGGCGATTTTGACCTCTTATGCCATGGAAAATGAGATTTTTGCCAAGACTGTGGCAACGAAAACTGTGACCATTGGTCAGAGAAGCCTGCGCAATCACAATAAGCTGCTTTGGCAGGTGGAGGGAGCAGACGGGGTTAAGACCGGCTACACCAAGGCTGCCGGACGGATTCTGGTGTCTAGTGCGGTGCGGCAGGGGCGGCGGCTGGTGGCAGTGACCATCGACGACGGCAACGATTGGGCTGACCACAGTGCCCTCTACGAAGAGGGGTTTTCCAAATATCAGACCCGTGTGCTGATTCAACAGGGGGAGAATTTGGGGACGGTGGCGCTGTTCAGCGGTGTTGCGCCGGAGGTTCATGTTCTGGCGGCGGAGGGGTTTTCCTATGCAATGGCAGAGGATGAGCAGGCGGAAATTGTGCTGTCTGGCCCCGGTTTCGCCTATGCGCCGGTGGTAAAAGGACAAAGCGCCGGCGTTGCTTATGTTCTCATTGGTGGAAAGGTGGTCGGCAAGGTGCCGGTGACCTATGATAATACGGTGGAGCAGTCCAAGCCGGAGCGAAAGCATTTCTGGGAGGACTGGTTCGGAGGATAATATGACGGAACGCTTGCAAAAAATTCTTGCATCCCGTGGTGTGTGTTCCCGTCGGAAGGCAGAGGAGTGGATCTCTGTCGGACGGGTGACGGTGAACGGAAATGTAGCCCAATTGGGGCAGTCCGCAGATTCGGAAATCGACGATATTCGGCTGGATGGGGAACCGATCCCCACCGCCGATGAATATGTGTACATCATGCTTCATAAGCCCAGAGGCTTTGTGACCACGCTTTCCGATGAAAAAGGGCGGGCCAATGTGACCCAGCTGGTGGATTGCGGCAAGCGGGTGTATCCGGTGGGGCGGCTGGACATGGATTCGGAAGGGCTGCTTTTGCTGACAAATGACGGGGATTTTGCCAATCATTTGATGCATCCCAAGGCGGAAGTGGACAAAACCTATGAGGTTTGGGTCACCGGCTATCAGGACGGCGCAGACAAGCTGCTGGAGCGTCCTATCACGCTGGATGGTTATACCATCCGTCCGCCGAAGGTGCGGCTTATGAGCCGTCAGGGGAGTGGCGCCAGACTGCTGATTACAATCCATGAGGGGCGGAATCGGCAGGTGCGCCGGATGTGTCAGGCGGCGGGGCTGCACGTGACACGGCTGCGCCGTGTGGCGGAGGGGCCGGTGACGCTGGGGGATTTACCCAAGGGTAAGTGGCGGCATTTGACTCCCGCGGAAATCGAAGAACTGAGAAAATAATGCAATTTTGACAGCCTGTACTTGCAAAAGTGCAGGCTGTCTGTTATGATGGAGGAAAATGCGAGGAGGGTTCGGTATGAGCAACGACATCATTTCCAGACTGCAGGCGGAGTCCGCCTCCTACTCCAAGGGACAGCGCAGAATCGCTCAGTTTATTATGGAGGAGTACAACAAAGCGGCCTTCATGACAGCCGCTCGACTGGGTCGAACGGTGGGTGTTTCCGAATCCACGGTGGTTCGGTTTGCGGTGAGTCTGGGCTTCGACGGATATCCGGCCATGCAGAAGGCTATGCAGGAAATGGTTCTCAACCGGCTGACCTCGGTGCAGCGGCTGGAGGTGGCCACGGATCGAATCGGCAATCAGGACATCGTGTCCATGGTGCTGCAGTCCGATGCGGAAAAGCTCCGGCGCACCGAGGAAAGTCTGAGCCGTGAGGATTTTAATCATGCGGTGGAGGCCATCGTGGGTGCGAAGCGGGTTTATGTCCTTGGTGTTCGCTCCGCTGCGCCGCTGGCGAACTTTTTGGGATATTATTTACGATATTTGTCGGATAATGTGAATATTGTTACCGCTTCCGGTGCCAGTGAGATGTTCGAGCAGATTGTTGGCGTCAACGGGGAGGATGCGGTGATTGCTTTCAGCTTCCCCCGATATTCCACCACGGTGGTCAAGGGGGCGCAATACTGCTCCAGCGCCGGCGCAACGGTCATTGGCATGACTGACTCCAAGGAGTCGCCACTGGCGCAGGTGTGCGACCATGTGCTGCTGGCCAAGAGCGATATGGTGTCGCTGGTGGATAGTCTGGTGGCACCCCTGAGCGTGGTCAATGCGCTGATTGTGGGCGTTACTGCACGGCGCAGCGTGGAACTGGCACGGCGGCTGGACGCGCTGGAGCATATTTGGGAGGATTACCACGTTTACGAGAAGCGGGGGGAGTCCAAATGAGCTGGGATGTGATTGTAATCGGCGGTGGTCCGGCTGGAATGTTTGGTGCAATCACCGCGGCTCGTCAGGGAAAAAGAGTGCTGCTGCTGGAGCGGAATGACCGGCTGGGCAAGAAGCTGCTGATAACCGGCAAAGGCCGCTGCAATGTGACCAATGACTGCGATGCCAGAGAGGTTTTGCAGAACATTCCCCGAAACGGACGATTTCTGTTCAGCGCCATGGCGGCGTTTCCGCCGGAGAAGGCTATGAGTTTTTTTGAAGAAAGCGGCTGTGAGTTGAAAACCGAGCGGGGCAATCGGGTGTTTCCGGTCAGCGATCGGAGCCAGTCCATTTTGGAGGCGCTCCAAAGGGAAATGCGCTGCAACGGTGTGATGGTAAAGACTGCTCGTGCCACGGAGATTCTGACGGCGGATGGGCGGGTGACTGGCATCGCGGCGGGGAAGGAGCGGTTTGCGGCGCAGTCTGTGATTCTTGCCACCGGCGGCCTATCCTATCCCACTACCGGCTCCACTGGCGATGGCTACGAAATGGCTCGACGGCTGGGGCATACCGTTACTCCCACGGAGGGGTCGCTGGTGCCGATGGAGGGGGACGAGGATTGTGGACGGATGCAGGGGTTGAGCCTGCGCAATGTTTCCGTCAAGCTACTGGATGCCAAGGGGAAAGTGCTGTTTACGGACTTCGGTGAGCTGCTGTTCACCCATTTCGGTGTGTCCGGCCCCACGGTGCTTAGTGCTAGTGCCCACCTGAAGGGGGAGGGCTGCCGTCTGTTGATTGATTTGAAGCCTGCTCTGGATGAAGCAAAGCTGAATGAACGAATTCTTCGGGATCTTCAGATGTACAAAAATCGCTCCATGGAGAATGCCTTGACAGATTTGCTGCCCCGTTCCATGATTCCGGTGGTGCTGGATAAGGCGAAAATCAATCCGGATATGCAGGCCAATTCTTTGAACAAGCAGCAACGCCGGACGCTAGTGGAACTACTGAAAGCGTTTCCAGTTCAAATCTTGGGGAAACGCCCCGTGGCAGAGGCAATCATCACCTCCGGCGGTGTGAAGATTTCTGAAATTGACCCCAAAACCATGGAGTCAAAGCTGGTTCCGGGGCTGTATTTTGCTGGCGAGATTATCGACTGCGATGCCTATACTGGCGGCTTCAATCTGCAAATCGCATGGGCCACCGCTTATGCGGCGGGTGTAAATGTGTAAATCAACCATTGACAAATCGGCCATCATGCTATAAAATACAGTGGAGTTTAGAGAACACCTATGGAGGGAATAAACTATGTACGAGAAACTGGTGGCTTACGCATCCAGACAGCTTGAAATCGACGCTTCCGAAATCAGCCCTGACAGCACCTTTGAGAGCCTGGGCATTGATTCTCTGGACGTGGTCGAGATGGTCATGGACCTGGAGAGCGAGCTGGGTATCGAATTGGAGATGGAGAACGAGAACATCACCACCTTCCAGGAGCTGGCCGATTTCATCGAGAACAAGATGAACTAATCAACTTTTAATTTCATAACCTTGTTAAAAGCGACCGGCTTATAACAAGGTCGCACTAGTCGGGGAGATAGCGGTGCCCTGTTACCCGCGATCCGCTACAGCGGGGATGAATTCCCACACCCGGGCTTGTTTGAGTGTCGTCTGCGCTTCGTAAGTGGCGTTGAGGGGACGGTCTTGCGCAACGAAATCCTGTGAACCATGTCAGGCGGGGAACCGAGCAGCATTAAGCAGACCGTTTCGTGTGCCGCGAGGCTGCCGTTCCTGAGTCGGCTGCGTCGCTTCCGGACGTTCAGCAAGTTCAAATGTGGGTGTGCGATCTTGTTATAAGCCGGAACTTTTTTAGTTAAAAGTTCACAGTTTAAAGTGGAAAGTTTATGATTGATAAGAATATTCAGAATAAAAGTTTTGCGTTCGCAATTCGTATTGTTAAGCTTTGTAAATTGCTTCGAATTGACAGAAAAGAGTATGTCCTCTCAAAACAGCTTTTGCGTTCGGGGACAAGTATAGGCGCAAATATCGCAGAAGCTTAGCATGCACAAAGCAGAGCGGATTTTCTTTCTAAACTGAATATAGCGTTGAAGGAAACTACCGAGACGAAATATTGGATTCGCTTGCTGGAAGCGACGGATTATCTGACAGAATCCGAGTATCATTCAATTAATGCTGATTGTAGTGAGATAGAGAAAATCTTGGTCACCAGCGTCAAGTCTATCAAGGGATAACTTTCAACTTTCTACTTTCAACTTTCAACTGCCGGGGGGCGGATGTATGTATCAAGCTTTATATCGTAAATATCGACCCCAGACGTTTGATGATGTGTCTGGACAGCTGGCAGTGACCCAGACCCTGAAAACCCAGCTGATGAGTGGCCATTTGAGCCATGCGTACCTGTTCACCGGCTCCCGGGGCACTGGCAAGACCAGCTGCGCCAAGATTTTGGCCAAGGCGGTCAACTGTGAGAATCCCCAGGACGGCAACCCTTGCAACTGCTGCAAGGCCTGTCAGGCTATTGATTCCGGTTCCTGCATGGATGTGCTGGAAATCGATGCTGCCTCCAACAATGGTGTCGATAATGTGCGGGATTTGCGGGATGATGCCATTTACAGCCCCTCACAGGTGAAGATGCGTGTGTACATCATCGACGAGGTGCATATGCTCTCCATCTCCGCCTTTAATGCGCTGCTGAAAATCATCGAGGAGCCGCCGGAGCATTTGCTGTTTATCCTGGCGACCACGGAGCTGCACAAGGTGCCTGCCACGATTCTCTCTCGCTGCCAACGATTCTCCTTCCGGCGAATCAGTCAGGAGGACATCGCAGCCCGCTTGCAGTATGTAGCGTATCAGGAGAATATTGATTTAGATGATGGTGCTGCTAAAGTGCTGGCACGGCTGGCCGACGGCGGTATGCGTGATGGTTTGAGTCTGTTGGATCAATGCGCATCGGCAACCACCGGCGAGCTGACGGCGGAGCGGGTGTATGCTTGCTTGGGCATTGCCGGCGAGCAGAAGTGCGCCGAGCTGATGGGCTGTATCGCCAATCGGGACACGAAAACAGTGCTGACATTGTTCAACCGGCTATACGCCGAGGGGAAGGATTTGGCGGCGCTGCTGGACGAGCTGGCCTGTCTGGTCAGAGATTTGATGGTGCTGAAAACTGCTGGTAATTCCGGTGTTGCGATGCTGTCCGGTGTGGCTACGGATCGGGAGGCGACGGAGCTTGCCCAGCGGCTGTCCAGTGGTGAATTGATTCGGATGATGGGGCTACTGCAGCAGACCATTGCTGGCTTTTCCCGAAGTGGCAGCCGTCGCATGGATGCGGAGCTGTGCTTGCTGACCCTGTGCCAGCCGGAGCTGAGCATGGATCCGGAAAGTTTGAATGCACGGCTGACCCGACTGGAGGAGCAAATTAAAAGTGGCAGCTTTGCAGCTGCGCTGCCTGCGTCCCGACCTGCGCCCGTAGAGGAGCCGGAGGAAGAGCTGCCTCCATTGCCGGATGATATGGATGCGCCGCCGGAATTTGATGCTCCGCCTGTGCAGGAGGATACGCCGGTGGGGTTCTGGACTGATTTGGCTAGCGCCATTCGACGGGAACTGAAGCCGCCGCTGCTGGGTTTTTTTGCCTCCACCCCCAACGCACCCATTCAGGGCGTGCTGCAGGGGAATCAGGTGATTCTGAAATGCTCTACCAAGTTCATTCAGGAAATGGTGGACAAGCCTGCGGTATTGGAAATGGTGGCTCGTAAGGCTGCGGCGCAGCTTGGCAGGCCCGTTCAGGTGAAGGCGGTGGATCAGTCCGCACGTCCCGATAATAATCAGAATATGGAGCGGCTGCTGGACTTCGGCAGAGCTCATAGTGATATTATTAAAATCAAAGAATAAGGAGTTTTTAATATGGCTAAAGGTGGATTTCGTGGTGGTATGCCCGGTGGCATGAACCAGATGCAGATGATGAAGCAGGCCCAGAAGATGCAGCAGGAGCTGCTGCGGATGCAGGAGGAGCAGGAGAGCAAGACCTACTCCGCCAAAGCCGGCGGCGGTATGGTCACTGCCACTGTCAACGGCAAGCATGAGGTTGTGGGGCTGGAAATCAATCCCGAAGCGGTGGATCCGGATGATGTGGAGATGCTGCAGGATATGGTCATCGCCGCTGTCAACGAGGCCATGCGTACTGCCGATGCGGAAGCGGCTCAGAATATGTCCCGTCTGACCGGCGGCATGAATCTGGGCGGCCTGTTCTAAGGGGGAGCTATGCAGTATTTCCCCGCGGCGCTGCAGGACTTGGCGGATCAGTTTGCCAGACTGCCCGGAATTGGCGGCAAAACTGCTCAGCGGCTGGCGTTTCATGTGCTGGAGCTGCCGCTGGAAGATGCGCAGAGCTTTGCCAATGCCATTCTTGCGGCGAAACAGGAGGTTCACACCTGTCCGGTGTGCCAGAATCTGACGGATCGGGAAATTTGCCCCATCTGCGATGACGATATGCGTGACCATAGCCAGATTTGCGTGGTGGCGGAGCCAAAGGATGTTATCGCCATGGAGCGTAGCCGGGAGTTTGGCGGCGTTTATCATGTGCTGCACGGCGTTATTTCACCGCTAAACCGGGTGACACAGGATGACATCAAGATTCGGGAGCTGCTGCATAGAGTTGGCAGCACCGATGTTCGGGAGGTCATCATGGCCACCAATCCAGACACGGAGGGAGAGGCTACGGCCATGTACATCTCTCGTCTGCTGCGGCCTATGGAAGTGAAGGTTACCCGGTTGGCCTATGGCGTGCCGGTGGGTAGCCAGTTGGAGTATGCCGATGAGGTGACTCTGTCCCGTGCCCTCGAAGGCAGGCAGGAAATTTAATAAAAAATGGCTGTTTCCAGTGGGAAATAGCCATTTTTACCTATGGTAAAGCCAAAGAAGCCCCAGAAACCGTTGCGGTTTCTGGGGCTTGTAGTTCGTGATGAGAGATAGATTATCTCTTGGAGAACTGGGGAGCACGACGGGCGGCCTTCAGACCGTACTTCTATGTGTCGGCTGAAAAATCTCCTAGAGCCACAAGGGAAAATCGGTTTTTAAGTTTCAATGAACCTCAAACTGAACCTCATTTCGGATTATTCTCGAATGCCTTGTTGACTTTGGAAATGAGATCCTTCGGCTGGTTATAGGTGAGGTGTGCATAAATGTCCAGCGTAATCCGGGCGTGTTCATGCCCGGCCAGAGCTTGCACTGTCTTTACATCGACACCGGCTAGGAGCAGGTTGGTGATGTATGTGTGCCGGAACTGATGGGGAGTCACATGGAAGTCGATGCTGTACACGACCTTGCCGTTGTGGGCTGCTTTCTGCCCCAGCTCGGGTTTGACGATATGCTCGGTCTTGACACCGTCCTTGTAGCGGTAGTAGCGCCGTTCTTCCACCGTCCGGGTGGAGATATACTTCCAGAGCCGCTGCCATTGCGTGCCGGACAGGGGCTGGCCGTCACTGTTGGCAATGACGTGGGTAGACTTCGATACAGCCTTGACTTCCTTCAGACAGTCAACCAGCTGTGGAGGAATCGGAATCGTCCGCCGGGAAGCTTTGGTCTTCAGATCCTCGGTGACGACCGGGCGATTGTTTTCAATATGCCATGCCCTTCGGACGGTGATGTGCGGTGCAGCATCATCCAGAAATACACAGTCCCATTGCAGGCCGAGGGCTTCCTCCCGGCGCAGACCAGCATACAGGCAAATCATAACGAAGGGATACGGGGGCAGGCCGCGGATGGCATCCAGCAGAATCTTGACCTGTTCGCCGGTCAAGGCGGTCTTTTCCTTGGCAGCTTTGCCGCCTCTAGGGTTAAGATTCTCACAGGGGGAGCGGTCAATAATGTTGCTCTTGTAGGCGGACAGGAAGATGGTCTTGTAAAGCATCTGGACGGATCGGTAGATCGATGCTGATTTCTCTGCCGCCTTAGTGATGGCCATGTTGACATCATCCGGGGTGATGTCGGCCATGTACCGGTCACCCAGAGGGGCGATGATATAATTTTTGACCTTCGAGGTGTAGTCTGCGAGGGTGGTTGGCCGGATGTGGGATGCCTGCATGACGAGCCATTTTTCGGCATACTCCCGGACGGTAGGGTTGTCCCGGCGGAACACCGCTTCCTCAATCTGGCGCTCGGCTTCTTTGATTTTTCGGGTCAGTTCGTCGGGATCCTGGGCGTAGAGGGCCACGTACTTTCCGTCACTGTCCTTTATTCGCTTGCGGTACTGATTCCGGCTCGGTACCCATTCGTAGGTTGGTTTCTTCGGGCGGGCCATATTGCCTCCTTTTCTGCTTGCACCCTGCGTCTGTCTGTGGTATAATGACAGAGCAAGGTTGTGGATCGGTGAGACGGTCACGATTTGCATATAGCCGCTCATGGTGTTGGTAGCGCCATGGGCGGCTCTTTCTTTTTTAGGAACTCTAACTAAGAATTATTTTGTAATTGGATTTAGTAACAGGATCCATATTACCTGACATGTACATTC
>SVME01000110.1 GCA_015067605.1 Oscillospiraceae bacterium
TGCCCTTCAATTATAACAGAAATGCCGAATAATATTTTGAATTACGCTTGAAAATATGGTATAATTAAATTATTCGGCATTACTTTACTTTCGGCATTATTCAAAAAAAGCCGAATTCGGCTTTTCCTCAAATCCTTTTATGCTTCGCAGGAGTGCATTGAGCGGGAGTTGGATCCGCTGACGACCAACCTGGTGGTGGCGGACGAGAGCCGGACGGACAAGACCATTTGTCTGGCAGTGTCCCCATCGCTGAAGGCATACGGTGTTTCGGGGCGTGCCCGCCTGTTTGAGGCCATCCAGAAGGTGCAGGAGGTCAACGCTCTGCGCCGTGCCAAGGCGCCCGGCGGCGTATTTCGAGGCAAGTCTACCGATGCGAAGGCGCTGGTAGCAGACCCTTCACTGGAAATTGACTTCATCATCGCAAAGCCCCGTATGGGGCATTACATGGAGTGCAGCGCAAAAATATATGAAATCTACCTGAAATATATTGCGCCGGAGGATATCCACGTATACTCCATCGATGAGGTGTTCATTGATGCCACGCCCTACCTTAAAACCTATGGGCTTACTGCCTACGAGCTGGCTCGGAAGCTGATTCGGGAGGTGCTGACCTTCACCGGAATCACCGCCACCGCCGGTATCGGCACGAATTTGTACCTGTGTAAGGTGGCTATGGATATCGTGGCTAAGAAAATGCCGGCGGACAAGGATGGCGTGCGTATCGCCCAATTGGACGAAATCAGCTATCGCAAGGAGCTATGGAATCACCGACCGTTGACGGATTTCTGGCGCATTGGTTCCGGTTATGCCAGAAAGCTGGAGCGAAACGGTATGCGTACAATGGGGGATGTGGCTCGCTGCTCGTTGGGTAAGGACGGGGAGTTTCATAATGAGCGGCTGCTGTATAAGCTGTTTGGCATCAATGCGGAGCTGCTGATCGACCATGCGTGGGGCTATGAGCCCTGCACCATGGCCCACATTAAGGCCTACCGCCCCACCACCAACTCCGTCAGCTCCGGGCAGGTGCTGCAACGCCCCTATGCTTTTGAAGAGGCAAGGCTGGTGACCCGTGAAATGGCGGACGCGCTGGCTATGGATCTGCTGGACAAGGGATTGGTGACGGATCAGATTACCCTGACTGTGGGTTACGATCGGGAGAGTGTCACCAAGGAATATCAGGGCGCGGTCACGGCGGATCATTATGGTCGGCTGGTGCCGAAGCACGCCCACGGTACGGTGTGCCTGTGCCGTCAAAGTGCCTCGGTGGAGCTGATTGTGGAGGCGACCATGGAGATTTTTGACCGGGTGGTAAATCCGGCGCTGTTGTGCCGGCGCATCAATCTGACGGCGGGGCGTGTAGTTCCGGAAAGTCGCATCCGGTCGAATCCGGTGGAGCAGATGAATTTGTTTGAGGAAACGGATACCGCAGCGGAAGAACGGCTCCAGAGGGAGAAACGCCGCCAGCAGGCGGTGCTGCATATTCGCAAAAAATACGGCAAGAACGCCATTTTGAAGGGAATGAACTATCAAAAGGGTGCTACCGCCAGAGAGCGCAACGAGCAAATTGGAGGGCATAAGGCATGAGCTATGAGGATATTTTGTACCTGCCCAGACCGGTGTCCCGCCGGTATGCGCCTATGGCGATGATTGACCGGGCGGCGCAGTTCGCTCCCTTTGCGGCGCTGACCGGACATGAGGCGATGCTTGAGGAAACCGCCCGACTGACCGACCGCCCTATGGAGCTGACGGAGAGCGCGGTGGCGGAGCTGAATCAGGCTTTGCAGTGCCTTTCGGAGGGAATGACGGTGCTTGTGACAGTGTTTATTCCGGATGAGCGGAAGGCCGGCGGCGCTTATGTGGAGCGCAGCGGCATCATCCGCAAGGTGGACAGCTACGGACAGAGTTTGATTTTCACCGATGGCACGGATGTGCCCTTCCAGTATCTCGCAAAGCTGGAAATCGTGGGCTGAATGTTTACAAATTCAGCGGTATATGTTAAAATAACAGCGTTTCCGTCAGGGGACGCTGTTTTCTTTATTAGGAGTAACCAATGAATGAATTGATTGATAGACTGGAGCGGCAGGGTGGGCTGTCGGAGCAGGAATACGTTGCGCTGATTCATGGAAGAAACGAGGAATCTGCTCGAATCCTGCGTCAGCGTGCGGCGGCTGTGCGGCAGATGCACTACGGAAATGATGTGTACCTGCGGGGGCTGATTGAGTTCACCAACTATTGCAAAAACGACTGCTATTACTGCGGCATCCGCTGCTCTAACCGGAAGGTGGAGCGTTACCGGTTGACGGAGGAACAGATTCTGGACTGCTGTCAGGTGGGTTACGGGCTGGGGTATCGTACCTTTGTGCTGCAAGGGGGCGAGGATTCTCAGTACACGCCGGAGCGCATTGAAAACCTGGTTCGCCAAATCAAAACCCGTTGGTCGGACTGTGCCGTGACGCTCTCCGTAGGGGAGCAGCCGGAGGAGGTGTACCGCTGCTGGTTTGAGGCCGGTGCGAATCGGTATCTGCTGCGACATGAAACGGCAGATTCCGAGCATTACCGGCAGTTGCATCCGGAAAGACAGTCGCTGGAAAACCGGATGGAATGTCTGCGAAATTTGAAGAAAATCGGCTACCAGACCGGCTGCGGTTTTATGGTTGGCGCTCCCGGTCAGGGGGCAGCGCAGCTGGCGAAGGATCTGATGCTTATTCATGAGCTGCAGCCTGAAATGGTGGGCATTGGCCCTTTTATTCCTCAGAAGGATACGCCGCTGGGACAGGAGCCGGCGGGGACGCTGGAGCTGACGCTGTATCTGCTGTCCATCATCCGGCTGATGCTGCCGCAGGTGCTGCTGCCAGCCACCACCGCTCTGGGCACGATTCATCCTCAAGGGCGGGAGCTGGGATTGCTTGCAGGGGCGAATGTGTGTATGCCCAATCTGTCGCCGGTGGAAGTGCGACAGAAATATGCCCTTTACGACAATAAGATTTGTACCGGCGAGGAGGCTGCGGAATGTGTTCAATGCCTGCGCCGAAGAATAGAAAGCGTTGGATTTCAGGTGGCCGCTACCCGTGGCGACCATGTGAACAAACGCAAAGAGGAAGGAAAATTGTATGTATAATCCCAAATCCATGAAAGCGGAAGAGTTTATCGACCATCAGGAAATCATGGACACGCTGGCGTGGGCACAGGCTCACAGCATGGACGGGACGCTGATTGACCAAATTCTTGAAAAGGCTCGCCAGCGAAAGGGGCTGACCCATCGGGAGGCGTCGCTGCTGCTGGAGTGCAAGCTGGAGGATAGAAATCAGCAGCTTTACGCACTGGCGGAGCAAATAAAGCAGGATTTCTACGGCGACCGGATTGTGATGTTTGCGCCGCTGTATTTGTCCAATTACTGCGTCAACGGCTGTGTTTACTGTCCTTATCACAAGAAGAA
>SVME01000020.1 GCA_015067605.1 Oscillospiraceae bacterium
ACCTATTACTAGCTTTCGGATTTCGCCATTCCCCTTCCGAGCCGCCTAATGGCGGCCCACCTTCCCCTCGGGGGAAGGTATAGCGCCTGCGGCGCTAAGTTTGCTAAACGATAATTTAGCATCATCATGCCGGGGATGGTCTAAGTATACCGTTTCGGAGCGTGCCCTGCAACCATCCTGCGGTTGGAATTTCTGTCAACCTATGGTTGCGGTGGTAAAAAATAGGCCGAAAGCTCTTTTGAGTGTTGACAAATCATCGGCTTTCAGGGTATACTGATATGAATAAAATTAGGCGATATACCTTTCAGGAGGTTTCATATGTGTAAAGGAAACTACTATATTACCACCCCCATCTACTACCCTTCCGCCAACCTGCACATCGGCCACGCCTACTGCACCGTGGCAACGGATACCATGGCTCGCTACAAGCGGCTGCAGGGCTACAACGTGAAGTTCCTCACCGGCACCGATGAGCATGGTCAGAAGATTGAGGACAAGGCCAAGGAGGCCGGCATTACCCCCCAGCAGTTCGTGGACAACATCGTGCTGGGTGAGAAGGGAGTGCTGGATCTGTGGAAGCTGATGAACATCAGCTACGACCGGTTCATCCGCACCACCGACGATTATCACGTTGCCGCCATCCAGAAGATCTTCAAGCGGATGTACGAAAACGGCGACATCTACAAGGGCAAGTACACCGGCAAATACTGCAAGCCCTGTGAGAGCTTCTGGACCGAGAGCCAGCTGGTGGACGGCAAGTGCCCCGACTGCGGCCGTGAGGTGCAGGATGCGGAGGAGGAGGCCTACTTTTTCCGTCTGAGCAAGTACGCCGACCGGATTCAGGATCTGCTGGAAAACACCGATTTCCTGGAGCCCCGGAGCCGTGTCAACGAGATGGTCAACAACTTCATCAAGCCCGGTCTGGAGGATTTGTGCGTCAGCCGCACCAGCTTCACCTGGGGCGTGCCCGTGGACTTCGACGAGGGCCATGTGGTTTACGTCTGGATCGATGCCCTGTTCAACTACATGACCGCTCTGGGCTTCGAGAACGACAAGTACAACGACCTGAGCGATTTCTGGCCCGCCGACGTGCATTTCGTGGGCAAGGAAATCGTCCGGTTCCATTCTATCATCTGGCCCGCCATGCTGATGAGTCTGAATCTGCCCCTGCCCAAGAAGGTCTACGGCCACGGCTGGCTGAACTTTAACGGCGAGAAAATGAGCAAATCCCGTGGAAATGTGGTCGATCCCTACATTTTGTCTGAGCGTTTTGGTGTGGATGCCCTGCGGTTCTTCCTGCTGCGCACCTTCCCCTTCGGCTCTGACGGCAACTTCACCAACGAGCTGCTGATTTCCACCATCAACACGGATTTGGCCAACACCCTGGGCAATCTGGTTTCCCGCACCGTGGCCATGAACCAGAAGTATTTCGGCAGCGTGCTGGGCGAAGGCGGTGAAGCTGCCGCGCTGGACGGCGAGCTGAAGGCGTTGGCCGCTGATGTGATTGCCAACTACGAAAAGCAGATGGAGCGGTTCCAGTTCTCCGTGGCGCTGAACGAAGTGTTCCGGCTTCTGGACCGTGCCAACAAGTATATCGACGAAACAACTCCCTGGATTCTGGCCAAGAGCGAGGATAGCAAGGCGCGGCTGCTCACCGTGATGAAGAATCTGTGCGAGTGCATCCGCATCGCCGCCATTCTCCTCACCCCCATGATTCCCGACAGCTCCAAGGCCATTCTGGATTTGCTGAACGTGGCGGAGGAGAAGCGGGACTTTAGCGCACTGTGCTACTGTGCTGACGAGAACGCTGTTTGGACTACCACCGTGGGCGCGCCCCTGTTCCCCCGCATCGACGTGGAGAAGGAGCTGGCTGCCCTGGAGGAGCTTTCCAAGCCCGCCAAGCCCGCACTGGAGATTGAGCCTTATTCTGAGGAGAATGTGGATTTCGACACCTTCTGCAAGAGCGATTTCCGTGCCGTGAAGGTGAAGGACTGCAAGAATGTGAAGAAGTCTGACAAGCTGCTCCAGTTTACGCTGGACGATGGCACCGGCACCGACCGGCAAATCCTCTCCGGCATCGCCAAGTACTACAAGCCCGAGGAGCTGATTGGCAAGACGCTGGTGGCAATTGTGAACCTGCCCCCCCGTAAGATGATGGGCCGTGAGAGCTGCGGTATGCTGCTGTCCGCCGTCCACTCGGTAGAGGGCGAGGAGAAGCTGAATCTGATTATGATTGATGATGCCATCCCCGCCGGTGCCAAGCTGTGCTGATAACGTAATAAAAAGCCACAGGATGCAGCTGCATCCTGTGGCTTTTTGTAGCAGCGTTCCTTCATAAAATTATCGTTTAGTGCACTGGCAGCGCAGGCGCTATACCTTCCCCCCGGGGGAAGGTGGTTCGGGCTTTGCCCGAACCGGAAGGGGAATGGCGATATCTGAAATGCGGTAGCAGGTCTAAAAGACGCAAAACCATTAGGTTTTTGCCCGTATTCCCCTTCAGACACCGCCTTCGGCGGTGCTAGCTTCCCCTCGGGGGAAGCGATGCGGCTTTGCCGCTAAACGATGATTTATGTTACAATTTTACAGCGCTACGGACTTGCAAAAAGGGGCGGACGGTGGTATATTTGTACATTGAGATAGTATTATCGGGAGCGTATGGATATGAGCAACAAAACTACCGTTATTTCTAAAGAGCTGCTGGAGCAGCAGTTTGAATATTGCGATAAAGTCGCCGCCTACTGGCGGGAGCGGGAGACCGCCCCCAAGGCCTATGTGGAAACCTACGGCTGTCAGCAGAACGAGGCAGATTCCGAGAAGATTCGGGGCTATCTGACCCAGAGCGGCTACACCATCACCGATACCGCCGAGGGGGCGGATGTGGTGGTGATGAATACCTGCGCCATTCGAGAACACGCCGAGCAACGGGTCTTTGGCAATCTGGGTGCGCTGGTGCATACCAAGCGCCGCCATCCAGGCCAAAAAATCTTCCTCTGCGGCTGCATGGCCGGCGAGGAAATCGTTTCCACCCGCATCAAAAACAGCTATCACCATGTGGACGGCGTATTTTCCACCCACCACCTGTGGCAGTTCCCCGAAATTCTATATAATGTATTGTCCAAAGGTAAGCGGCAGTTTTATGTGGCCGACGAGGCCGGCTCCATCGCTGAGGGCATCCCGCAGGTGCGGGACCACAAGCTGAAGTCATGGGTGTCCATTATGTACGGCTGCAACAATTTCTGCACCTACTGCATCGTGCCCTATGTTCGAGGTCGGGAGCGGAGCCGCCAGCCGGAGGATATTCTGAGCGAGTGCAAGACGCTGATTGCCGCCGGCTGCAAGGAAATCACGCTGCTGGGCCAGAACGTTAACTCCTATGGCAAGGACTTGGAGCAGAAGATTGATTTTTCCGACCTGCTGGCGCAGATTGCGCAGCTGGAAGGAGAATTTCTGATTCGCTTCATGACCAGCCATCCCAGAGATGCCGGTCAAAAGCTCTTTGACACCATGGCCAAGTATCCCAAAATCGCCAAGCAGCTCCATCTGCCTTTCCAGTCCGGCTCGTCCAGAGTGCTGAAGGCCATGAACCGGCACTACGACCGTGAAAAATATCTGGCGGCGGTGGCTTATGCCAAGTCCGTCATGCCGGAGCTGGTACTGACCTCCGATGTTATCGTAGGCTTCCCCGGAGAAACTGCCGAGGAATTTGAGGAAACCCTGACGCTCATTGAGCAGGTGCGCTATGACGCTCTGTTTACCTTCATCTTCTCTCCCCGCCATGGTACCCCTGCGGCCTCCATGGACGACCCCACCCCCAAGGAGGAGAAGAATCGCCGGTTCGACCGGCTTTGCGCTTTGCAGAATCGAATCTCCGAGGAGATTCACGCCGCCTATGTGGGCAAGACCATGCGCTGTCTGGTGGATGGGCAGGACGGCGACCATCTCACCGCCCGCACCGAGGGTGGACGGCTGGTGCGCTTCGCCGGCGACGGGGCGCTAATTGGCACCTACCAGAATATCACCATCACCGGCTCTACCACCTGGAGCTTGACCGGTAAAATGCAGAATGCAGAATGCAGAATGCAGAGTTGATTGTCATACCCAAGATTCAATATCATCCGCGAAGCGGATACCATCATTTTGCATTATGCATTTTGAATTTTGCATTGGTGCAGTAAAGGAAAGATGATATGGCTAAAACGACCAACGAGCTGACGCCCATGCAGCGGCAGTACGCCGAAATCAAAGAGCGGAATCAGGACTGCATCCTGTTTTTCCGGCTGGGCGATTTTTATGAGATGTTCAACGAGGACGCCAAGGTAGCCTCCAAGGAACTGGATTTGGCCCTGACCACTCGTGACCGGAGCAAGCCCAAGGAAGAGCAGACTCCCATGTGCGGCGTGCCCTATCACAGCGTGGATGCCTATATTGCCCGTCTGGTGCAGAAGGGCTACAAGGTGGCCATCTGCGAGCAGATGACTGACCCCGCCACCACCAAGGGTCTGGTGGAGCGGGACATCACCCGCATCGTTACCCCCGGCACCGTCACCGAAAGCTGTATGCTGGACGAGAGCCGGAACAATTACATCTCCTGCATCTACGGCGAGGGGGGCAAGTTTGGTCTTGCCTTCTGCGATGTGTCCACCGGTGCGTTTTTCGCCACGGTTTGCGCCGACGAGGCATCCGCCGCGTCCGAGCTGGGCAGATTTTCTCCCTCCGAGGTGATTCGGGGCGGCGCTGGCGTGGACGGGGAGCAACTGACTGATACGCTGTTCCGCCGGCTCAGCTGCTGCGTGGATGAGGGGAAGCCGGAGCAGTTTGATTTGACCGCCTCCGAAACGCTGCTGGAGAACCACTTTGGCGCACCCATGGCCCAGCTGGGGCTCACCGGACTGCCTGCCGCCATCATTGCCAGCGGTACGCTACTGCAAACCCTGAAAACTTTGCAAAAAAATGATTTGACCCACATCCGGCAGCTGCAATACTACACCACCGGCCGGTTCATGGAGCTGGATTTGGATGCCCGCCGGAATCTGGAGCTGACGGAAACCATGCGCTCCAAGGAGAAGAAGGGCACGCTGCTGTGGGTACTGGATAAGACCCACACTGCCATGGGTGGACGACTGATTCGCAGCTGGCTGGAAAAGCCGTTGCTGGACCCTGTTGAGATTGGCCGGCGGCACAGCGCCGTTGAGGAGCTGGTGAACGGGCCCATCCTCCGTGGTGAGTTGACCGAGGCGCTAAAGGACGTAACGGATCTGGAGCGGGTGATGACCCGCGTGGTCACCGGCACGGTCAATTGCCGTGATCTGTTGGGACTGGCCCGTGGACTGCGGGCACTGCCGCTGGTAAAGGCCCAGCTGGCTCAAACGGAATCCCCCCTGCTGCGGAAGCTGGAGCAGGCCATCGACCCGCTGACCGACTGCGCTGAACGCATCGAGCAGACCATCGTGGACGAGCCTCCCCTGACTGTGCGGGAGGGCGGCATTATCCGCAAGGGCGCCAACGCTGATGCGGACCGGCTTCGGGATATTATGGAGGGCGGCTCCGGCACCATCCTTGCCATCGAGGCAGCGGAGCGGGAAAAGACCGGAATCCGCACCCTGAAAGTTAGCTTTAACCGAGTTTTTGGTTACTATATCGAAGTTTCCAAATCCTTTATGGATCAGGTGCCCGACCACTATATTCGCAAGCAGACCCTTGCCAACTGCGAGCGTTACATCACACAGGAGCTGAAAGAACTGGAAGAGCAGGTGCTCACCGCCAAGGATCGACTGACGGCGCTGGAGTACCAAATCTTCACCCAACTGCGACAGGAGCTGGCAGATCAGGCGGCTCGTGTGCAGCTTAGCGCAGCGGCAGTGGCGGCGGCGGATGCTCTGTGCAGTCTTGCCACGGTGGCCATCCAGCGGAGCTACTGCCGTCCCGAAATCACTCTGAGCAGTGAGATTTCCATCACCGATGGCCGCCATCCGGTAGTTGAGGTGATGCTGAAAGACTCCCTCTTTGTGCCCAACGATACCCGCCTTGGCTCGGCGGACAATCAGGTGTCCATAATAACCGGTCCCAACATGGCCGGTAAGTCCACCTATATGCGTCAGGTGGCGCTGATTGTGCTGATGGCGCAAATGGGTTCTTTCGTGCCGGCTCGCTCCGCAAAGATTGGTCTGGTGGATCGGGTGTTCACTCGCATCGGCGCCAGTGACGATTTGGCTTCCGGCCAGTCCACCTTCATGGTGGAAATGTCCGAGGTGGCATCGATTTTGAAGTACGCCACCTCCCGCAGCTTGCTGATTCTGGACGAAATCGGCCGTGGCACCTCTACTTATGATGGCATGGCCATCGCCCGTGCGGTGCTGGAATACGCCGCCAG
Source organism: Oscillospiraceae bacterium (assembly GCA_015067605.1). Taxonomy (GTDB): domain Bacteria; phylum Bacillota; class Clostridia; order Oscillospirales; family Oscillospiraceae; genus Faecousia. The sequence continues at coordinate 6,371 of SVME01000020.1, forward strand.
TCCCAAAAAGCTGGGGGCAAAGACCCTGTTCGCCACCCATTATCATGAGCTTTCTACCATTGAGCAGGAGCTACCCAATGTAAAAAATTACAACATCGCCGTAAAAAAGCGTGGCGACCAGATGATTTTCCTGCGGAAAATCGTCCCCGGTGCCGCCGACGACAGCTACGGCGTGGAGGTAGCCAAGCTGGCAGGACTTCCCAACGCCGTCATCAATCGGGCACGGGAAATCCTGACAGAGTTGGAAAGCCAGAATGGTATCCAGCCTGTGATGCAGACGGCAGAGCCGGAGGATCAGATTTCCATGCTGGATCTGCGCAGTCAGCAGGTTTGCGCTGCGCTGGAGGCCCTGACGGTGGAAACTCTGACTCCCATCGAAGCCATGAACGAGCTTTATAAACTGAAAAGGATGCTGGACTGATGCTGACACGTTTTGAAGCCACCTGGGGCGTGCGCTACGGCCTGTTCCAGCTGGCATTCCTGCCCTCGCTGGCATCAACGGTGCTGGTGTGGCTGTTTCCAAACGCACAGGCAATTCATTTGAATCTGCTGTGCTGGGCGGTGAATTTCTGCGCAATTTGCGGCATTTTTCACCGGTATTTACTGGATTCTGTGAAATATTCCATAAAAAATATAAAAACTGTACTGCTTACTGCTATGGGCGGATTTGTGGTTTATCAGGCGCTGATTTACAGCGTATCCGCGGCGTTGGTGCTGCTGTTTCCCCAGTTTTTCAACGTCAACGACGCCCATCTGGCGGTGGCGGTCCAGCAGAGCTATCCGCTGATGGTCATTGGCACAGTGGTGCTGGTGCCTCTTACGGAGGAGGTTTTGTACCGTGGGCTAATTTTCGGCCTGCTGCCCAGCCGCCTGAGCCGCTACCTTGTTTCCATCGGGGTGTTCTGCGCCATCCATGTGATGGGCTACATCGGCTACTATCCGCCCCTGCATCTGCTGATCTGCTTTGTGCAGTACATTCCCGCCGGACTAGTGCTGGCGCTGGCCTACGAGCGCAGCAACAGCATCTTCGCTCCGATTCTAATTCATATGGCGGTGAACGCCATTGCTATTCTGCCCATGAGGTGATAAAATGCCGAAAATTCTGCAGCTTTCTCCCCATATTGCCAACCTGATTGCCGCCGGAGAGGTGGTTGAGCGTCCTGCCAGCGTGGTCAAGGAGCTGCTGGAAAACGCAGTAGATGCGGGTGCTTCCAAAATTACTGTGGAGATTCGTGACGGCGGCATGACCTTTCTGCGCGTCACGGACAACGGCTGCGGCATGGCGCCGGAGGATGCGAAAACCGCTTTTCTCCGCCACGCCACCTCTAAGCTACGCACCGCCGATGACCTTGCTGCCATCGGCACTATGGGCTTCCGTGGCGAGGCGCTGGCGGCAATTGCCTCCGTCAGCCGCATCGATTTGCTGACCAAAACCCCCGGTTCTCTCACCGGCACCAGCCTGACGCTGGAAGCCGGTGTGGTGACGGAGGAAATGGAAGCCGGCTGCCCTGATGGCACCACCATTATCATCCGTGATTTGTTCTTCAACACCCCCGCTCGTATGAAATTCATGAAGGCCGATTCCGTGGAGGGCAGCCGTGTGGCAGCGGCAGTGCAGCTGCAGGCGCTGGCCCATCCGGAGGTGGCAATCAATTTCATCCGTGACGGCAAGCAGACCCTCTCCACCCCCGGCACCGGCGGGCTGGAGGCAGCAGTGTACTGTGTCTATGGCCGAGAGTGCGCCAAGATGATCAAGGTGGACAGCCGCTGGGAGGGGTACTCCCTCACCGGCTATGTCAGCAAGCCCACCGATTCCCGCCCCAGCCGTTCGTTGCAGACCTTCTTCGTCAACGACCGGCCGGTGAAGTCCCGTCTGCTGGTATCCGCACTGGAAGAGGCCTATCGGAATCAAATTATGGTGGGCAAATTCCCCGCCTGCGTGCTGCATTTGCGGCTTCCCGCCAATGCGGTGGATGTAAACGTCCACCCAGCGAAAACGGAAGTGAAATTCCTGTCGGAAAAGGCAGTGTTCGACTGCGTCCACTACGGTGTTCTGGGGGCGCTGAATAAGACTCCCGACCGGCCACAGGTGCAGTTCTCTCAGCCGAAAACGAGCATCAGTTCCCTCACCGGGGGGACTGGCACACCGCAAAGCGTGACAAGGGAAGTGTCCCATCCATCCAGCGTCACTCCCTCCGCCCCTTCGGGGCACCTCCCTCAAAGAGGGAGGCAAGAAACTGCGTCTTCAAATTTCTTCCGCACCATGACGGCTGGGGAGTTCAAGACCTTCTCTGCCGCCGTTTCCGATGCGCCCCAGCCTAAAAAGGAGGCGGCCATTGCCACTGCGGCGATGCTGGAGCGTCCGGCGCCCATGCCCATTCGGGAGCAGATTATTCTGCCCCAGCCAGAAATGCCTCCCCTTGAGGGGAGGTGCCCTGCAGGGGCGGAAGAGTGTATCCCCCCTCAGTCGGCTGCGCCGACGGCGCCCCTCGAGGGGGAGCCATTGGAGCAGACCGCTCTGCCTATGCCGGAGCAGATTTCGTGGCGGATGGTGGGCGAGCTGTATAATTCTTATATTATAGTAGAGGAGGGCGACAACGCCTTCCTGATTGACAAGCACGCTGCCCACGAGCGGATTCTGTTCGACAAGCTGAAGGCCAATCAAGAGGCCATCAGCTCCCAGAGCCTACTGACACCTGTGCCGGTGCGGCTCAGCGCCGAGGGGGCAGCAGAGCTGCTAAGCAATCGGCCGCTGCTGGAGGAGCTGGGCTTTGAAATTGACGAATTCGGCGAGAATACCGTGCTGTTGCGGCAGATTCCCATGGATCTTTCGCCGGAGGATGCGGCCGATGCGGCGGAAGCGCTGGCAGCGGATTTACTCACCGGCCGTCAGGAACGCAAGGATACTGTGCGGGATGAGATTCTCCACACCGTTGCCTGCAAGGCGGCCATCAAGGCCGGCTGGCACACCGATGAGCGGGAGCTGCTGGCACTTGTCCAACAGGTGATGGCCCGTGAGGATTTGAAATACTGTCCCCACGGTCGCCCCATTTGCGTGACCCTGAGCAAAAAACAACTGGAAAAACAGTTCAAAAGAATATGATTCGAAACGCTCTCTGTGCCATCACAGGGAGCGTTTGCATATGGTGGTTCAGATTAGCAGGATTCTTAACGATTACTTCACACAATTTTTGCGCAATTGCGATACAATACCCGCGGCTTTTGAATTACTGATTGACTGTTAAAGGAATTTGTGGTAATATTAACTAAATGTAATTTGGTGGGAGTATGCCCATCGATACCAAAGGAGGACGTAAGCATGTATCGCAAGCCTTATATCATTGCCGAAGCTGGCTGTAACCATATGGGTCAGATGGACATTGCCCACGACCTGATCAAGACCGCTGCCTACTACTGCAAGGCCGACGCTATCAAGTTCCAGAAGCGCTGCCCCAAGGAGCTGCTGACCGAGGAGCAGTATAATGCCCCCCACCCCAATCCTGTCAACTCTTATGGCGACACCTATGGTGCCCATCGTGAGTTTCTGGAGTTCACCGTTGAGCAGCATGCCCAGCTGAAAAAGTGGTGCGAGGAGGCGGGCATCGTCTATTCCACCTCTGTCTGGGACATGACCAGCGCACAGGAAATCGCATCGTTGGAGCCGGAGTTCATTAAGATTCCCTCCGCCTGCAACACCCACTTCGATATGCTCCAGTGGCTGTGCGACAACTACAAGGGCGAGATTCAGCTTTCCTTCGGCATGACCAGCCACGAGGAAGAGGAGCAGATCGTCCAGCTATTTGAGAAGAACGGCCGTGCAAAGGATCTGGTGCTGTTTAACTGTACCTCCGGCTATCCGGTGCCCTATGCGGACGTGTGCCTGCTGGAAATCAGCCGGATGCGCCAGAGCTATGAGAGCCGTGTGAAGGCCATCGGCTTCTCCGGCCATCATCTGGGCACTGCGGTAGACGTAGCGGCTTATACGTTGGGCGCTCATATCGTGGAGCGCCACTACACCATCGACCGGACTTGGAAGGGCACTGACCATGCCGCTTCTCTGGAGCCTCAGGGCATCCGGCAGCTGGTGGAGGATCTGAACGCCGCCCATCAGGCACTGACCTATAAGAGTGCGGAGATTCTGCCTATCGAGCAGGTTCAGCGTGACAAGCTGAAGTATCGGAAGCATTGATGCGCAAGCCTGCCCTTGGCAGGAATTTTGGAGAATGAAGATGAGAGAGTCGTTGCATTTTTTTACCGTTGATCCTACAGTTACCATTCTGGAAGCCCTGAAGAAGATCGACAGCAACACGAAGGGGTTTCTTGTAGTCATTGATGCCCGTGGTCGAGCTATCGGCACCATTACCGACGGCGATATCCGCCGTGCCTTCATCCGTGGCAAGGGTGTGGAAAGCGGCATCGATGATGTATACAATCGTAATTTTACCTTTCTCAAATCCAGCGACAGCATCATGACTGCCGCGGAGTTATTCAAAAACGTATCCATCAAGTTCCTGCCCATTGTAGATGGAGCAGGTGTGCTGGTGAATATCATCACCAAAAGCCAGATGCAGGCGTTGCTGCTGCTGGATATCCATGCGGATTTGAGCTACGATTTCCGTGGGCTGGACGAGCGAGTGATGGAGCAGGATGCCTATCAGCGTCCCTGGGGCTTTTATAAGACCACGGTGCTCAACGATTATTTCCAGTCCAAGGTCATCAGCGTTCGCCCCAATGAGCAGCTGAGCCTCCAGTCCCACGACCGGCGGCAGGAGCATTGGATTGTTGCCCACGGCGTGGGTACAGTGCAGGTGGACGAGAGCCTGATTCCCGTGCGGCGGGGCAGCATGGTCTATATCCCCCGAGGTGCCAGACACCGGCTGACCAATACGGACGATCAGGAATCGCTGATTGTGGTAGAGGTGCAGATTGGCGAATATTTTGGCGAGGACGACATCGTCCGTTACGAGGACACCTACGGAAGAACCTGAAAACACGTTTACCTACTAAAAAATAGCGAGGTTATGTGATTATGGATAATCAAACGACGGATCAGGGGACCCCTCTGATTCAGCTGAATCGTAAAGAGCAGCTACGCAAAAAGCGTGGCTATTGGATACTTCGTCGGGGGCAGGATATTCTGTTCTCCCTGATTGCGTTGCTGATTTTGTGGCCGGTGATGCTGATTGTGGCGCTGGTGGTATTTTTCGATGACCCCCATGGCAGCCCCTTCTTTTCTCAGGCTCGCTGCGGCCGTGACGGCAAGCTATTCAAAATGTATAAGTTCCGCAGTATGTATGTGGACGCAGAGGAGCGTTTGCAGGAGCTGCTGAAGGAAAATGAGATGGACGGCCCCGCATTCAAGATGAAGAACGACCCCCGCATCACCCGTGTGGGCAAGTTCATCCGCAAGACCAGTCTAGACGAGCTGCCCCAGCTTTGGAATATTTTGAAGGGCGATATGAGCATCGTCGGTCCCCGTCCCGCACTGCCCCGTGAGGTGGAGCAGTATACGGAGCTTCAGAAGCAGCGCCTGATTGTCACCCCCGGTCTGACCTGCTACTGGCAGATTCAGCCCAAGCGTAATGAAATCAGCTTCGACGAGTGGATGGAGCTGGATCTGAAGTATATTCAGGAGCGGAGCTTCTGGGTGGACTGGAAGATTATCTTCAAGACCTTGGGAGCAGTCATCCACAAAGAGGGCGAATAAGCGGAGGAAAAATATGAAGGTTGTTCTTTTGGCTGGCGGCTTCGGCACCCGTATCTCCGAGGAGTCCCAATTCAAGCCCAAGCCTATGGTAGAGATTGGTGGCAAGCCGATTCTCTGGCATATTATGAAGGAGTATTCCTACTACGGCTTTAACGAGTTCATCGTCTGCGCCGGCTATAAGCAGCATATCATCAAGGAATGGTTTGCTGATTACTACCTGTATAACAGCGATATCACCTTTGATTTCACCAACGGTCATAATGATATGCTGATTCACGACCAGCGCTGTGAGCCTTGGAAGGTGACGGTGGTGGATACCGGTCTGCATACCATGACCGGTGGCCGCATCAAGAGGATTCAGTCCTATATCGGCAATGAGCCCTTCTTGATGACCTACGGCGACGGTGTCTGCGATGTAAACATTCGGGATTTGGTGGAGTTCCATAAATCCCATGGCCGAATTGCCACCCTCACCGCTGTCCGTCTGGAGCAGCAGAAGGGGATTCTGGACATCGGCGGCAACAACGCCGTCAAGTCCTTCCGTGAAAAGAGTCATATGGACGGCGCCCCAATCAATGCGGGCTATATGGTACTGAATCCTGAGATTTTCGACTATATCGACGGTGACGACACCGTTTTTGAGCAGAAGCCCATGGAGGAGCTGGCAGCCGGCGGACAGTTGATGTCCTATCTACATCGGGGCTTCTGGCAATGCATGGACACCCGACGGGAGCAGGATATGCTAGAGAGTTATTGGAAATCCGGCACCGCTCCGTGGAAGAAATGGAAAGATTGATAAATGATGTTTGATTTGTCCTTTTACAAGGGAAAACGGGTCTTTGTCACCGGCCATACCGGCTTCAAGGGCTCCTGGCTGTGCCGGATTCTGGCGCTGGCCGATGCAGAGGTGACGGGCTATTCCCTCCAGCCTCCCACGTCCCCATCCTTGTATGACATCGCCGGAATTGGCGGCGATGTCCGCAGCGTCATCGGCGACATTCGGGACTTGCCGGCGCTGAAAGCGGCCTTCGAGGCGGCCCAGCCGGAAATTGTGCTGCACCTTGCGGCGCAGCCCATCGTGCGGGATAGCTATAAAGACCCCGCCTATACCTATGAAACCAACGTCATGGGCACCGTGAATATTTTAGAGTGCGTCCGTGGCAGCGATTGCGTTCGCTCCTTTTTGAATGTGACCACCGACAAGGTCTACCTGAATAAGGAATGGCCTTGGGGCTATCGGGAGAATGAGGAGCTGGACGGCTTTGATCCCTATTCCAATTCCAAGTCCTGCTCAGAGTTGGTGACCCATAGCTATAAAAACAGCTTTTTTGCCGACGGACGAGTGGCCATTTCCACTGCCCGTGCGGGCAACGTAATTGGCGGTGGCGACTTTGCCAATGACCGGATTATTCCGGACTGCGTCCGTGCCGCCATGGCAGGGGAGGACATCATCGTTCGCAACCCCTTCTCTACCCGCCCCTTCCAGCACGTGCTGGAGCCGGTGTGCGCTTATTTGATGATTGCCCAGCGGCAGTATGAAGACGGCCGCTTTGCCGGATACTATAACGTAGGCCCCGACGACCGGGACTGCTTCCAGACGGGAGCGCTGGTGGATTTGTTTGTGAATCACTGGGGCGCTATGAAATGGATCAACCGCCACGACGGCGGCCCCCACGAGGCCAATTTCCTGAAGCTGGACTGCTCCAAGCTGAAGGCCACCTTCGGTTGGCAGCCCCGCTGGGATTTGGACAAGGCCATTGAGAAAACCGTCCAGTGGAGCAAATGCTGGCTCTCCGGCGGCGATGTCCGTGGCTGTATGGATGAACAGATCAGGGAGTTTTTGGAGCTATGAAGCTGCTGATAACAGGCGCCTATCAGTGGACGCCAGAGCAAATGCAAGCTCTGCAAGATATGGGCTGGGAGCTGATTTTTGCCCAGCGTGAGGACGGTCAGCTGCCGCTGGAGGCTTATGAAGCGGAGGCGGTGGTGTGCAACTGGCTGTTCGTCCATCAGGACATCCGCCGGTTTTCTAACCTGAAGCGGATCCAGCTTCTCAGCGCCGGTCTTGACCGAGTGCCGCTGGAATATATTCAGCAGCGGAGCATCGAGGTATTCAATGCCCGTGGCGTGTATAGCATCCCCATGGCGGAGTTTGCCCTGTGCGGCGTGTTGCAGCTTTACAAGGGCAGCCGTACTTTTTCTCAGAATCAGAAGCTTCGCCGTTGGGAAAAGCAGCGGGATTTGCTGGAGTTGTTCGGCAAGCGGGTGCTGATAGTCGGCACCGGCAGCGTGGGTACCGAAACTGCCAAGCGGTTCCGTGCCTTTACGGAGGAGGTCTACGGCGTAGACCTGTACCCCACCACGGACGAAGCCTACCGGCAGGTGTACCCGCTGGAGCAGCTGGATCAGCAGCTGGCAATCAGTGATATTGTGGTACTGACGCTACCCTTGACGGAGCAGACCCGTGGCTTGTTTTCTGGAGAGCGGCTTGATAAGATAAAAAGGGGAGCGGTGCTGGTCAACATGGCCCGTGGGGGCATCGTGGATGAAACAGCACTGCTGCAGCGGCTGGAAAATCACCTTTACGGAGCGGTGCTGGATGTGTTCTCCACCGAGCCGTTGCCGCCGGACAGCCCTCTCTGGAGCTGTGAGAATTTGATTCTCACTCCCCATAACAGCTTCGTATCCGATGGCAACCACCGGCGGATGTGGGAGCTGATTGAAAAGAATTTGACACCAAGGTGAAATGAATGAACGATATCAAAGTTTTGGACTGCACACTGCGAGATGGCGGCTACGTCAACGATTGGAATTTTGGCGAGGCACACATCCATAGCGTGCGCCAAAAGCTTGAAACCGCCGGAGCGGATATCATCGAGCTGGGCTTCATGCGTAATGAGGCTTACAATCCCGACCGTGCGGTATATAACGGCATCGAGCCGCTTCTTCCCATCATCGGCCAGAAGCGGGAGGGCACCATCTACTCTGCCCTCATCGAAATGGCCAATTACTTCCCTCCCGCTATGCTGGAAAAGCGTCGGGAGGACGGGCCGGATTTAATGCGCTATTCCTTCTGGATGCGCTGCCTGGACGAGGCCTATGAGTATTGTCAGGGCATCGTAGATAAGGGCTACCTGCTGGGCGTTCAGCCCACCCGTGTGGAGCAGTACAGTGACCGGCAGTTTGCCGATATGTGCCGCCGGTTCAGCCAGCTGAATCCCTTCGCCATTTATATTGTAGATACCTTCGGCCTGTTGACCAAGGAGCAGCTGATTCGCTATGCCCGCATTGCCGACGAAAACGTGGGCGAAGGCATCCGTGTGGGCTACCATGCCCATAACAATATGCAGCAGGCATTCTCCAACGCCACCACTTTCATCGAGCTGGGGCTGGAGCACGATATCGTGCTGGATGCCAGCGTCTACGGCATGGGTCGTGGAGCTGGCAACTTGAATTTCGAGCTGATTGGCAACTATATCAATGCGCTCCAGCCCAACCGATTCGACCTGTCCGCCATGACGGACATCTGGGACGAAACCCTGAAGGACATCTACCAGCGCTTGCCCTGGGGCTACAATCTGGAGTATTTCCTTGTGGCGGCGGCCCGGTGCAACCCCAACTACGCCAGCTACTTTCTGCAAAACCATCCGGATATGCAGGTGAGCCACCTGTGCCGTGTGCTGGAGGGGATTCAGGGCAGTGACAAGTACCTGTACTCTCCGGAGCTGGCGGAACGACTGTATCAAGAGGTGCGCCAATGAAGCGTCAAAACGGAGCCATTGACCTTGTAAAATTTCTTTTTGCCCTGCTGATTGTGGCGGCTCACTATATTTCGGAGTACGCCACCGGGCGGATTCCGGCGTTGCTGGATATCGGTTCGTCGGTGTATGTGGTCGTGGTACCCTTTTTCTTCGCTTGCAGTGGCTACTTCCTGTTCCGGAAGGTGTTCGCCAACGAAGAAACCGGCAAGGAAACCATCAAAAGCTACCTGCGGCGTATCGGCCTGATGTATGGACTGTGGTCGGTAGTGTATGTTGGACTGCAGACGGCGGCGTGGCTGCGCCACGGTGCCACGGCGGAGAGCTGGGCACGGTACATTCTGAACGCTCTGACCTATTCCACCTACAAAACCATCTGGTTCCTGCCGGCGCTGTGCATCGGCGTGGGACTGTTCTGGCGAATCTACCGGAAGAAGTGCATAAAGCGGGCGCTGATTTGGTCGGCGGTGCTTTATGTGCTGGGCTGTGTGGGTGCAAGCTACAGCTTTTTGCTGCAGGATAGCGCCACCATCTCCGGTGCGCTCCATGGCTATGAGTATGTGTTCGTGTCCACCCGCAACGGCTTGTTCCATGGCTTCCCGTTGGTGGTTCTGGGCGCGCTGATTGCCTATCAGGAGCAGCGAGGCAGCACCATCAAGCCCGCCACCTGCTGGATTCTGACGATTCTGACCGGTGTGGCATTTGTGGCGGAGGCGCTGGTGCTGAAGCTGTTCTGCGATGCTGTGAATGTGAATACACTGTTCATGCTGGTGCCCTTCACCTATTTCCTGATTCGCACCTGCCTGACCATTCCTGTTACCTCGGGCAAGGGTCTGCGCTGGATGCGTAGCATGAGCACCACGGTGTTTCTAAGCCAGCGGATTTGGCTGAGTGCCCTGCCGGAGTTGCTTCCGGGTACATTTTTCGCCGGTGTCCTCTATGGCAATCCCTATCTGGGACTGTGCTGGACGCTGGCTGCGACGCTGCTGACTGCGGCCGCACTCCAGTGGGTGGGCAAGCGTAGTCGGCTGATTGGCGCAATGTGTTGATTTTTTGTGCTGCCTTCGGGCGGCTGGGGGTATGTCAATGTATGTGATTTATCATAGCAGCGATTCTTTTGCCAGCGTGACTGGCGTTTCCATGCTGTCGCTGTTTGAGAACAATAAGCATATGGATGAAATTCAAGTGCTGTACATCGAGCGTGGCATGACGGAGGAGAATAAGGACCGTCTGCGCCAGATTGCGCAGCAGTATGGCCGCAGCATTGAATTTATGACCATGCCCAACTGGTCGAAGAAGCTGGATATCCAGCTGAAATCCTGCAAAACCGGCTGGCTTGGCTTTGGCTACAACCGGCTGTTTTTGACGGAGTTTGTGCCCGAGGACGTGGAACGGGTGCTGTATCTGGATTCGGATACGCTGGTGGAAGGCCCTCTGGACGAGCTGTGGAATACCAATCTGGAAGGCTATTATATGGCCGGCGTGGACGACTGCCTCAGCAGCACCTACCGGAAGCTGGTGGATTTAAAGGAGGGCACCTACTGCAATGCGGGCGTTCTTCTGATGAATCTGAAAAAGTGGCGGGAAGACGACATTCTTTCGGTTTTTATCGATGTTTTGAAGGCGAATAATGGCTATTTCGTATTTAACGAGCAGTCCATCCTCAATTCCGTTTTTGCCGGAAGGGTGAAAGTCCTGCACCAGAAGTACAATGTGAACTCGCTGGTGTACCTGTTCGAATACAATGAGCTGATGAAGCTGCGCAAGCCGAAGAATTTTTCCTATTCTCCGGAGGAATACTACGAGGCTAGAAACCATCCGGTGCTGACCCATTATACGGGCAACTTCTATGTTCATCGCCGCCCGTGGGTGGAGGACAGCGACCATCCCCATAAGGATGCGTTCCTGCGTTATCGAGCCATGACCCCTTGGGCGGATACACCGCTGGCGCCGGATACCCGGGATGAGGGGGACAAGCGGCACACGGAGCTGTGCCATAAGCTGCCCAGAGGGTTGATGATTCGGTCGGTGTCCTTCCTGTATAACCGGCTGCGTCCAGCATCCTTCAAGCGGAAGATTAAACAAGAACGTAAATAATTTTGAAAGGAGGAATCCCCATGGCAAAGGCTTGTGTTATTGTGGTCTGGTTTGGTAAACTGCCGGAATACTATCGTTTCTGGGAGCTTTCCTGCGGCCGTAATGCCGGCGTGGCGGATTTTCTCCTTGTGACCGACCAGCCCCATACCCCAGCGGTGCCCAATCTTCGGGTGCAGCAATGCACCATGGAGCAGCTGCGCCAGCAGATAAGTGAAAAGCTGGGCATTGAGGCTTCTTTTGAGAAGCCTTTCAAATCCTGCGATTTCCGTCCTGCCTACGGCGTGATTTTTGAGCAGGAGCTGGCGGGGTACGAATACTGGGGTCACTGCGATCTGGATCAGGTCTTTGGTGATTTGAGGATTCTGATAGATCGACCGGATTTGGAGCAGTACGATAAAATCGGCCGCTCCGGCCATTTGACCCTGTACCGCAACTGCCCCGAAATGAACGGCTTGTACCGTCAGGCGGGGGCGCTGTACGATTGGGAAACGGTGTTCACCACCCCTGCCAATTATGCCTTCGACGAGCGTACCGGAATTTGCCGTATCGCCCGTGAGCAGGGCACTCGCTATTTGAATACTTGTGATCTCCGGGCGGATATTCGGGTGCGCACCCGCCGGCTGGAGATTAATGCTGCAAAGAATTATGTAAACCAACTCTTCTACTGGGAGGACGGCCACCTGTACCGTGCCTATCTGGATGGGAATCAAATCCGTACCGAGGAATTTATCTACATCCACTTTCAGAAAAAGCAGTTGGCCGACCGGTGTGAAGGGGTATCGAACGCCTTTTTCATCGGACGGGAGGGGTTCTTCCCCAAGACCGGCGATGTGACTGGGGCGGATTTTGACCGCTACAATCGGCCGGACTCCGGCTTGCGCCAGCGACTGGACACGGTCAAATATTTCTGGAAAAAAACCATGGATTACTTCCGCTCCAATAAGGCCCAGCGTAAGGTCTGGATGAGCCAGAAGAGAATCGGGAAGGAGCGCTATGATTAAGCTCCGGATGAAAACCCGAGGCAGCTTGCTCCTGCGAAGCTGGTTTATTTGGGCGGTGCTGATTGCGGCAATCCAGCCGGATGTGCTGGTGCATCTGCCTAAGGGCGTGACGGTGTTCAACCTAATCAGCGTCGCTGCCTTCGGGGTGATTTGTATTGACTTTGCCTGCAGTCGCAGCTTCAAGCTGGACTGGGGCGTGATTTTGATATTTCTGGTGCAGGCCGCTCTGGTGGTCAGCTCCATTTTGAATAAAGCCAACGTCAGTTTTTCTGTGAAAAAGCTACTGATGGTCATGGACATCGTTCTTCTTACAAGTAAAAATCTCAAATCAAACGCAGCCGGATTCATGAAAAATGTCTATTGGCTGCTTTATGTCTGTATCGCGATTCATTTTGTGACGCTTTTTGTGTTTCCCGATGGAATCTTTACTTCCTACTATGAGTATCAGGGGACCCAGATTCCTTATCTGAAGCACTGGTTCCTGTCCACTGGCAACAACTACGTGCTGTTTGTGCTGCCGGCCTTTTTTCTGGATCGAGTCCGGCTGTCCCGCCAGAAAAAGAGAACCGACCTGATATCGATGTCCCTTTACTTGATGGGCTTTTACGGGATGTTCAAGTCCATTGCATCCACTTCGTTGATAGCCTGCGCACTGTTTGTGTGCTTTGCGGTGCTGGTGGAGTGGAAGAAGATTCCCATGCCCAGTTTGAAGATTTATACGCTGCTGGGTGTGCTGTTTTTTGTGCTGCTGGTGTTTTTGGATTTTGGCAATGTTCTGGGTGGCTTGCTGGGCAAGCCGGAGGGAAGTGTGACCTTTACCGGTCGTACCAAAACCTGGGGCATGGCGGTGGATTGGATTCGGCAGAGCCCCATCTTCGGCTATGGCTATGAGCGGGAGACGTTGCTGATCAGCAAATTCGGCGGCAACAATACCGCCACCCACTGCCACAATTTGTATCTGGATTTGTTCTACCGCACGGGCATCGTGGGTCTGGGAGCGTTTCTGGTGATGCTCTGGCGGTGCGCCCGCCCCCTGAAGCGGCATAAGCACGATTCTCTGTCCATTTTGCTGTCCTTCACGCTGTTTTTGTATCTGGCCGTGCTGTTCCAGATGGAGGCGTATTTCAATTTGACCCTGTTCTATATGCTCCTGACCTTCGGCTTTACGCTGGAGCATTGGGCAGAAAAGGAGGTGCTGACGTGACCATCTACGTCTGCGAAACGGTCTATCATGTGATGCTGGCGACGCTGCTGCTGCGTGGCAGTGAGAATATCATCGTCTGTACCACCCATGAAGAAAAGAATATGGAAAACTTCCGTGCCCTGCATACCGAGGCAGTGCCGGAGGCGAAATTTGTCCTGCGGTTCCGTGACTCCCGCAAGGAGAATCTGGGACTGGAGATGCTGGCGGATCGAAAGCTCCTGCGGCAGCTGCAAAAGACCCACGGCTTCAAGGAATTCGATTTGGTCAACTTCGCATGGAGCGTCAATAGCATCGACCGCTCCTCGGCTCACTACTATAAAAAGTGCCGACGTGCTATATTCTATGAAGAGGGTGCTATGGGCTGCATCAGCAAGACCCAGAGCAAGAAAAAGCTTCTGATGAAGCGGCTGCTGGGTATTCCGGTACGATTCCATGACGATGAAAAGCTGGAGGGTGTGTACGCCCAGAACCCCAGCCTTTACGACAGTCGATTCTCCTCCAAAATCCACGCTTTCAACCTCCGTCAGCTGATGGCGGATTCGCCGGTTGGCAGCCGTGTGGTGGATTTGTTCCTGAAAGGGGAGAAGGCAGAGAAGCTGAGGGCTATGAACGGCCGCAATGTGGTGTTTACCCAGCCATTGTCTGAGGATGGCTATATCACCGCTCACCGGAAGGAAGAAATCTATACTGCCATCTGCAACTGGTTCAATCCGGAGCGGACGGTGCTGAAGGTGCATCCTCGTGACACTTCGGACTATGCGCAGGTGAAAGCCACTGTCCTGCGGGAAACTTTCCCCGGTGAGCTGTTCGATGTGCTGGGCATCCGCTTTGCCACGGCAGTGGGCATCTGCACCAGTGCGGTCAACAATGTATCCGCCGACCATCCGGTGAATCTTAACGCCAATTTCTTGAAGGATCAGGCCTTTTCCCCGGATGCCATGGGGGAACTGTTTGAGAAGAATGGAGTGCTGAAAAACTCATGAGCCGCATATTTGTGATTTCCTACCGAAAGTGCCTTGGGCCTGTGGGCGGCGGCACCGGTGTGAATTTCAAGCTGTATCTGGCAAACCGGCAGTATGGACTGCTGGAGGATTGCTACCATATATTTATGGATAAGGTCATCACGCCGGAGATGGATCAGGTGTCCTATTCCAGGCTGGGCTCCAACGCCAAAGCGCCCAAAACCGGCCTGCGGGCGATTCTTTCCCGAATGGGCATGGCGTGGATTTCCAAGCACAAGGCATACCGGAAGCGCATCCGGAGCTATTTTCAGGAGCTGGATCAGACCCACCGCTTTACGGCGGAGGATGTGTATCTGTTTCAGGACGTGGAAAGCGCCTACGAATTTATGAAATTGTTCCCATACTGCAAGCGCACGGTGCTGATTTATCACCAGCAGGGGAGCCTCTATAATGAGTGGCGTTCCTTCAATTCCTTCGACCTGCCCGCCTATCGGAAATACCTGAACCGGTATTCTGAGGAAGCCTACCGGAAGGTGCAGGTTCTGGCATTTCCCTCTATGGGTGCCAAGGAGAGCCTGCTCCAGTCGGAGCCTTATTTCGAGAAGGTGCTGCAGCGCCCCATCCAGGTGCTGTATAACGGCTTCACCAAGCCGTCGCTGCCTGACGACAGTGATGCCATCAAGGCGCTGCGCCAAAAGCTGGAGGGTTTTGATGGCTATAAATTCGCCACCGTGTCCGCTTTGAACGAGGCAAAGGGCGTGGAGCGAATCCCTGAATTTCTGGCGCAGGTGGGGAAGTTCCACCCCTTCCGTTGGATAATCGTTGGCAGCGGCGTGAAAGCCGCTGAGCTGGAGAAAAACATCGAAAAGTACGGCATTGGCGATAGCGTCATCTGGATTCGTGAGCCCATGCCTCATGATGATATTCTGAAAATCTTCTCCAGGACGGATCACTATATCCTGTTCCACCGTTTTTCGATTTTTGATTACTCCACCATCGAGGCCATGTCCTACGGCAATATTCCGGTGCTGACCCCCATCGGCGGCAATCGGGAAGTGATTATCGAGGATAATGGCGTGTTTGTAGAGGACTTCGGCAGTGCCGAGGGGTTCCGGCAGTTTATGGCCAAGGCGCCGCTGGAAGAATTGAAGAATCAAAACCGGCAGCTGCAGGAGCGCTGCTTCAGTGATGAAGCCTTCCTGCGCCGGTATCAGACATTGGTGCAAACTATGCAAAGAGAGGTACATTGATATGAATGTTGCGTTTATTCCTGTTCGGGGCGGCAGCAAGTCTATCCCTCTGAAAAACATCAAGCCCATTGCCGGCAAGCCGCTGGTGTATTGGACGATGCGGGCGGCCTGCGGCTGTCAGTACATCGATAAGGTCTATATCGCTACCGACAGCGACAAGATTCGTCAGACGGTGGAATCCTTCAAGCAGGGCAGTGAGGCGGCGCTGTTTTCCAAGGCGGAGGTCATCGACCGCTCCGCAGAGTCCGCTTCTGATACGGCTTCCACCGAGTTTGCCATGCTGGAATTTGCGGCAAATTACGAATTTGATAATATCGTTCTGATTCAGGCCACCTCTCCGCTGCTGGTCAGCGAGGACTTGGATCGGGGCTTCGAGGCTTTCAACGAGAAGGGCACCGATAGCGTCCTGTCTGTGGTGCGCCAGAAGCGATTCCATTGGGCGAATAACGCTGAGGGGTTTGCCTACCCCACCAACTACGATGTGTTCCATCGCCCCCGCCGGCAGGAGTACGATGGATATCTGGTGGAGAACGGCGCTTTTTACATCTCCTCCAAGGCCGGCCTGATTGCCAATCAGAATCGTGTCTGGGGTAACATTAAGGCCGTGGAAATGAATGAGGATACCTTCTTTGAAATCGACGAGCCCAGCGACTGGGTCATTATCGAGGCGCTGATGAAGAAAAACGGCATCACCGCTCCGGAGGAGGTGCCGGAAATCAAGATGTTCCTGACGGACTGCGACGGCTGCCTGACCGATGCGGGGATGTACTATTCCGAGCGTGGCGACGAGATGAAGAAGTTCAATACCAAGGACGGTATGGGCTTCGGCCTGCTGCGGCAGGCGGGCATCGTCACCGGCATCCTCACCAGCGAGGATGTGGAGCTGAACCGCCGTCGTGCTGCCAAGCTGAAGCTGGACATTCTGGAGTCCGGCTGCAAGGATAAGGTGGCGGTGCTGGAGCGGATTTGCGCAGAGCGGGGGATTGCCCCTGAGAACGTGGCCTATATCGGAGATGATATCAACGATTTGGGCGTGATTTCCATGGTGGGCTACGGCTGCGCACCGGCGGACGCTATGGAAAGCGTGAAAGCCGTTGCCAAATATGTCACCGCTGCCAAGGGCGGCGAGGGTGTCATCCGTGAGGTCGTGGAGAAAATTCTAAAGAGGTAATATTCATGGCGAAAAAATCGCTGGCGGTCAATTCCATATACAGCATGCTCTATAAGCTGCTGAATGTGCTGTTCCCTCTGATTACCGCCACCTATGCAGCCCGTGTGCTGCTGGCCGATGGCGTTGGCAAGGTAGCCAGCGCTCAGAATATCGTCCAGTATTTCATCATTATCGCTGCCTTGGGAATCCCCAACTACGGCATCCGTGAGGTGGCCAAGCGGCAGGACGATGCTGATGGCACGAACCGAGTCTTTTCGGAGCTGTTTTTCATCAACGCTCTGTCCACGGCGGTCTGTACTGCGGTGTACTATGGCATGGTGCTGACGGCGGACTGGTTCGCTGACCAGCGGCTGCTGTTTCTGACGGTGGGTCTGTCCATTATCCTGAACTTTTTCAATGTGGACTTTTTCTATCAGGGCAAGGAGGAGTACGGCTATATCGCCGCCCGCAGCTTTGCTGTGAAGCTGCTGTCGCTGGTGGCGCTGTTCCTGTTCGTCCGTGATACGGGAGACTTTGTGATTTATGCCCTCATCCACTGCCTTGCGGTGGCGGGTAACCACCTGTTCAACGTGTTCAACCTGCGGGGCAAAGTGAAGCTGTGCTTCAAGGGCTTGAATGTAAAGCGTCATTTGAAGCCGGTGCTGATTCTGCTGGCCAGCTCCATCTCCATCGAGCTGTATACCCTGCTGGATACCACCATGCTCAGCGCCTGGTGCGCCGATGACATCGTGGGCTACTATAATAATGCCACCAAGCTGGCACGAATCATCAATTCTATGATTTCCTCTCTGGCGCTGGTGCTGCTACCCCGCCTGAGCTACTATTATAATAATGGAAAGCTGCAGGAGTTCCGCTCCATCGCCAACCGTGTGCTGAAAATTCTGACGGTTCTGGCAATACCAGCGGTGCTGGGCGTGGCGCTGTTGGCAGATTCTATGATTCCGGTGCTGTTCGGCGTGGACTTCCTGCCTGCGGTGGTGACGCTGCGAATCCTGTCGGTGCTGGTCATGGCAGTGGCGCTGAACAATTTCTTCGGTACCCAGATCTTGATGACGGTGGGGCAGGAGAAGAAGCTGCTGATTTCGGTCATCATCGGTGCTGTGGTAAATGTAACCATGAATGCACTGCTGATTCCAACGTACCAGCATAATGGCGCAGCCTTTGCCTCAGCGGTCAGTGAGGTTTGCGTCCTGCTGGCAACAATGACTTTTGGCTGGAAATATGTCCGGTTCCGACTGGAATGGCGGTATTTACTGACGATGGTGCTGTCCGCTGGAGTGATGGTGGCGGCGGTGCTGGGTATCAAGCTGCTGGCGTTGCCTATGCTGCTTGAGCTGGCGCTGGGCATCGGTGCCGGTGCGGGCGTGTATATGCTCTGCGGCACCCTGCTGAAAAATGAGGGCGTTCGGGAGATTCTGGGCATCGGAGGACGATTACTGAAAAAGCTCCTGCGCCGCTGAATGAAACTGTAATTTTCGGGCAAGCTATTCTTGCCCGAAAAAAGTTTTGTAAATTAGGAAAATAATGCTTGACTTTTTTTGAAAGATGCGTATAATAATCTTGCGCCTGAGATAGAGGATTTGTGTAACGGTAGCACACCGGACTCTGACTCCGTTTGCGGGGGTTCGAATCCCTCATCCTCTGCCAATAAAAATGACCACCCAACGGGTGGTCATTTTTATTGGCAGAGGATGAGGGAGATTCGAACCATTATAAATGCGGCGCGAATGAGCGCCGCTTGCCGCCGTCTAACCGGCGGCAACTCCATAATTAAATCGAATCCCTCGTCCACAGCGTTGATACCACCCAACGGGTGGCCTTTTTTGTTGGCAGAGGATGAGGGAGATTCGAACCAATCTAAATGCTACACGCCAGTGGCATATTGCTCCGACTGTGGATAACTATAAATTATCGTTGTGGTTATCCCTTTTAGTAAGCAAGCCAACTAAAAGCAACGTATGTCATTGCGAGGGCCGTAGGCCCGTGGCAATCTCCTGCTGAAATGCTGCATCAATAATGACCGTTGAGGAA
>SVME01000111.1 GCA_015067605.1 Oscillospiraceae bacterium
ATAGAACAAACGCTATACCGGGAGATTGCCACGTCGCCCTTTCAGGGCTCCTCGCAATGACATGGTTGTTCGATACGTCGGTGCACTAAACGATAATTTACGCCTTTATTTCTCCAAATGGACATTCAGGTGGGGGTAGGTCATGCTGATGCCGCCATTCTCGAAGCACTCACGCACCTTCAAATTGATAGCGTAATTCACATCCCAGTAATCTGCCGTGGCGCACCAGACCCGCAGAGTATAGACAATGGCATGGTCGCCATACTCCGCCACCGCCGCAAAAGGGGCTGGATCCGTCAAAACTCCCGAAACCTGTCCGGC
This sequence comes from Oscillospiraceae bacterium, assembly GCA_015067605.1. Classification (GTDB taxonomy): domain Bacteria; phylum Bacillota; class Clostridia; order Oscillospirales; family Oscillospiraceae; genus Faecousia. Next base: position 322 of record SVME01000111.1, read on the forward strand.
CTCCAGCAGTGCCTGGATCACCTGCTCCGAGGGGGCATCGTAGGACGCGCTGATACGCACATCCACCCGACGTGTACCGGTAACAGTATAATTGGTGATATCCGCCGCCACCACCGCCCGATTGGGGATGTAGATGATCTTATTATCCGGAGTGGTCAGCTTGGTATAGGTCATGCCAATCTCCGCCACCGTACCGGACTCTGCCGCTATCTCCACATAGTCGCCGGACTTGAAGGGCTTGGTGTAGAGCAGCGTGAAGCCGCCGATGATATTGGTCAGCAAATCCTGCACGGACAAGGACAGTGCCAGCGTGAATACGCTGGCCAGCGCGATCACGCCGGTAACATCGATGCCCAGACTGGATGCGGCCATCAGTCCCACAAGCAGGTACAGCACCGTCCGAATCAGGGAACGAATCAGGCTATGGGCGGCCTTCTCCAGCTTCGACTTGGCCAGCGCCTTATTGACGATGGACATGACGATGCGGATAATCAGGATTCCAATGGTCAGAATCAGTAGAAAGGGCACGATACGGCTGGCAGCAGAGCTAAGCAGCCCCAGCACCCAATTTTTAATCGCTTGCATAATTTCAACTCCTTTACAGGGGTATATGATATCACGATTTTGGGATTTGGCAATATTTATTTTGTTCATAATTTTGTCGCATTTTGTTTTCAATTCTGTTATGCGCCGTTCAAAACCTTCGATTATTCTTGAATCATGAAGGGCGGCGGAAGCCGTGAGCCGCTCCCTTCACCTCCGTATATCCTCTTTTCTACCTCTCTTCTTTCCAAAAAGGGAACGCACCGCCGCATCGTCGGAGGTGCGTTTTCTTTTTGCCTACAAAACCATGGAAAAAAACCTGTTTTTTTGTGCAAAACACGCCTTGAATCCTGCATGGAAAGCGGTATAATATAGTCGTTTTGAATTAATGAAAAGAGGGATTTGGATGGAGTTTTTATTGGCCATCGGCGTGGCCATGTTTGCAGGTCTGCTATTGTCCCGCCTGACCTCCCGACTGAATCTACCAGACGTAACCAGCTATCTGATTGCCGGCGTTCTGGTAGGGCCGCTGGTGTTAGGTCAGTTAAATGTTCCCGGACTGGGCTTTCATGATTTCCACTTCGTAGAAAGCATGGGACTGGTCTGCGATGCGGCGCTGGGCTTCATCGCCTTCTCCATCGGCAGCGAGTTCAGGGTCAGCGCTCTGCGCAAAATCGGCCGTCAGGCAACAGTCATCGCTGTTTTTCAGGCGCTGACTGCCACATTGTTGGTGGATTTGGGGCTGATCGGTCTGCATTTCCTTTTAGGCCCTGAAAAGCTGCCTGTTTCTACCTGCCTGATTCTGGGTGCCATCGCCACCGCCACGGCTCCCGCCGCCACGTTGATGGTGGTCAACCAGTACAAGGCCAAGGGCCCCCTGACCGACATCCTGATGCCCATCGTGGCGCTGGATGACGCAGTTGGTCTGGTGGTGTTCGCCGTATCCAAGGGCGTAGCCAAAGCCTTCAGCGGCGGCAGCCTCAGCCTGATTTCCGTACTGGTCAATCCCATGGTGGAAATCATTGGCTCGCTGCTGCTGGGTGCGCTGCTGGGCTGGGTGTTCAGTCTGGTGGAAAAATACTTTAACTCCAACTCCAAGCGGCTGAGTCTGGCCGTGGCCTTCGTGGCTCTGTGTGCCGGCCTTTCCAAGCTCCATTTCGTCATTGGAGGCCTCCATATCGGCTTCTCTTCTCTGCTGGTGTGCATGATGTGCGGCACCATTTTCTGCAACCTGTGCGATTTCTCCGAGGAAATCATGCACAAGACAGAGCGGTGGACCGGCCCTGTGTACGTGCTGTTCTTCGTCATCTCCGGTGCCGAGCTGGATTTGACGGTGTTTGCGGATCTGGCGGTGGTTGGCATCGGCGTGGTGTATATCCTGACCCGCTCCGCCGGTAAGATTTTCGGTGCCTCCGCCAGCGCAAAGCTGATGAAATGCGAGCCCTCCATTTGCAAATATCTGGGCATCACCCTGCTACCTCAGGCAGGCGTGGCACTGGGTATGTCCGTAACAGTGGCTGCCGAGTTCGGCGCCGAGGGTGCTATGATGCGCAACATTGTGCTGTTCTCTGTGCTGATTTACGAGCTGGTTGGCCCCATGCTGACCAAGATGGCCCTCACTGCCGCCGGCGACATCCGTCCCAAACCTGTGGTGGATCGCCACGACCTGACCACTTGACATTCTTGGCGAAATTTGTATAATTAGGTTGATAAGGAGTGATTTCTCATGTATTATACCATGAACGTTGCAGGTCTTCAGAGAGATCTGCCCATCTGCAAAGCCACCGATTCCCTGTACATTGCCGGCTTCGTCATTTTTGGCGATCAGGAGCTGACTGTGGCCTGCGCCCGGGAGCTGCTGAAGCTGGCCCCCGAATATGATTACATCATCACCGCCGAGGCGAAGGGTATCCCTCTGGCTCACGAAATGGCTCGTCAGTCCGGCGATGCCAAGTACATTCTGGCACGGAAGGGCCCCAAGCTGTATATGCGTGATATTTTCGAGGTGAGCGTCCGCTCCATCACCACTGCCAAGGAGCAGAAGCTGTATCTGGACGGCGCCGATGCGGCTCTGATGAAGGGCAAGCGGATCCTTCTGGTGGACGACGTGATTTCCACCGGCGAGAGTCTGGCGGCGCTGGAGGCTCTGGTGGAAAAGGCCGGCGGTACAGTCTGTGGCAAGATGTCCATTCTGGCTGAGGGCGACGCGCAGGATAGAGAAGACCTGATTTATCTGGAAAAGCTTCCCCTGTTCCACCCCGACGGAACCATCATGGCGTAACATTTAACCGGATGTGCGATGGCACATCCGGTTCTTATTATACTCAGGACTGTAAATTATCGTTTAGTGCACCGACGTATCGAACAACCATGTCATTGCGAGGAGCCCTGAAAGGGCGACGTGGCAATCTCCCGGTATAGCGTTTGTTCTATATCAGCCCCAC
>SVME01000112.1 GCA_015067605.1 Oscillospiraceae bacterium
GGCGACGTGGCAATCTCCCGGTACAACGTTAAATGCTCGCCAACATTTAGGAAAGAAAAAAGCGCCAAATCGTAGCTCTCATTCCTAAACGCCCAATATTGTTAAAGGTTTCGGCAGGAGATTGCCAGCTATGCACTAAGAACTCTAAAGCGCTAACGCGCTAAGAGTTCTTTAGACGTCGGCCTATTTGGCCTCCTCGCAATGACATGATTGTACGATAGTGCCGAAAATCTTTGGGGATTGCCACGCCAGTGTACGCACTGCTGGCACTGGCGTTTCGCAAAAAAATCTCTAAAAAAATTGATAAATTTTGTTTAGGTATCTAGCGCTATCGGAAAATGTGTGCTATAATACCCTTGCGTATACAAATTAACAGGAGGGAAAACACCAAATGAAAAAGCTTTCTATCATCCTTATGGCTCTGGTGCTGTGCATCAGCGTCTTCTGCGTCCCCGCGATGGCTGAAGAAACCATCACCGTTTATGTTTCCATCGACTCCGACACCGCTCCCAACGCTTGGGCTTGGGGTTCCTACGGCGATGCCTTCTCCTCTTGGCCCGGCGAGCCCATGACCAAAGAGGGTGACCTGTGGAAGATTGAAGTTCCCATGGGCACCACCGGCTTCATTGCCAACAACGGCTCCGCTCAGACCACCGACATCACGCTCGACGGCGCTTCCGATGCATGGATCACCATCAGCGCTGACTTTAGCACCTTTGAGGTGTCCTACGAGGCTCCCGCTGTGGACGTGCCCACCGATGCCCCTGTTGAGACTCCCGACGAGCCTGTCGAAACTCCCGACGAGCCCACTGAGACCCCTGATGAGCCTGTTGTGGACGAGCCTGTTGTGGACGAGCCTGCCGAGGATACTGACGCTCCTGCCGATGGCGAAACCGCAGCTCCCGAAACCGACGAGCCCGCCGAGGACACCAACACCACCGGCGAAAATAAGGAGAAGGCTCCTGATGTGGAAAAGCCCGTCAAGTTTTTGGGCATGACCATGGCCAGAAAGACCAGAGCCATCCTCGTTATCTCCCTGTGCGTTCTGGTTGCCATCGTTTTGGCCGCCATCCTGAGCATCCCCAAGAAGATTAAGTAATTCTACTTATACCAAAGGCCACGGTCCTCGACCGTGGCCTTTAGTTATCTTGCAGCATCGAAAGACGCTGTGCCAGTACATCCAGATTCTCATCGGTAAGCCGGTCGTAGTTGACGATCAGGCAATGTCGATCTGCCTCCGGCACATCGCCATGGTAGTACGCACTGAGGGCATGGATTCGGATTCCCGCAGCCGCCCAGCGCTCTGTCAGCGCCTCGTCGGTCAACTCTGTATCCACCCGCAGCAGAAAATGCAGCCCCGCATCCTGCTCCAATATGGTGATATTCTTTGCAATGGGGCTGGATTTCAGCAATTCCACCAACTGGTTGCGGCGGTTCTTGTACAATCTGCGCATCCGGTTGATATGCTTTTCAAAATACCCCTGCCGCAGGAACCGCTCCAGCGTATATTGCTCAAAGGAGGGTACCGTGCAGCTGTAAAAGCCCAGTTTCTGCCGGAACTGGGCCATCAACGCCTCGGGCAGCACCATGTAGCTGATACGAATGGATGGTGCCAGTGTCTTGGAAAAGGTGTTCATGTAAATCACACGGCCGCTCTGATCCAGAGCCTGCATGGCGGGCATGGGACGGGCAGCGAAACGGAATTCGGAATCATAGTCATCCTCGATGATCCACCGCTGTCCCTCCGCCGCCCACCGCAGCAGCTCCAGCCGACGGCTCACGGGGGTCACCAGTCCCGTGGGGAAATGGTGGTTGGGAGATAGGTGCAGCACCTGCGCCTGCTCCAGCGACGAGGGCACGGGACCGCTGGCATCCATGGGCGCATCCACGCAGCGAGCGCCGCCGGCAGCGTAAATCAGACGAATCTTGCCGTAGCCCGGATCCTCCACCGCATAGCACAGCTCCCGACCCAGCAGCTGGATCAGAAGATTATACAAAAAGTCCGTTCCCGCACCAACCAAAATATTCTCTGGCGCAACGGCCATGCCCCGAAAGGCCGCAAGGTGGTCGGCAATAGCCTGCCGCAACCCCAGATACCCCTGATTAGGCAAAGGCCGCAGCAGCTCCTGCCCCAGATCCAGCATCACCTGTCGCTGCAGCCGACTCCATACAGAGAAGGGGAACCGCTCTGGACCGCCGCCAGTCAGATCCACGCCGTCAAAATCCGGCTGTGGCTCCGGCCTTTGGGCAACGGGAGGTGCCGGCGGCATAGTGCGCAAATCCTCCACGAAATACCCCACCTTCTCACGGGCGCAGATGAAACCCTCGGACAAAAGCTGTTCGTAGGCACCCTCCACGGTGATTTTGCTCACCTCCAGATGGGCAGCCAGCGCTCGCTTGGAAGGTAGCTTCTGACCGGCTTTCAGGGTGCCGGACAAAATATCCTGCCGGATGTGGCGATAAAGGGACTCGTAAAGGGGCATCCCCGGTGCCTTTTCCAGCGAATAGGTCAGCATAGCTCCACCTCCGGAAAACCAACCTTTGCTGGTGATATAATCAACAAACTTCCTTTTTTTACGAATATTTTTCCACTTTTACCAACAAAATGATTACTAACGCCAAGGGGATATCCAGCAGTGAGAGTACCGTTTTTCAGTTCATATTGCAACCCCTGAATGTCCACGCCCTCAGCATCAGCACCCATGCAGAACACCGATACGATGCCCTCCGGCGCAGCCGGAAAACAGGCACTGCCGTTGCGAATCACCGTGGCGATGACATCTGCTCCGGCTAGATGTGCCACTGCCCCATGATTCGCCAGATAATGCAGCGTCTGAAGGTTGGCAATGGTGTGATCCATCCGACTGCCTCCCATTGCTCCATAGAGAACGAACCGGCGGAAGCCCTTTTCCAGACCCAGCCACACCGCCAGCATGGAATCGGTGTCGTCCTTTTCCACCGGATGCACCAACGCTCCCTCCGGCACATGACCGAGGGAGTCGAAATCGCCGATGATCGCATCCGGCTGCACGCCCAGACGGTTCAGGTGCAGCAGTCCACCGTCGGCGGCGATGATGAAGTCACCGTCCCGAATGGGCTCCACCAGCGCCGTAAAATCTCCGGCACAGAATATGATACACGTTCCCATAAAACCACCACCCATCTATGTTAATGATAAATTATCGTTTAGCGGTGTAAGATTGCTCCGCACCAAACTTGGCTCTCCCTTTGGGAGAGCTGGCAAAAATCTTTGATTTTTGACTGAGAGGGTATCAAAACAATGATAGGACACCCTCTCCGCC
>SVME01000021.1 GCA_015067605.1 Oscillospiraceae bacterium
CTCTCCCTCTGGGAGAGGTGCCCAGTGCGCACACTGGGCGGAGAGGGTGTCCTATCATTGTTTTGACACCCTCTCAGTCAAAAATCAGAGATTTTTGCCAGCTCTCCCAGAGGGAGAGCCAAGTTTGCACCGCTAAACGATAATTTACTGTACTATCTCATATCTTACTATCTCAATTGGAGGTCACTAAATGGGTGGCTTTTTCGGGACGATTTCCCGCAAAGATTGCAAATACGACGTGTTTTTCGGCACGGATTATCATTCCCACCTCGGCACACGTCGGGGCGGTATGGCGTTCTACGATGTCCAGAAGGGCTTCCAGCGCCAGATTCACAACATTGAAAATACCCCTTTCCGCACCAAATTTGAAAACGATTTGGTCAAATTCAAAGGTCACGCCGGCATCGGCTGCATCTCCGACACGGACCCCCAGCCCTTGCTGGTTCGCTCCCACTTAGGAATGTTCGCCATCGCCACCGTGGGCCTGATCAACAACGCCGAGCAGCTGGTGGAGGCCACCTTCTCCGGCCCCGGCAATCAGTTCATGGCCATGTCCTCCGGCAAGGTCAATTCCACGGAGCTGACCGCCGCCCTGATCAACCAGAAGGAAAATCTGGTGGAGGGCATCCGCCACGCCCAGAGCGTAATCGACGGCTCCTGCACCATCCTGCTGCTGACGGAGGACGGCCTGATTGCCGCCCGTGACCGGCTGGGTCGAATCCCGGTGCTGGTGGGTCAGAACATCGAGGGCTGCTGCGTGTCCTTCGAGTCCTTCGCCTACCACAAGCTGGGCTATCAGGACTACTACGAGCTGGGCCCCGGCGAAATCGTAAAAATCACCCCCGACGGGGTGGAGCAGCTGTCCGCACCGGGCAAGGACATGAAAATCTGCGCCTTCCTGTGGACCTACTACGGCTACCCCAACTCCAACTATGAGGGCAAGAACGTGGAGCTGATGCGCTACCACAACGGCATGATTATGGCCCGTGACGAGGCTGCCGCCGGTACGCTGCCGGAGGTAGACTATGTGGCAGGTGTGCCGGATTCCGGTCTGCCCCATGCCATCGGCTACGCCAACCAATCTAAAAAGCCCTTCGCCCGTCCCTTTGTGAAATATACCCCCACCTGGCCCCGGAGCTTCACCCCCGAAGATCAGACCGTGCGCAATCAGGTGGCGAAGATGAAGCAGATTCCCGTGCCGGAGCTGATTCAGGACAAGAAGCTGCTGTTCGTGGACGATTCCATCGTCCGTGGCACCCAGCTGCGGGAAACGGTGGATTTCCTCTATGAAAGCGGCGCAAAGGAAGTGCATATGCGTTCCGCCTGTCCGCCTATCATGTACGGCTGCAAGTATTTGAATTTCTCCAGCAGCAAGTCCGATATGGAGCTGCTGGCCCGCAGAACCATTCATAATCTGGAGGGTCTGGAGGGTATGAAGCATCTGGACGAGTACACCGACAGCTCCACCAGACGTGGACAGTGTCTGCTGAAATCCATCTGTCAGGAGATGGGCTTCGACAGCCTCGGCTACCAGAGCCTGGACGGCCTGCTGGAGGCCATCGGTCTGGATAAGGATAAGGTCTGCACCTACTGCTGGAGCGGAAAAGAGTAACATAATAACGTCATTGCGAGGGAGCATAGCGAAGCGAATGTAAATCTTAGTGATTGCCGGTGGCAATCACACAATAACATATGCGACCGTGGCAATCCCCTAAGGTTTCCGGAATGTTGGGGAGATTGCCACTCCAGTGTGCGCACTGGCTCGCAATGACACCGATATTAAGGAGAATTATCATGGATCACAAGAACTCCCAGTCTGCCAGCTACGCGGCTGCCGGCGTGGACATCACCGCCGGATATAAGGCTGTCGAGCTGATGAAGAAGCACGTTGCCCGTACACGCAACGAAGGCTGCCTCGATGATGTGGGTGGCTTCGGCGGCTGCTTCGGCCTGCCCATCGCCGGCATGGAGGAGCCTGTGCTGGTTTCCGGCACCGACGGCTGCGGCACCAAGGTCAAGCTGGCCATCCTGATGGACAAGCACGACACCATCGGCATCGATGCGGTGGCCATGTGCGTCAACGACATCATCTGCGTGGGCGCCAAGCCCCTGTTTTTCCTTGATTACATCGCCTGCGGCAAGAACATCCCCGAGAAGATTGCGTCCATCGTTTCCGGCGTTGCCGAGGGCTGTGTCCAGTCCGGCGCGGCGCTGATTGGCGGCGAAACCGCCGAGCATCCCGGCCTGATGCCCGTAGAGGACTACGATTTGGCCGGCTTTGCCGTGGGCATTGTGGATAAGAAAAAGATCATCAACAAGGATCGGATGGCAGCCGGTGACGTGGTGATCGCGCTGGCTTCCAGCGGCATCCACTCCAACGGCTTCTCCCTGTGCCGGAAGGTATTTAATATTGATAACAACGACCCCATGCTCTACGAAAACCGCGCTGAGCTGGGTGGCAAGACCATCGCCGAAACCCTGCTGACCCCCACCAAGATTTACGTCAAGTCCATTCTGGCGCTGCTGGAAAAGGTGGACGTGAAGGGCATCAGCCACATCACCGGCGGCGGCTTCTACGAAAATATTCCCCGCTCCATCCCCGATGGCCTCTGCGCACAGATCCGCAAGTCTGCCGTTCAGGTTCTGCCGATTTTCAATCTGATCGCCAAGGTGGGCAACATCCCCGAGCGGGATATGTACAATACATATAACATGGGCGTGGGTATGAGCGTGGTGGTGCCTGCGGATCAGGTGGACACCGCATTGGAGATCCTCAAGACTCACGGCGAAACCGCCTACGTCATCGGCTCCATCATCGAAAGCGACGAAAAGGTGATTCTGGAATGAAACGGATTGCGGTATTCGTGTCCGGCGGTGGCACCAACCTGCAGGCGCTGATTGACGCACAGGGCAAAACCCTTCGTAGCGGCAAAATCACGCTGGTGGTTTCCAACAACGCCGGTGCCTACGCACTGGAGCGAGCCAAAAAGGCCGGCATCGCCACGGAAGTGGTGCTGAAAAAGGAATGTGGCTCTCAGGCGGCCTTTGAGGAGCGGCTGAAGGAAGTCCTCACCGCCCATGGCATCGATATCATCGTGCTGGCCGGCTTCATGACCATCCTGACCGAGAATTTCACTTCCGCATACCCCAAGCGGATCCTGAACGTCCATCCCAGCCTGATTCCCAGCTTCTGCGGTGAGGGATTTTACGGACTGCGTGTCCATGAGGCGGCGCTTCAGTACGGCGTGAAAGTCACCGGCGCAACGGTGCATTTTGTAAACGAAATCCCTGACGGCGGCGAGATTATCGCCCAGAAGGCCGTCTACATCGAAGAAAACGACACCCCCGAAACCCTGCAGCGCAGAGTCATGGAGCAGGCAGAATGGATTCTGCTGCCCCAGGCCGCTGAAAAAGTCTGCGCAGAGTTGTAAATTGACCGTCGCGCAGCGATATACCTTCCCCCGGGGGGAAGGTGCCCCCGAAGGGGGCGGAAGGGGAATGGCGATGTGTTGGACATTGCATCAGGTCTGTTAAGTTGCAAGAATCCTTAAATTATTGCCCGCATTCCCCTTCAGTCTCGCTTCGCTCGACAGCTTCCCCTCGGGGGAAGCCATAGCGGCTTCGCCGCAAAAAACGATTGGAGGATATACCAATGAACGTCTACGAAACCAAGTCCATGGCTCAGCGTCTGGACGGCAACACCTATCCCGGCCGTGGCATCGTGCTGGGCGTGACCCCCGACGGCAAGAAGTCCGTTGCCGCCTACTTCATCATGGGCCGCAGCGTCAACAGCCGCAACCGTGTGTTCTGTCTGGAGCCCGACGGCATCCGTACCGAAGCCCACGATCCCGCTCTGATGAAGGATCCTCACCTGATTATCTACCATCCGGTTCGTGAGGCGGGCTGCGGCCTGATCGTCACCAACGGCGACCAGACCGATACCATTTGGGAGTATTTGGCCAAGGGCGAGAGCTGGGAGGCCGCTCTGCGGACCCGTCAGTTCGAGGACGACGGCCCCAACTGGACCCCCCGTATCTCCGGCATTCAGGCCGGCGACGGCTCCTACAAAATGTCCATCCTGAAGGCCGCCGACCCGGAGGGCTCCGCTTGCGCCCGTTTCTTCTGGGAGTATCCTGCCATTGCCGGTCTGGGTCATTTCCTGCACACCTACGTCTGTGACGGCAACCCCGTGATCCCCACCTTCCAGGGCGAGCCGGAGCGTGTGACCATCCCTGCCGACATCGACACCTTCACCAATGAGCTGTGGACGAATCTGGACGAGAACAACAAGATTTCCCTGTTTGTCCGCTACACCGACATTGCCACCGGCGAATCCGACCAGCGCATCATCAATAAGCATTGCTGATACTGCAAATTATCGTTTAGCGAAGTAACGCACAATCCCTTGCCTCTCCCTCTGGGAGAGGTGCCCAGTGCGCACACTGGGCGGAGAGGGTGTCCTATCATTGTTTTGACACCCTCTCAGTCAAAAATCAGAGATTTTTGCCAGCTCTCCCAGAGGGAGAGCCAAGTTTGGTACGGTGCAAACTTGCACCGCTAAACGATAATTTATCCCACAAAAAATGGAGGATACAAAAATGACTGAATTTGAACTGAAATATGGCTGCAATCCTAACCAGAAGCCTGCCAAGCTGTACATGAACGACGGCAGCGAGCTGCCCATCACCATACTGAACGGACGCCCCGGCTACATCAACTTCATGGACGCTCTGAACTCCTGGCAGCTGGTCAAGGAACTGAAGGAGGCAACCGGAATGGCCTGCGCCACCTCCTTCAAGCACGTTTCTCCCACCTGCGCCGCCGTGGGCAAGCCCCTGAGTGACGACCTGAAGAAGGCCTGCTTCGTGGAGGACATTGAGGGTCTGGACGAGAATCCTCTGGCCTGCGCCTATGCCCGTGCCCGTGGTGCCGACCGTCTGTGCTCCTTCGGCGACTGGGTTGCCCTGAGCGATACTTGCGATGCCATGACCGCATCCATGATCGCAAAGGAAGTTTCCGACGGCGTTATCGCTCCCGGCTACTCCGATGAGGCGCTGGAGATCCTCAAGACCAAGCGGGGTGGTAATTATAATGTAGTCGCCATCGACCCCAACTATGTCCCTGCTGAGCAGGAGACCAAGCAGATTTTCGGCATCACCTTCGAGCAGGGCCGCAACAACTTCAAGATTGGTGCGCACCTGCTGGAGAATCTGGTCACCGCCAACAAGGAGCTGCCCGAATCTGCCAAGATTGACCTGATTATTTCTCTGATTACCCTGAAGTACACCCAGAGTAACTCTGTATGCTTCGCTTACGACGGTCAGGCCATCGGCGTGGGTGCCGGTCAGCAGAGCCGCGTCCACTGCGTCAGACTGGCCGGCGGCAAGGCCGATACCTGGTTCCTGCGCCAGCATCCCAAGACCCTGAATCTGCCCTTCCGTGCCGATTTGGGTCGTCCCGGCCGTGACAACGTAATCGACGGCTACATCAACGGCAACGAGGAGGACGTCTGCGCCGAGGGCATCTGGCAGAACTACTTCACTGTTCGTCCCGAGCCCCTGACTGCCAAGGAGAAGCGCGCATGGCTGGATTCCCGTGACGCCGTGGCTCTGGGCTCCGACGCTTTCTTCCCCTTCCCCGACTCCGTTAAGCGTGGTGTCGCTTCCGGCGTCAAGTACATCGCACAGCCCGGCGGCTCCATCCGTGACGATCTGGTCATCGCCGAGTGCGATAAGAACGGCATCGCCATGGCCTTCACCGGCATGAGACTGTTCCATCATTGATATTTGACCCTCAGGGGACGGCGTATCGCCGCCCCCTGTCGGTGCGTTTTGCGGCGTAGCAAACAATCAATGTTATCGTAGGGGAGGGTCTTGACCCTCCCGCATTATAACAATTATTGAGTTGTAATTATTGTGCGAATCATAACATTGGCTACATAAATAAAAACATTGCAGATGCCGCTAGGTTTTAGGGAGGGTCAAGACCCTCCCCTACAATGGGTGGTAGTTAGTGCGCTAAACAATAATTTACAGTTTATCGACACGCTTAGCGGCTTTGCCGCAGATATTTAGGAGGTAACCTATGAATCTGCTCGTCGTGGGCGGTGGTGGCCGAGAGCACGCCATCATCCGTTCTTTGAAGAAAAATCCCGATGTGACCACCATTTACGCACTGCCCGGCAACGGCGGCATCGCTGCTGATGCCACCTGCGTTCCCATCGGTGCCACCGACATTGATGGCATCGTCAACTTCGCAAAGGAAAACGCCATCGACTACGCCGTGGTAGCCCCCGATGATCCGCTGGTTCTGGGCTGCGTGGATCGGCTGAACGAGATCGGCATCCCTTGCTTCGGCCCGAAGGCAAACGCCGCCATTATCGAGGGCAGCAAGGCCTTCGCCAAGAATCTGATGAAAAAGTACGGCATCCCCACCGCCGCTTATGAGATTTTCACGGAGCTGGATGCGGCGCTGGAGTACCTGAAAACCGCACCCATCCCCACAGTCATCAAGGCCGATGGTCTGGCACTGGGCAAGGGCGTGATCATCGCCCAGACCAGAGAGGAGGCCGTCGAGGCCGTCACCGACATGATGGCCAACGCCAAATTCGGCAAATCCGGCTCCACGGTGGTCATCGAGGAGTTTCTGGAAGGCCCTGAGGTCAGCGTTCTGGCCTTCACCGACGGTCGTGTAGTGCGCCCCATGGTATCCTCCATGGATCACAAGCGTGCCGGCGATAACGATACCGGTCTGAACACCGGCGGCATGGGCACCATCGCCCCCAACCCCTGCTACACCGAGGAAATCGCCAAGCAGTGCATGGCGGAAATCTTCCTGCCCACCATCCGTGCCATGAAGAAGGAAAAGCGCACCTTCAAGGGCTGCCTGTACTTCGGCCTGATGCTGACCAAGGATGGCCCCAAGGTGATTGAGTACAACTGCCGCTTCGGTGATCCGGAGACGCAGGTTGTCCTGCCCCTGATGAAGAGCGACCTGCTGACCGTCATGATGGCCTGCACCAACGGCACTCTGTCCAAGACCCCCGTCCGGTTCTCCAAGAAACACGCCTGCTGCGTGGTCAAGGCCTCCAGCGGCTACCCTGAAAGCTACAAAAAAGGCTACCGGCTGAGTATGTCCGACCGTGCCGCCGCCGCCACCTTTGTGGCAGGCGCCAAGCTGGAGGATGGCAAGCTGGTCACCTCCGGCGGACGGGTCACCGGTACCACCGCCGTCCGTTCCACCCTTGAGGAGGCCATCGCCGCCGCCTACCGGCTCTCCGCCGGCGTGAAATTCGCCAACGCCTACTGCCGCTCCGACATCGGCCAGAGAGCGTTGAAGGAATCCCACAAGGACTGATTACGGTAAATTATCGTTTAGCGCACTAGCGGCGAAGCCGCCTTGGCTCTCCCTCTGGGAGAGCTGGCACCGCCGAAGGCGGTGACTGAGAGGGTTTCAGTGCTTTATATACCCTCTCCGCCCCAGTGTGCGCACTGGGGCACCTCTCCCAGAGGGAGAGGCAAGGGATTGTGCGTTACTTCGCTAAACAATAATTTATCGTACTATATTGAAGAATATATTATATAAACTAGGAGGAAATCCCCATGGTTTATCGCATTTATGTAGAGAAAAAAGAGGGCCTTGAGAACGAAGCCAAGGGCCTTTTGAATGAAGCCCGGAATCTGCTGGGCATTACTAATCTGGAGGGTCTGCGGATCTTCAACCGCTATGATGCGGAGAACATCACCGAGGAGCTGTTTGACTACGCAGTGCAGACGGTCTTTTCCGAGCCTCAGCTGGACGTGGCCGCTCCCGAGGTGGACCTGCCCGGCGCTGTTGTTTTCGCCGTGGAGGCCCTGCCCGGCCAGTTCGACCAGCGTGCCGACTCCGCCGCCCAGTGCATCCAGATCATCTCTCAGGGCGAGCGCCCCCTGATCCGCACCGCCAAGGTCTACGCCCTTTACGGCAAGCTTACCGATACGGACATCGAGAGCTTCAAAAAGTATGTCATCAACCCCGTGGAGTGCCGTGAGGCAACGCTGGAGATTCCTGAAACTCTCGCTATCGCCTACGACATCCCCACCGAGGTTGCTACCCTCACCGGCTTCACCAAGCTGGACAAGGCTGGTCTGGCGGATTTCATCAAGACCTACGGCCTTGCCATGGATCTGGACGACATCACCTTCTGCCAGAGCTACTTCGTTCAGGAGGATCGGGATCCCACCATCACCGAGATTCGCATGATCGACACCTACTGGTCTGACCACTGCCGCCACACCACCTTCGGCACAATCATCGATGACGTGAAATTCGAGGATGAACTTCTGCAAAGTACATATGAGGAGTACATTTCTACAAGAAACGCCCTTGGTAGGCAGAATAAGCCCATCTGCCTGATGGATCTGGCCACCGTAGCCGTCCGTCACCTGAAGGCCGCCGGCAAGCTGCCCAAGCTGGACGAAAGCGAGGAAATCAACGCCTGCACCGTCAAGATTGACGTGACCGTGGACGGCGTTACCGAGCCGTGGCTGCTGCTCTTTAAGAACGAAACCCACAACCATCCCACGGAAATCGAGCCCTTCGGCGGTGCGGCTACCTGCATCGGCGGCGCGATTCGTGACCCCCTGTCCGGACGGAGCTATGTGTACGGTGCCATGCGTGTTACCGGTGCCGCCGACCCCTTGAAGCCCGTTTCCGAGACCATCCCCGGCAAGCTGCCCCAGCGGAAGATCGTCACCGCCGCCGCCGCCGGCTACTCCAGCTACGGCAACCAGATTGGTCTGGCCACCGGCATCGTGGACGAGATTTACCACCCGGGCTACGCCGCAAAGCGCATGGAGATTGGCGCTGTCATCGCCGCCGCGCCTGCGGAAAATGTCCGCCGTGAGCGGCCGGAGGCTGGCGATGTGGTCATCCTGCTGGGTGGCAACACCGGCCGTGACGGCATCGGCGGTGCCACCGGCTCCTCCAAGGCCCACAACACCCAATCCGTCGAAACCTGCGGCAGTGAAGTCCAGAAGGGTAATGCCCCCGAGGAGCGGAAGCTCCAGCGTCTGTTCCGCAACGCCGAGGCATCCCGCCTGATTAAGCGCTGTAACGACTTTGGTGCCGGCGGCGTGTCCGTTGCCATTGGCGAGCTGGCTGACGGCCTGACCATCGACCTGAACGCTGTGCCCAAGAAGTACGATGGGTTAGATGGCACCGAAATCGCTATCTCCGAATCTCAGGAGCGTATGGCGGTTGTTGTCGAAGCCAAGGACGTAGATCGTTTCCTTGCGCTGGCGCTGACCGAGAACCTGAACGCCGTCCCCGTGGCCACTGTCACCGAGGAAGCAAGACTGGTCATGCACTGGAACGGCAAGAAAATCTGCGATATCAGCCGTGATTTCCTGAACTCTAACGGTGCGGACAAGCACATTTCCGTTGCTCCCTCTGCGCCTTCTTCCTATAACAAGGCTGTTTCCGGTACTTTTACCGATAATTTCAAGGCCATTGCCACCGACCTGAACACCTGCTCCAAGCGTGGCCTTTCCGAGCGGTTCGACTCCACCATCGGTGCTGGCACGGTGCTGATGCCCTTCGGCGGACAACGCCAGCTGACCCCCATTCAGGCCATGGTGCAAAAGATTTCCGTTGAGAAAAAGCACACCGACGACTGCTCCTTCATGTCCTTCGGCTACAACCCCTTCATCACCTCCGCATCTCCCTACCACGGCGCCTATCTGGCGGTGGTGGAATCCGTTGCCAAGCTGATTGCCAGCGGTGCCAAATTTGAGGACGTGTACCTGACCTTCCAGGAGTACTTCGAGCGGCTGAACAAGGATCCCAAGCGCTGGGGCAAGCCGCTGGCCGCCCTGTTGGGCGCCTTCAAGGCTCAGATGGAGCTGGGCATCGGCTCCATCGGCGGTAAGGACTCCATGTCCGGCTCCTTCGAGAATCTGGACGTACCGCCTACGCTGGTTTCCTTCGCTGTTACCACCGGCAAGACATCCGAGGTCGTCTCCCCCGAGTTCAAGGGTGCCGGTCACACCGTCTGCCTGCTGTCCCCCGAGATGGACAGCAACGGCCTGCCCGTTACCGCCAGCCTGCTGGCTAACTTCGACACAGTTACCGAATTGCTCCGTAGCGGCAAGGCCGTGGCTGCCTATACCCCCGGCATGGGCGGTGTTGCCGAGGCGGTTATGAAGATGGGCTTCGGCAACGGCTACGGCATTGCCATCGACGAAAATGTTACCATGGACGAGCTGTTCGGCTACGCCTACGGCGCATTTGTGCTGGAGATGACCGAGGGCACTGTCGGCAAGGTCATCGGCACCACCACCGAGGGCGATTTCTCCTACAAGGGCGAGGTGCTGGCTCACGATGCCATCCTCAGCGCCTACGAGGACAAGCTGGAGAGCGTCTATTCCTGCAACATCCCCGCCCCCGAGGGCAAGCTGGAAACCTTCTCCTTTAGTGCAGAGAACCGTGTGGCTCCTGCCATCAAGGTGGCAAAGCCCAAGGTGCTGATTCCTGCCTTCCCCGGCACCAACTGCGAGTACGACTCCGCCAAGGCTGTTCGCGATGCCGGTGCCGAGCCGGAAATCATCGTGATTCAGAACCTGTCCGCCGATGCCATCGCCCGCAGCGTTGAGAATTTTGCCAAGGAGCTGAAGACCGCTCAGTGCGTGTTCATCCCCGGCGGCTTCTCCGGCGGCGACGAGCCCGACGGCTCCGGCAAGTTCATCACCGCATTCTTCCGCAACGCCGCCATCAAGGAGGGCGTGACAGATCTGCTGGAGAACCGTGACGGTCTGATGCTGGGCATCTGCAACGGCTTCCAGGCGCTGATCAAGCTGGGTCTGGTGCCCTACGGCAAAATCATCGACACCGATGAAACCTGCCCCACCCTGACCTTCAATAACATCAGCCGCCACCAGAGCCGCATCGTCCGGACCCGTGTGGCATCCAACAAGTCCCCCTGGCTGGCGCTGACCAACGTGGGCGATGTGTACAATGTGCCCATTTCCCACGGCGAGGGTAAGTTCCTGGCATCTGAGGAGCTGATTCGTCAGCTGGCCGACAACGGACAGATTGCCACTCAGTATGTGGACTTCACCGGCGAGGCCACCAGCGACATCCGCTTCAACCCCAACGGCTCCCTGTACGCTATCGAGGGCATCACCAGCCCCGACGGCCGCGTGCTGGGTAAGATGGGCCATAGCGAGCGTATCGGCGCCGGCCTATATAAAAACGTCCCCGGCGAGTACGACATCCAGCTGTTCAAGGCCGCGGTGCAGTACTTCAAGTAATACATTATATATAATGTAAGAGGGCGCTCCAGATGGAGCGCCCTCGTTTTGTCTATTAGCAGCAGCAACCGTTGTTGTTGTCGCAGCCACAGCCACAGCCGCAGCCCAGATTACCGGTGTTGCCATTGCCGTTGCCGCAGCAGCAGAACAGCAGAACCAGGATGATGATCCACCAGCAGCTGTTGCCACCCCAGAAACCGTTACCGTTACACATAATCGTTACCTCCAGATCAGGATTTGTTACGGCCTTCGCCGTACATTCCATGTTATTCCGGAGGGCGGAAAAGGTTACAGCTCCCGCAGGGCGTTGACCAGAGCGGTCTTGCCGGCGGTCTTTTCGTCCTTCATCTTGATGATTTTGGCGGGACAGCCGGCAACCACGGCGTTGGCGGGCACATCGCTGACCACGATGGCACCGGCAGCAACCACAGCGTTCTCGCCAATGCGGCAGCCCTCGATGACCACAGCGTTGGCACCAATCAGCACGTTATCCTCTACGATGACAGGGGTAGCGGAGGCGGGCTCCACCACGCCGGCCAGAACCGCACCGGCACCCACGTGACAGTTGTTGCCTACGGTGGCACGGCCACCCAGCACAGCGCCCATGTCGATCATGGTGCCGTCGCCAATGACAGCGCCGATGTTGATGATGGCACCCATCATGATGACGGCGTTCTTGCCAATCTCCACCTGCTCACGGATGATGGCACCGGGTTCGATACGGGCGGGGATGTCCTTCACATCCAGCATGGGGATGGCGGAATTGCGGCAGTTGTTCTCGATTTCGTAGTGCGTGATGGAAGCCTTGCCGGCCTCCAGAGCGGGAGCTACGTCCTTCCAATCGCCAAAGACGATTTTATGGCCGGGGGCGGACAGGAATACCTGACAGCCGGGGAACTCCACGGGTGCGGACTCCCAGACGTAGACCTTCACGGGGGTCTTTTTTTCGGATGTGCGGATATATTCGATAATCTCTTGTGCGTTCATTTTTATTTCCTCCTCGTTCAAGGGTATTCGCTCCCCTTATCCTATCATCTTTTCGCCGGAAACACAAGTAGGAAATTGACACAGATGCAGAAAAGGTTTATAATGTGGAAAATTAGTTAGATGAATTATCGTTTACGTTACAGAAAAGCTGTCATTGCGAGGGCTGTAGGCCCGTGGCAATCTCCTGCTGAAATGCTACATCAATAATAAGCGTTGAGGAATGAATATGACGTTTTGACGCTGTTTTCATTTTTATGGGCTGATATAGTACAAACGCTGTACCGGGAGATTGCCACGTCGCCCTTTCAGGGCTCCTCGCAATGACATGGTTGTTCGATACGTCGGTGCGCTAAGCGATAATTTATGGCTTGGGAGGTATGGTTATGCAAATCATTGAGGATCGACGGGCGCTGCATCAGATTCCGGAACTGGATCGAGATCTGCCGGAAACCATGGCCTATCTGCGTCGCAGTCTGGAGCCGCTGGGCTGTCAGGTCTTTTCCCCCATGGAGGGTGCCCTGTGCGCCTATTTTGACTTTGGCGCGGAAAAGACCATTGCTTTCCGTTCCGATGCGGACGCACTGCCCATCACCGAGCGTTCCGATGCGGCCTACCGCTCCTGTCATGTGGGCAAGATGCACGCCTGCGGTCACGACGGCCACATGGCCATCGCCTTGGAGCTGGCGCGCCGGATGGATAAAAAGCAGCGCCTTGAGCGCAACGTGCTGATCGTGTTCCAGCCGGCGGAGGAAACCACCGGCGGCGCACGGGATTTGTGCGATACCGGCGTATTCCTTAATTATAATGTAGAAGCAATCTTCGGACTGCACCTGTGGCCGGGGGTGGCGGCGGGAGAAATCTTCAGCCGTGCCAACGAGATGATGAGCCGCTCCTGCGAGGTGAAGGTGAAGATCACCGGCAAGTCAGCCCACATCGCCAAGGCTTACGAGGGCATCGATGCCATGGCCGCTGGCGTGGTATTTTATCAGAAGGTGCGGGAATTGGAGCAGGCGCTGCCGCCGGAGATTTTCCGTATCCTCAGCTTCGGCAAGTTCCAAAGTGGCACTGTGTGCAATGCCGTGGCTGGCGAAACGGTGCTGGAGGGGACGCTTCGTGCTTTTCAGGATGAGGTTTTCTTTCATCTGCGTGACGGTATCCGTACCATTGGTCAGGAGATTGCGGCAACCACCGGTTGCATTGTGGATATCCACATGAACGACGGCTATCCGGCGGTGATGAATCCGCCGGCGCTGTACGACAAGATTCGTGGCATGGTGGATTTTCACGAGCTACCTGTCCCCAGCATGATTACCGAGGATTTTTCGTGGTACCAGCGGCATCTGGAGGGGCTGTTCTTCTTCCTTGGCACCGGCGACAGCCCCGCCCTCCACGCCGACAACTTCGATTTCCCCGAGGAAATCCTCGTCAAGGGCGCAGAATTCTTTGAGAAAATAGCGGAGGCATACCGATGATCCCTCTTAATTTCAACTTAGATCCTCTCCAGCGCAGCGGCATCCGCCGGTTCACCAATATGGCGAAAGAGGTGGACGACTGCGTTATGTTAACTATCGGAGAGCCGGACTTCGCTACGCCGGAGCCTATCAAGGCCGCCGCCGTAGCGGCGCTGGCTGAAAACCAGACCCACTACGCCCCCAATCAGGGCATCGCCCCTCTACGTCAGGCCATCGCCGCCTACGAAACCCAGCGGGGTATGGCCTGCACTGCGGATCAGGTGCTGGTGACCGTGGGTGCAACCGGTGCCCTGTTCACTGCCCTGCTGGGCATATTGAACGAGGGGGATGAGGTTATTATTCCCACCCCCGCCTTCTCCCTTTATGAAACCATTGCTACGGTGGCCGGTGCGGTGCCGGTGGCGCTGGATCTGGCGGCCCATGACTTCCAAATCACAGACGAAGCGCTGGCGTCGGTGCTTACCGACAAAACCAAGGCCATCGTCCTCAATTCCCCCAACAATCCCACCGGCACGGTGCTGTCTGCGGAATCTCTGGCGGCGGTGAAGGGGGCAGTGGCGGGGCGCGATATATATATTGTATGTGACAATGTATACAATCAGCTTTCCTACGGCCCCTGTCCGGATCTGAGTCTGGATCCGACGCTGGCGGATCAGTTGCTGCTGTGCCAGAGCTTCTCCAAGCCCTATGCCATGACCGGCTGGCGGGTGGGATATCTGGTTGGCCCTCAGCCGGTGATGGACCGGTTGCTGCTGCTCCATGCGGCGCAGGTGGCAGCGGTGCCCACCTTTGTCCAGTCCGCTTGTGTCACGGCGCTGGCTACGGACGTGTCCGGCATGGCTCAGGAGTATCGCCGCCGGCGGGACTACTGCGTGGAGCGGCTGGAGAAGATGGGATTGCATTTCCCCCGGCCGGAGGGCGCCTTCTATATATTTATAGATATCCGCCCCTTTGGGATTGGCTCCGAGGAATTTTGCACCCGTCTGATTCGTCAGGCGCGGGTGGCGGCGGTGCCCGGAAGCTGCTTCGGGGCAGAGGGTTTCCTGCGGATCTCCTACTGCTGCGCTATGGAAAACCTGCAAAAGGGCATGGACCGGCTGGAACAGTTCCTGAATCGGCTTTAATACTTGTAAATTATCGTTTAACGGTGCAAGCGCCGTAGGCGCTATACCTTCCCCCGGGGGAAGGTGGCCGAGCGTAAGCGAGGTCGGAAGGGGAATGGCGAAAGCTAAAAGTTCGGAATAGTTCTGATACAGAGCGGTAAACCACAGTTTCCGCCCGCAGTCCACATCCGATTAGTCATGGTATAATCTCCACTGGAGATTATACACAATTCAAATCCGCTGCGCGGAGCACCACCCCCTTCGGGGGCACCTTCTCCCCGGGAGAAGGGATGGCGGCTTCGCCGCTAGTGCGCTAAACGATAATTTGTAGTTTTTGACAGTCTGAGTCGGCAAAGCCGACACCATCATTCTGCATTTTGCATTTTGAATTCTGCATTGCAGCGCTTTGGCGCTGCCGATATGTATGCGGTGGGTGGTCATGTGCTGATAGTGGACAGAAGCCCTCCGACGCAAAGTCGTAATTTTGCACAAACCCCAAAAATTGCAATTGTCAAATATGCTGATTATGCACGATCGGTGATTGACATATTCCCAGACCTGTGCTACAATCATTACACAAAAAAGTGGGTGACTCTGCGCCCACGGCTTTTGTTGTGTTTTGGCCGCCACGGCGGTTGAAATAAAAATTTAAAAAAAAGGAAGGAAAACACAATGAAGAAGATTCTTGCAATGCTGTTGGCTGTTCTGATGGTCGTTTCCCTGGCCGCTTGCGGCGGTTCCGGCAACGATGCTAAGACCGATGATGGCACCAAGGGCCCCGGCCCCGGTCCCAGCACTGGCAAGCCCAGCACCACCGACCCCGTCAACAAGGACATCACCCTGACCGTCTGGACCGCTGATCTGGACCAGGGCGAGGGCAGCTGGCTGGAGAACCGCCTGGAGGCTTTCAAGGCTGCTTACCCCGAGTACAACTGGACCTTTGAGCTGGGCGTCTGCGGCGAAGGCGACGCTGGCAACACCATCAAGGCTGACCCCGCTGCTGCTGGCGACGTGTTCATGTACGCCAACGACCAGCTGGGCGTTCTGTACGAGGCTGGCGCTCTGGCTAAGCTGGGCGGCAACTACCTGGATCAGGTCAAGGCTAACAACTCCGCTACCTTCGTGAACACCGTCACCTACATCGACGGCGGCGTTTACGGCTTCCCCATGACCAACAACACTTGGTTCATGTACTACAACAAGGATACCTACACTGCTGAGGACATTAAGACCATGGACGGCCTGCTGGCCAAGGGCACTGTCGCTATGCAGATGGGTACCGCTTGGTACACCGCTGGCTTCTTTATGGCTAACGGCTGCACCCTGTTCGGCGAGACCGCTGCTGATGCCTCTGCTGGCATCCAGTTCGGTGGTGAGCCCGGTTATCAGGTTGCTGAGGCCATGGTCAAGCTGGCTGCCAACGATAACTTCGTTGACGATGTCAACGGCTCCGGTGTTGCCGGCATGATCGACGGCTCCGTCGACGCCATGTTCTCCGGCTCTTGGGACTACGCTGACCTGTACGCAGGTCTGGGCGACAAGCTGGGCGCTGCTGCTCTGCCCACCATCACCATGGGTGGCAAGCAGGTTCAGCTGAAGGCCTTCGCTGGCTCCAAGGCTATCGGTGTCAACCCCCACTGCGAGAACCAGAAGGAAGCCATGATGCTGGCTGCTTTCCTGGCCTCCGAAGAGTCTCAGCTGAAGCGCTTCGAGATGCGTCAGATTACCCCCGCTCACAAGAACCTGGCTGAGAACGCCACTGTCACCGCCAGCGAGGTCGCTGTCGCTGAGATGGCTGTTATGAACAACTGCTCCATGGCTCAGCCCGTTATCGCTGAGATGGGCTCTTTCTGGTCCCCCATGGGCACCTTCGGCGGCGCTGTCATGAACGGCGATGTCACCCTGGAGAACTACAAGGATCAGGTTGACCTGCTGAACGGTCAGCTGAACAAGGAAGGCCTGTAATCCCTGAAAAACCCGCTTAACTAAGAGCACTTGGCGGCGGCTGGAATCCTCTGGCCGCCGCCTTTTTAACCAACCACTTTCTCGAAAGAAATGCTTTTTTGGGGAGTCGGCGGGAAGGAGTGTCCATTCCGTCGGAATGATGCTCCTTGAGTTCCTTTAAACGTATAAGAAGGGAGACGGTTACGTGTCTAATCAACTGACAATTGCAGATGCAGCACGTAAGAGAACAGAAGGTAATCCCAACAATCTGTTCAATGCACTGCGAACCGGCGGTCCTGTTGCCTGGCTCTCTTGTATCGTCATGGGTCTTGGCAATATCGTTGCCGGTCAGTTTATCAAGGGCCTGATGTTCTTGGCCATTGAGTTAATCGCGCTTTATTTGATTGTTATGCCCTTTGGCTGCATCGAGCGGCTGAAGGATGTTCCTGAATTGGGTAGACTCCTGAAGGAAGAAACCTGGAATGAGGATAAGGGCGTTTATGATTACGTCATGCACGACGAATCTTGGAAGATTCTGCTGTACGGTGTTATCGCAGTCGCCATCATTGGCATTCTGATTTTCATGTGGCAGGTGTCTGTCCGTAGCGGCAATATTGCTCGCACCAATAGAAAACTTGGCAAGAAGGTAAACAACTTCTGGGAGGATATTAAGGCTCTGTTCGACGAAAACATCCATAAGCTCCTCATGGCATTCCCCTTTGTTTGTATCATCACGTTCACCATCATTCCGCTGGTGTACATGATTTGTATGGCTTTCACAAGCTATTCTGCCGAGAACTACCACACTGCTATGTTCGAGTGGATCGGCTTCAAGGTATTCGCAAGATTCTTTGATACCGCTGCCGGTACATTTGGTGAGCAGTTCTGGGATGTCTTCTGCTGGACGATTGTTTGGGCGTTCTTTGCAACGTTCCTGAACTTCTTCCTCGGCACCTTTGTTGCAATGATTATTAATCGTCCCACGACCAAGCTGAAGGGTCTGTGGCGTACGCTTTTCTCTTTTACCATCGCAGTTCCTCAGTTCGTTTCCCTTCTGGTTATCAACACCATGTTCCAGAACTTAGGTATTGTTAACACCATCTTGGAGAGAAACGGATTTATTGAAGAACCGATTAAATTCCTATCTGATGTAGGTACCGCTCGTGTCTTTGTTATCGTCATCAACCTGTGGGTCGGTATTCCCTATACCATCATGCAGGTTACCGGTATTCTGAAGAACATCCCCGGCGACCTGTACGAGGCGGCTCGTATCGACGGTGCGAATGTGGTGCAGCAGTTCATGAACATCACGCTGCCCTACATGATCTTCGTTATGACCCCCTATATCATCACCTCCTTCACCGGCAACATCAACAACTTCAACGTCATCTTCCTTTTGACCGGCGGTGGACCCACTGAGGTCGGTAAGGATGCAGGTCAGACAGACTTGCTGGTCACATGGTTGTATAAGATGTCGATGAATGAGCAGAAGTACAACATTGCGGCGGTTATCGGTATCTTTACCTTCATCGTTCTGGCGACGGTTTCTCTGATCACCTACCGCAGCACCGGATCTTATAAGGATGAGGAGGGCTTCAAGTAATGGCTAAGAAAACCAATGGCTCTATCAAAGCCCAAAGATTTACGATGGACATCATTGTCCATACCATCCTGATTATCATGTGCGTCATCTGGGTTTTGCCCTTCCTGTATTTGATTGTGCAGAGCTTCCGTGGCGGTAAGTATTTGGGTATGTTTGCAGAATCCTTCTTCCCCACTGAGTGGTCGGCCAACGCCTTTGTGCGTTTGTTTAAGGAAACCAAGCAGATTAACTTCCCCCAGATGTTCATGAACACCTTCTGGATTGCTTGCGCCACCTGTGTGATTTCCACCTTCTTCGTTCTGGCTGTTTCCTACAGCTTGAGCCGTGTGAAGTGGAAGTTGCGTAAGCCCTACATGAACTTCGCAATGGTCGTTACCCTGTTCCCTGGCTTCATGTCCATGGTTGCAGTGTATATCCTGCTGAAGACCATGTTCGATTTGGAGGTGCATCCCGAGCGGATTCCTCTTGCGCTGATCATCAACTACTCCGCGGGTGCCGGCTTCGGCTTCCACGTCATGAAGGGCTACATGGATACCATTCCCAAGGCTCTGGACGAGGCCGCTTATCTGGACGGCGCTACCAAGTGGCAGACCTTCACTAAAGTCACTCTGCCTCTGTGTAAGCCTATGATTGTTTATCAGGTCATCACCTCCTTCATGGGCCCCTGGTGTGACTTCATCTTCGCTAAGCTGATTTGCGGTGTTAAGTACGAGTACTATACCGTTTCGATTGGTCTGCAGCGTATGATTACGAAGGAATTCGTTAACGGATGGTTTACTCGGTTCTGCGCTGGCTCGGTTCTGGTCGCTGTGCCCATCTCCATCCTGTTCATCATCACTCAGAAGTTCTATCAGGAAGCTATGAGTGGCTCCGTCAAGGGTTAATAGCCTATGGCGCGCGGCGGGAGAATCCTGCTTTGTTTGTTGCTAATTTTATCATTGCTGGTGGGCTGTACGCCCACCAGTTCTGATAATAAGCCTACGGAAACGACGGCACCCGTCGCGACTCCGGAGGAAAAGCTGCAGACCAAGCTGGACTATTATGCTACTCTGGGCAATAGCCCTGAGGATAACTATCGCACATGGTATCAGATCCTTGTCTGGTCCTTCTGCGATTCTAATGGCGATGGCGTCGGCGATTTGCAGGGTGTCATCTCCAAGCTGGACTATTTGGAAACCTTGGGTGTCACCGGTATCTGGTTGCTACCCATCCATCCCAGCTCCAGTTACCATAAGTACGATGTGGATGATTACTACGCCATTGACCCGGAATACGGTACCATGGAGGACTTCGACCAGTTGATTGAGGAATGCGACAAGCGTGGCATCAAGGTCATTCTGGATTTGGTAGTCAATCACACCAGTGCCAACCATCCTTGGTATACCGAGGCTGTGGAGTATCTGCAATCTGTGGGTCTGGGACAGTACGGTTACGAGGATGAGTGCAAATACTTCGGCTATTACAATTTCGTAGAGTCCGAGTCTAATCCCGGCACCACCTACAGCAAGGTGGGCGGTACGATGTACCATGTGGAGTGCGACTTCGGTGCCAATATGCATGACCTGAACTGGAATAATCCCAATGTCCGTGAGGAAATTAAGGCGATTATGAAGTTCTGGCTGGATAAGGGCGTGGGCGGATTCCGTGTGGACGCAGCGAAGCATTTCTTCACCGGCAGCGTTGACAAAAACGTTGAGGTTTTGAAGTGGATGCAGGAAACCGCGGCTTCCATCAAGCCTGACGTGTATATGGTGGCTGAGGTTTGGGAAACCAACTACACCCTCATTGCACGTTACTACGAAAGCGGCATGACCAGCTTCTTCAACTACCCTGTGGGCAACTACAGCGGCAAGCTGATGACTGTGGTCAACGGTCGGGGTAATCCCACCATGGCAGGCAGCTGGGCCTTCGCCCTGCAGACCTGCTCCAACGCATATGCCGAGGCTAACCCCAACTACATCGATGCAACCTTTATCTCTAACCATGATATCGGTCGCAGCTTCGACTTCGCCGGCAAGGATGAAGATCGTGTGAAGTTGGCCGGCGCTATGAATCTGTTCATGAGCGGCAGCGCTTTCGTCTATTACGGCGAGGAGATTGGTATGCCCGGTGGCGACTCTGATCCATCTCGCCGTGCGCCCATGTACTGGAATGCTGAGCGGGATAACGGTACCACTGCTTTGACTCCCGGTTGCATTTTGCCTGCTGAGGGTTACCCTCTGGGCAGCTATGAGGAGCAGAAGGACGATGCCTTCTCCATCTATAACTACTACCGTCAGGCTATTGCACTGCGCAATGCGCTGCCGGTTATCGCCCGTGGCACCCAGTCGCAGGAGGACGCATTGAATGTGGATTGCATCAGTGCTGTTCGCAAGACTTGGAACGACGAGCAGTGCCTGATCATCATCAATTTGAATGATGAAGCTGGCACCAGCGACCTGTCCGGTTACAGCGATTGGACTCTGATTGCTGGACTTTCCGTGAATGAGGAGGAGGTAACCCTTGATGGTACCACTCTGAATCTACCGGCTTACGGTGTCGCCATTTTGATGCCGAA
This sequence comes from Oscillospiraceae bacterium, assembly GCA_015067605.1. Lineage (GTDB taxonomy): Bacteria > Bacillota > Clostridia > Oscillospirales > Oscillospiraceae > Faecousia. Next base: position 20,955 of record SVME01000021.1, read on the forward strand.
ATAATTGTCTTAGCGCCCTTCCTGCCTGAGACAGGCAGGAAGGGTTTTTCAGAGGCATCTCTCAGAACCGAGGAGCTCGATTTTGAGAGATGTCCCTGATTTTCGGAATAAAGGAGTAATTTTTATGAGTCAGAGATTGATAAATCCCGGTAAAAAGCAGGGTATGAATGGCCAGACCCTGCGTCTTTGGGCGCTGATTATTGCCGACTCGGGTGTTTTTGCACACAGTGTTTTGCAGAAGATGTCCACCATTTATGGAACCGAGTTCGGCATGGCTACCATTGGTGCCATATTGCAGTTGATTTCCATTTGCGCCGTGCCGCTGTTTTGCTTCCTGTTGGTTGAAGGTGTCCAGCATACCAAGTGCTACTGGAAGTATTTCCTGCGAGTGCTGGGACTGGCGGTGGTTTGCGAGGTTCCTTATGATTTGATTTTCTGCAAAAAGGCGTTTTACTGGGGATCTCAGAATCCGGTGCTGGGACTGGCGGTGGCTATGGTGATGCTGTACATCATTAAGAGCTACGCCGGCAAGGGAATTAAGTCTGTTCTTATCAACATTGTGGCAGTGGTCATGGCAGCGACTTGGGTTGATATCATTCATGTAGCCGAGGGTCTGCCCATAATCTTTATCGTCGCAACCTTCTGGTTCGCCCGTAAGAAGAAAGCGGCCCAGATTTTTGTGGGTGCGATTGTTATTTGTATGTGTTCTATGCTATCGCTGGATCCGAAGAACCCCGTGGAGAATCTGGATTATTTGTTAGCGCCCATGGCGGTGGTTCTGCTTCAGTTCTATAACGGCGAACCGGGCGAGGGCAATAAGCTGATCAATTACGCCGCATATCCTGCCATTATGATGGCCTGTTGGCTGATTGCCCGCTTTGCATTTTAATATTTGGAGCGTGCCATATTGGCACGCTCCCTTTTTCCCTGCGGGGCTGATAAATCATCGTTTACGGTACTACGCAAGGCCTCCCTCTGCGACTCGCCAAGAGCCGCCGCATAGCGGCGGCTCTTAGCGAGTCGCAGGGGGGCCTTGACGTATACAAACCTACTGCGCTAAACGGTAAATAATTGGAAGGAATCCACAAGAAAAACATTTGCTGGGGGCGTTTGTTTACAAATTTCTTCTATGATTTTCCGCAATGGTGTGGTATAATGGATGAAATATGGACATTAACCATTTCAGGAGGACCAACATGGGACTGATTAAGAAAATTTTTGGCACCCGCTCTCAGCGGGAAATCAAGAAGCTGAAGCCCACCGTAGACAAGATTCTGGCGATGGAGGAGAACTACGCGGCGCTCAGCGAGGAGCAGCTGAAGGCCAAAACCGCCGAGTTTAAGGAGCGTTACGCCAACGGCGAGGATTTGGATCAGCTGCTGCCTGAGGCCTTTGCGGCTGTTCGGGAAGCGGCATGGCGTGTGCTGGGCATGAAGCCCTACCCCGTCCAGCTGCTGGGTGGCATGGTGCTGCATCAGGGCCGCATTGCGGAAATGAAAACCGGTGAAGGTAAGACGCTGGTGGCCATTCTGCCCTGCTATCTGAACGCCCTGACCGGCCGTGGGGTTCACGTGGTCACCGTCAACGACTATCTGGCCAAGCGTGACTCGGAGTGGATGGGCAAGGTTTATCGCTACATGGGTCTGAGCGTGGGTCTGATTATCCCCGGCATGACACCGGAGGAGCGTCGGGTCAGCTACGCCGCCGACATTACATACTGCACCAACAACGAGCTGGGCTTTGACTACCTTCGTGACAACATGGCCATCTACAAGAGCGAGCTGGTACAGCGAGGTCACGCCTTTGCCATCGTGGACGAGGTGGACTCCATTCTGATTGACGAGGCCCGTACTCCCCTGATCATCTCCGGCAAGGGCGAGGAATCCTCTAAGCTGTACGAGATGGCGGATTATTTCGTGTCCACTCTGCGCCGGAAGGTCTTTGCCAAGACCGACGAGAAGGAGGTGCAGGACCACTACGACTGCGACTACTTCGTGGACGAAAAATCCCGCACCGTGTCCCTGACTGCCGACGGCATCGCCAAGGCGGAGAAGTACTTCGGCGTGGAAAATCTGGGCGACATGGAAAACACCACCCTGTCCCACCACCTGAATCAGGCCATGAAGGCTCGCGGTCTGATGAAAAAAGATATCGATTATGTGGTCAAGGACGGCCAGATCATCATCGTGGACGAGTTCACCGGCCGTTTGATGTACGGCCGCCGGTACAACGAGGGTCTGCATCAGGCCATCGAGGCCAAAGAAGGTGTCACCGTCGCCAGCGAAAGCAAGACCCTGGCCACCATCACCTTCCAGAATTTCTTCCGACTGTACGACAAGCTCTCCGGCATGACCGGTACGGCTCTGACTGAGGAGGAGGAATTCGGCACCATTTACAAGCTGGACGTGGTTGAGATCCCCACCAACAAGCCTATCGCCCGTATCGACCGTCACGATGTGGTGTACAAGACTGAGATGGGCAAGTTCCGTGCCATCATCCGTCAGGTGATCGAGTGCCACGAAAAGGGCCAGCCGGTGCTGGTGGGTACGGTTTCCATTGAAAAGAGCGAGGTGCTGAGCAAGCTCCTGAAGAAGGAGGGCGTGCCTCACAACGTGCTGAACGCCAAGTACCACGAGAAGGAAGCACAAATCGTGGCCCAGGCCGGTAAGTACGGCGCTGTCACCATCGCCACCAACATGGCCGGCCGTGGTACGGATATTGTGCTGGGCGGTAATGCCGAGTTCCTTGCCAAGGACGAGTTGCGGAAGATGGACTACACCGAGGAGCTGTTGACGGAGGCGGATTCCTATGCGGAGACGGATGATCCGGAGATCCTGGCTATCCGTGAGAAGTACGAGCAGCTGCTGAAAAAATATAAAGATCAGATTGCCGATGAGGCAGATAAGGTTCGTGCGGCCGGCGGTCTGGTCATCATCGGTACGGAGCGTCATGAATCCCGCCGAATCGATAACCAGCTCCGTGGTCGTGCGGGCCGACAGGGCGATCCCGGCGAAAGCCAGTTCTACCTGAGCTTGCAGGATGACCTGATGCGTCTGTTCTCCTCCGACCGGATCATGGGCATGATGGATGCGCTGGGACTGGACGAGGATACGCCCATCGATGCGAAGATTCTGTCCAATGCGGTGGAAAATGCCCAGAGAAACGTGGAAAGCCGTCACTTCCGAGCCAGAAAGAATGTGCTGGAGTATGACGATGTGATGAACATCCAGCGTGAGGTGATTTACGCCCAGCGGCAGAAGGTGCTGGACGGCGAGGATTTGCGGGAGAATATGATGACCATGCTCCGTGGTGTGGTAGACAGCTCTGTGACCACCGCCTTCAGCGCCGAGGGCAAGCTGGACGAGGCTGGTTTGCAGGAGCTGCTGGCGCAGTTTGAGGGAACCTACTTCCCCAAGGGCGCTTTCGAGGTGCCGAAGAAGCTGGATGCGGATGAGATTGGCGACCGGATTTACGAGCTGGCGGAAAAGACCTATCAGGAAAAAGAGGCCGAGTACGGCAGCGAAGTCATGCGTGAGCTGGAGCGTGTGGTGATGCTTCGGGTGGTGGACGAATACTGGATGGAGAACATCGATGCCATGGACGATTTGAAGCAGGGCATCGGTCTGCGGGCCTACGGCCAGCATGATCCGGTCATCGCCTACAAAGAGGAAGGCTACCAGATGTTCGAGGCCATGATTGCGGCCATTCGTGAGGAAACGGTGAGCCGGATGTTCCGTGTGCGGCTGAAGGCCAAGGCGGAGGTCAAGCGGGAGCGTGTGGCTAAGGAAACCGGCACCGCCGGCGCTGACAAGGGCGAGGTAAAGAAGCAGCCGGTGCGCAAGGCTAAGAAGGCCGGCCCCAACGATCCCTGCCCCTGCGGCAGCGGCCAGAAGTATAAGAAGTGCTGTATGCAGAAGGAAAAAATGGGCGGCTGATTGGATGCCCTGCGAAGGTAAAAAGGCTGTAAATTATTGTTGTGGTTATCCCTTTTAGTAAGCAAGCCAACTAAAAGCAACGTATGTCATTGCGAGGGCCGTAGGCCCGTGGCAATCTCCTGCTGAAATGCTGCATCAATAATGACCGTTGAGGAATGAAAATGA
>SVME01000113.1 GCA_015067605.1 Oscillospiraceae bacterium
ACCGGCTGGCGTCTGGCTATCCGTGATATCCTGGAGTACGGCGGCGCTAAGTTCCTGTGCCCCATGGCTGGTACCATCTCCATGATGCCCGGCACCGCTGCTGACCCCGCTTACCGCCGCGTCGACGTGGACGTGGAAACCGGCAAGGTCTCCGGCCTGTTCTAATTCCTAACCTTAACAAGCACAGGCGGAAAACCGCCTGTGCTTGTTGTGGCGTTTATTGCAACCCCGCTCTACAATTCATATTAGGAGAAATAATACTATGGATATGACTATGGAAAACTGCCGCAAGTTTGTGGAAGTTCTGGCATCCGACGCTCCCGCTCCCGGCGGCGGCGGCGCTGCCGCACTGGTAGGTGCCATCGGCACCGCTCTTGGCAACATGGTCGGCTCTCTGACTGTCGGCAAGAAGAAGTATGCTGACGTGCAGGACGAGATCATCGCGCTGAAGGCAAAGTGTGACGCACTGCAAACTGAGCTTCTGAATCAGGTGGAAGCTGACGAAGTGAACTTCCTGCCTCTGGCGAAGGCATACGGCATCCCCAAGGATGACCCCAACCGCGACAAGGTTATGGAAGAGGCCACCATCATCGCCTGCTCCACTCCCATGAAGATCATGGAACTGTGCTGCGAGGCCATTGAGTACATCTCCGTTTTTGCTGCCAAGGGCTCCCGACTGGCTGTTTCCGATGCCGGCTGCGGCGCTGTGTGCTGCAAGGCTGCCCTGCAGGCGGCCAGCCTGAATGTGTTCATCAACACCAAGACCCTTAAGAACCGTGAGGTCGCTGAGGAAATGAACGCCAAGGCTCTGGGCATGCTGGCTAAGTACGGTGCCATGGCTGACGAGATTTTCAACACCGTAAAAGCTGGATTTGGTGTTTGATTCGTAGGACGGAGTCACGACTCCGCCGACGCACCAATTTGACTGAGCAGGCACCTGACCTGCTCGGCGGGGTCATGTCCCCGCCCTACATTCATGATTTGGAGGAATAAAACTATGGCAAAGCATTTGCTTGGCAAGGAAGTCAACGAAGCACTGGTTGCAAACCTGCTGCAGCGTACCGCTGCCCTGCGTGAAAAGGGCACCAATCCTACTCTGGGCATCATCCGTGTAGGTGCCCGCCCCGATGACCTGTCCTACGAGAAGGGCGCCATCAAGAAGGGCGAGACTGTTGGCGTAGATGTGAAGGTATTCGAACTGCCCGAGGACGCTTCCCGCGAGGACGTTCTGGCTGTTATCGATCAGGTCAACGCCGATAACACTGTTCACGGTGTTCTGATGTTCCAGCCCTTCCCCAGCCACCTGCGCCCCTTCCAGAGAGAGATCTGCAACCGTCTGGATCCCAAGAAGGACATGGACTGCCTGACTGATCTCAGCAGCGCCGGTGTTTATCAGGGCCGCAGCGATCTGGGCTACGCTCCCTGCACTCCCTCTGCCTGCATGGAAATTCTGGATTACTATGGCATCGACTGCAAGGGCAAGTCCGCTGTCGTCATCGGCCGCTCCCTGGTAGTCGGCAAGCCCGCCGCCATGATGCTGATCGGCAAGAACGCCACCGTTACCGTCTGCCACACCAAGACCGTGGATACCGCTGCTGTCTGCCGTGAGGCTGACATCATCATCTCCGCTGCCGGTGTGCTGAACAGCCTGACCAAGGACTTCGTCCGCCCCGGCCAGATCGTCATCGACGTTTCCATGAACTGGAATCCCGAGAAGATCACCTCCCGCGGCAAGGGCGGTATGTCCGGCGATGCCGTGTTTGAAGAGGTGGAGCCCATTGTTGAGGCTATCACTCCCGTACCCGGCGGTGTCGGCGCCGTTACTACCACTGTGCTGATGAAGCACGTTGTGGAAGCCGCGGAAAAGGCCTGATTTCAACCACATAAACGATACCCGGTATTTGCCGGGTATCGTTTTTTATTTCAAATCTTAGGAATGGATTAAGCTTCCATTAACAATTGCCGAAGCAACTTTACAGAAAGAATCCCCCATGATAGGATGAAACAAAGCAATATCAGGAGGTATTCTTATGGCAAAGATCCAATCGCTTGCGCTTTGCGCCGTACTATTGCTCATATTCACCGGCTGCCTTGCCCTCAGCGACACATCCGTAACGGCAAACGAAACGGATCCCCCCGTTTTAACAGTTACCCAAAGTGCCGAAGATCCCTTGGATCCCCGGCAGGCATTGCTGGACCGCTACGGCGGAGAATTCTCCCTGCGCCGGTCTTTCGGCATGGAACAGATCCGGTTCAAATTTGACGAAAATTCTGTGGAGCGGAAGCATTTCGACAGCATGAAAGACGACGTACCCACCCACACCGGCACATGGGACATTCTGAACGGGGAACTGGTCATCACCGGCCAGTGGAACGAAACATTTCAGCTTGATCTCAACCGCAATATCGCAATTTCCAGGGCAGGTGGCGAGGAATACCGTATTTCTGGAAAAGACAATTCGCTCACCATGTACGGCGAGTTGCAGGACACCGTCCTCACTTACGGATTCCCCATCACCCTTCGGATGCTGGAGGGGATGAACATGACCACTGTAGTGCTTTACGAAACCTACGCACAGTGCGAATGGAAGTCAAACAGTCGGATCGACGAATACCTCAATCTTTCCTGGAGTATTGAGGGAAATCTCCTGACTGTCTCCGGTGAGTGGGCAGAAACCTTTACCATTGACATCGCCGCCGGCACTGCCACCGATCAGTCCGACAAATCTGAGTACATCCTCTTTGTGATCAAAGACGGAGAGGATACCTCCCTGGCAGAGTAACCCCCTCATGATTACACCATCATAAAACACCGCTCATACTCATCCACAGCGCAATGCTTGCAGCGGGTATTAAAAACGTACCAGAGCACGTTTCAGGCAAAGAAAAACCTCCACATTTCGGTGGAGGTTTCTTGCGTTGTAAGCGCTTAACGACCAACCGCGGATAAAATGTGGCAGGCCCCAAGATTGGGGCCTGCCGGTTAATTTAGATAGGTGTTTGTGTAGGCATCGGAATTCTTCATTGCGAAATTTTCCTGGATGTAGGGAGCCCAGGGCATTAGCGATTCCAGTTCCTCGTGAGAATGGGACTTTCCAAGGTATGGGAGTTGTACCAGCACATGCTGGAGGTACGCAAAAGGTTCTATTCCGTTTGCCTTGGCACTCTCTACCAAAGAATAGACAATAGCAC
>SVME01000022.1 GCA_015067605.1 Oscillospiraceae bacterium
CGGTGATTTGCTTCTGACCCTTGCGAACCAGAACGTCAGAAGGCAGTGCGTCGCAGTAGAAAAATTCCTTCCACTGATCGGCCAAAGTGCCGCCCAGTGCGCCAATGCCAGCTTTAATAAGTCCCATGATAGAAACCCCTTTCTTAATCTATCAAATCAATCCGAAGGCCTCGGATACATAAATATATTACCACTGTTTTGCAAAAAATCAAGGGATAATAATTGGTACTACCACTGTAATGCCACTTGGTTGATGTGGTATCTTGGCCCTCTTACGCATCCAAAATTATTTGCTTATAAAACGCAACTGCGGAACTAAGTGTACTGATATCTAAGTTCTCGTCCAACCCGTGAACGCTGTTCAGCTGCTCGTGCGTGATTTTAAACGGAGCAAAGCGAATACAGTTATCACATATTCGACTTAAAAAACGACTGTCGCTGGCACCGGTCATCAGATAGGGCGTTGGAATAACATCAGGAAACACCGTTTCGACAATACTGCTCACCTTTTGGTAAGCTTCAGAATGATAATCGGTAACCGTCGTATCCATACCTGCATCAAGAATAATGGTTTCGATATCATATTTGCAGGCAAGCTGACGAACGGCCTCAATGCTGGCAGTTCTCCCCTGATGATGAGAAAATCGCATATTACCGATTAGCCACGCTTCTTGTGGTAAAACATTACATCCTTCGGATCCTTGTGCCATGGTAAAGGCAATGGTGGTTTTCACCATTGCACCCGCCGCAGCAGATATGGAAGGAAGGGCTTTACACAGTAAAGGCTTAAAGAATACAGGGTGATTCAGGAGAAATTTTAAGGGTTGCGCCATTGTTATTGATAGTTTTCGAAACATTTGGCACACAGCCGGATGAATGTCTGCTTTGAAAATATGACTTCTTTCCACAGCATTCATGAATCTCCCCAATCTTACAAGGGGCGTGTTTTTATCGGGGGTAGAGGCGTGACCGCCGGAGGAACGAGCGACAAATTTCAGATTTGTCTGACCTTTTTCCCCAAGACCAATCATGGCATAGGTGCCTTTTGCACCGGTGATGGGTTCCGATAAAATCATACCACCTTCGTCCAAAACCATTGAAAATCGGATTCCCCGTCGAGCAAGCTCTAAAGAAATCGCATCAGCACCGGAACCATCTGTTTCTTCCGTGCAAGACGAGAGAAAATAGGTATCTCTTGTCGGAACATATCCAGAAACGACCAATTCCTCCGCCGCCTGCAGCATACCCCACAGGCCGGATTTAGTATCCAACGTTCCCCTGCCCCAAATTTTACCGTCAGCGATGATGCCGGAAAAAGGCGGATAACGCCAATTGCCGTTGGCTTCTACCACATCGTGATGATTCATCAGGAGAATCGGGGATTTATTGGAAGAACCTTTCCAGTGCAGTAAAAAACTGCCGTGAAAGTCCTCGAAGTGGCAAACTTGAAATAAATTCGGGAACATTTCCCGCAGGATATCGTGGAAACGATAGAATTTAGACAAATCTGTTTGGTGTCTGACGGAAACCGTTTCCGCCTGAATAAGTCTGGACAACGATTCAGCATAATTCTGCAGAATAATCCCCTCCCACTTTGACATTTACGGCTTGATTATATCATAAAACCCGCATAAATGCAATGATTCCCCCGTTTTCACGGGGGAATTTGTGTTTCAGATTTCTTCGGAATCTATGTCATCAAAGGGTGGCTCATCGTCGACAGGAGTACCGTTTTTCATAGCGGCCCACTGTTCCTTTGTGACCAAAATGGCACGGGGCTTACTACCTTGGAACGGGCCCACTATCCCCTTCTCCTCCATCTCGTCCACAATACGGGCGGCACGGGCGTAGCCCAGCTTCAGCCGGCGCTGGAGCATGGATACGGAGGCTTGTCCGGTTTCCAGTATTACATCCACGGCGGCGGGCAGCATCTCGTCCCCGTCCAGCTCGTCGGAATTAGGCTCCGGAGCCGCGGCAGAAGCAGCTGCCTTGCCACTGCCGGTCTGCATGGCCTTTTTCTCGATTTCCTCCATGACCGTCTGATCGTAAGAGGTGATATAATTATCCTTAACGTAATTGGCAACAGCCTCTACCTCCGGATCGCTGACGAAGCACCCCTGCACACGCAAAGGCTTACCGCTACCAATGGGGGCAAAGAGCATATCACCACGACCCACCAGCTTTTCCGCACCCTGCGTATCCAGAATGATTCTGGATTCCATGGCGGAGGCCACCGAGAATGCAATTCTGGAGGGAATATTGGCCTTCATCAGGCCGGTAATAACGTCGGCAGAGGGACGCTGAGTGGCGATGACCAGATGGATGCCGGCGGCACGTCCCATCTGGGCGATGCGGCAAATGGATTCTTCCACTTCCTTGGCGGCGACCAGCATCAAATCCGCCAGCTCGTCGATGATGACCACCACCTGTGGCAGCTTAGAGCCTTCCTCCTCCGCTTCCACGATGGAATTATAGGATTCCAAATCACGGACGCCAGCATCGGACATAGCTTTATAGCGGCGCATCATTTCCGTCACTGCCCACTGCAGAGAACCAGCGGCCTTCTTCGGATCCGTCACCACAGGAATCAGCAAATGCGGAATACCATTATAGATGCCAAGCTCGACCATTTTGGGATCAACCATAATCAGCTTCACATCATCAGGACTTGCCTTATAGAGCAGACTGATGATGATGGAATTCATGCACACCGACTTACCAGAGCCGGTGGTACCCGCAATGAGCATATGGGGAAGCTTGGCGATATTGCCAACAATACAATTGCCACCGATGTCCTTACCGACCGCAAAGGAGGATTTGGACTTTGCCTTATTAAACTCGCTGGAGCCAATCACATCCCGCAGAGAAACGGTGGTTACCGCCCGATTGGGAACCTCGATACCCACAACGGAAATCTTACCGGGGACGGCGGCGATACGCACGCCCGATGCGCCAAGGCTCAAGGCAATATCGTCCGCAACAGTGGTCAGCTTATTCAAGCGAACGCCCTTCTCCAGCTCTACCTCATAGCGAGTGACGCTGGGGCCGCGGGTCACATTGATAATGTGGGCTTCAATCTTAAAGCTGGCCAGTGTTTCATTCAAGCGGCGGGTATTTTCACGCATTTCTGCGGTGCCATCCGCCGCACCGCCCTTGGCAGGCTTCAGCAAATCCAATGGCGGGAAACAATAGATTGGCTTCTCAATGGCGGCGTTCTCCGCAATCTCCGCCGCAACCTCTGCCGCAGATGCCGCAGCTTCCTTAGCAGTTACCTTGGCAGGGGCAGGCTCCGCTACCACCGACTCAGGGACAGGTTCGGAAACCGGCACCGGTTCCTCCATGAAATCATCCTCGGGAATCAATAAAGGCATCCCGCTGGCAGTGGTGGAAGGGATTTCCTCCTGCTTCGGCATGGACACAGGGCGCTTCGGCGGCGACTTCCGTTTTTCCGCAGGCTTGGAGCCACTGAATAGCGTATCATCCACATCTTGAACATAGTTTTCCGCCGCAGCCACAGGTGCTTCAATATCGTCGATCTGGGAGATAATATCCCTCGCTCTAGGATTCATAGGCTTCTTACGCTTGGGCCGAGGCTCCTCGCCGTCCAGGGGAATGTCGATATTGACCTTTTCTTCCTTTGCCTTGCGGCGATTCTCAATCATCTCGATTCGCTTCGAAGCGATATGATTGACCACCACAGAAGCAGGTTCAGGGCGCATCTGTTTCTCCTCCGCTTCCCATGCGGCCTTGGGGCGATCCTCAATGGCACGCACAATACTGGGAACCGTAATTTGAAATGCGCCCAATAAGGTGAAAACTGCACCGATTCCAAGAAAAATCAGACTAATCCAGTCAAAAAACAACCAACGAAGTGCCGTACCGATGGAGCCACACACCACACCGCCGGTAGTGCCGTAAACTCCCCCCCGATACATGGCGCGGAAGAATTCACTGCCGGAAGGCAGTTGGCTTACCTGACAAGTAAACAGATGGGAAATACAGCCACAAATCAAAACAAACGCTATTGCGCAAATGGTGCGCATTTTCACCGGTCGTTTTCCGCTGAATGCATGGATATAAAACAGTGCCAAGAAAGCAGGAATGGAGAAATAGAACACTGTTTTTCCAAAGCTGCCCAGAATGAACTTATAGAACTTCTGCACCGCATAGCCATCCGGTCGCAGCAGCATGATGATATACACCACAAACGCAATCAAAAAGAAAGCGGCGGAAAAGAATCGAACAGGGATTCTGGTTGCGGTTTTTTCATGCTTTTGAGTCGCTTTGGGAGTAGATGTACTTTTTTCAGGTGCAGGCTTTTTCTTTATACCGGATCTGGATTTACGCTTCGCTCCAGCCGCCCGCTGGGCCTGTGAGGGACGTTTTGTATCAGCCATTGGAACCTCCTATATCAACAGATACAACACAAAAGAAAACAGCGCCATTCCCCAGCTATAATAGCAGATGGAATAGAAACCGGATCTCATGGCAAGAAAACGCATGAATAATATGGCCAGATACGCAGCCCCGAAGGCTATCGCTCCGGCTATCAGCCAAATCATCAGCCACAGGAAGGTTATCGCAACCTTTGCCGTGATGACCGCATAAATATCAAAACCAACCAGCACAATCAGCACCGGAACAGACAGCAGCAGCGCATATTCCAGCGCATGGGTTTGATCCGTTCCCCGTGCCATACCGCCGGTGAGCAGGCCGCTCATGCGGGACACGCCGGGAATTACAGCTAGCGCACCGCCAATGCCCATCACGAAGCTGTCCAACGGGCTCATGGAACGGCTGTCTTTGTTGCCACGAGCCAGAATCCGTGGTAGAAACAAAATGCCCCCGTTCAGCAGAAGCGTTAGGGTCAGCGCCGCAACGCCATCCACCCACGCCACTGCACGACGGTAGAAAAAGAGGCTGATAAGCAAGGGAATCAACGCTGTTTTCAGCATTTTTGTTTCCATCACGGCATTCATATCCAGATGGCGATTCTTGCGACGACGGGTATTGCGCTCCTGCCGGTCAGCACGCAGCAGATACACCAAACGCTTTTTACACGCCACAAGACCAGCCAGCAACGTACCGAGATGAATCGCAAGGGTCAGCATCGAATCTGTCTGATTCGTTCCGGTCAACGTTTCATACAGCATCAAATGGGGAAACGCAGGTACACAGAAAAACTCCGTGAAGCCGGAAAACATTGCCACTATAAATTTATGCAACACGGAAACCAGCACGCTGCGCACCTCCTTCAATACGTTTCATCTAATCATATCATATTTCACGGAAAATATCTACCATTTATTTTTCCTTTTTAATCATCTTGTGCAGCGCCCCCAGTGCATCGCTCAGGCCGCCTAGCTTATCGATTAGTCCAGAGGCAACCGCCTCCTTGCCGTAGAGAATGGTGCCCACGTCAGTAGCCATCTCCCCCGTTGCCATCATATATTGTTCAAATTTTTCTCGTGAAATTTTGGAGTTGCTGGTCACAAAATCCGCAATCTGTTCCTGAATCCGCTGAAAATACCGAAATGTTTGAGGAGCACCTACCACCAATCCGGTCATGCGAACGGGATGGACGGTCATGCTGGCAGTGGGGGTGATGAAACTTTTTTTGGTGCATACCGCCAGCGGAATGCCAATGGAATGACCGCCGCCCAGTACCAAGGATACCGTAGGCTTTTTCATGCCCGCAATCATTTCAGCAATGGCCAGCCCCGCTTCGATATCACCGCCGACAGTGTTCAAAAGCAGAAGCAATCCATCGATGTCCTCGCTTTCCTCTATCCCTGCCAACAAGGGAAGCACGTGCTCGTACTTGGTGGTCTTTACCGTTTCCGGCGCCACCTGATGCCCTTCCACCTGTCCAATGATGGTCAAGGTGTAGATATTTCCGGCAGCACTTTTGGTGACATCCGCTCCCAGCTCCAGGATCTGCTCCCGCTCCTCTTTCTTAATTTCCGCATCTTTATTATCGTACATACAGAACCTCCTGTTTTTTTGTTAGGATATCCCCTTTCTTTGGAGATGATTCACTCTTGAAACGATAGAAGTTTTACAGTATAATGGCTATGGTGATATTATGGCAGATAAAACAAATGCGATTCGACTGGTGGAGCAGGCAAAAATCCCTTGCCGCGAAGCGTTCTACGAGTTCGACGAAAAGGATTTGAGCGGCCTACACGCCGCTGCCGCCGTTGGAATGCCTGCAGAGCAGGTATTCAAAACCCTTGTAGCCCGAGGCGAGCGCACAGGAATCAATGTTTTTTGCATTCCTGTTTGCTGCGAACTGGATTTAAAAAAAGCCGCAAAAGCCGCCGGTGACAAAAAAATCGAGCTGGTGGCCGTAAAGGAATTGCTAGCTCTAACCGGCTATATCCGTGGGGGTTGCAGCCCGGTCGGCATGAGGAAACGATACCCGACCTTTATCGACGAAACCTGCATCCTATGGGACGAAATCGCCGTATCGGCCGGTGCAAGAGGCCATCAGATGATTTTACCGCCGGAGGCGCTGGCGAAGCTGGTCGGAGCAACAATGATGGACATCATTCAATAAGAAAGGATTTATGATTATGGAATACACCTACAAAACACGGGGCGTTTGCTCCCAGATGATTCGCTTTGAGGTCGAGGATAACAAGGTGCGCAACGTCCAGTTCTTCGGCGGCTGCAACGGCAACCTGAAGGGCATTGCATCTCTCGTGGAGGGCATGGATATCGACGAGGTCATCGCCCGCATCGAGGGCACCAAATGCGGTATGAAGTCCACCTCCTGCCCCGACCAGCTGGCTCAAGCTCTGAAACAAGCCAAAGCAGAAAACGCCTGATATAGACGAATCCCACAGCCTATCGGCTGTGGGATATTTTCATTCTACTGCACTGTAAATGTAATTCAAAAGTTGATCCTTTCCGTCACCTTTTTCCGCAGAAAAAGAGATGATGGGACAATCTGCCGGCAATTCTAAGTCCTCACGAATGGTATCCAAAGTGGACTGAATCTGGCTTTTTTTCACCTTATCCAGCTTGTTGGCCACCACCACAAAAGGGCAGCCACTATCGATAAACCAGCGAGCCATGGTAATATCATTGTTGGTGGGAGCGTGGCGATGATCCACAATCAGAATACCCAAATCGATGCGGTCGGCAGCGAAATAGTCCTCCATCAGTTTGCCCCAGCGCTCCTTCTCCTTTTGAGAAACCTGTGCATAGCCGTAGCCCGGGAGATCCACGAAATAGCAGCATTTATCCACTGTAAAATAGTTGACATGAATCGTTTTTCCCGGCTTTTCACCAACTCTGGCAAAGTTCTTTCGGTTGAGGATCCGATTGATGACCGAGGATTTACCCACATTGGATTTACCGGCAAATGCGATTTCCGGCAAACGATTACAGGGAAAATCCTTCGGTGCCGCCGCAGAAATCAGAAATTCCACATTATGAAGATTCATGGTTCCTCCTTACTGGCGGATGAGCGCCGGCTGCCGTCCTGACTTTACCGCACCGGACAAGTCGCTCAAAATGGGTTCTTCCGCAACCTCCGACCGCTTCAAGGCCGTATCAAGCACAGTGTCCACCGTGCTGGCGGTCACAAAGTGCAGGGCTTTGCGCACAGTCTGGTCGATTTCCTCCAAATCCCGTCGGTTGTCCTCAGGAATAATGACCGTCGTAACACCATGGCGCAGTGCCGCCATGGTTTTTTCTTTCAGGCCACCAATGGGAAGCACACGACCACGGATGGAAATCTCGCCGGTCATGGCCACATCACGCCGAACAGGCGTATTGGTCAGGGCCGACACCATGGCAGTGGTGACCGTCACGCCAGCAGAAGGGCCGTCCTTCGGCACAGCACCGGCAGGAAAATGTACGTGTATATCTTTGGTTTTATAGAAGTCCGTGGGAATTCCAAGCTGCTGGGCATTAGCACGGATATAACTCAAGGCTGCATGGGCGGATTCCTTCATCACGTCACCAAGATTTCCGGTAAGCTCCAGCTTGCCGCTGCCGTCCATCACATTGACCTCTACCTCCAGCGTTTCGCCGCCGACAGCAGTCCACGCAAGACCGGTCACCAGACCAATCTGATCCGTGCCACTCATTCGATCCGGCAGGAATTTCCGAACGCCCAGATATTCCGCCACATCATCCTCTTTGATGGTGACTTTATTCACAACTTCATCGGATAAGAGCTTTCTATCCACCTTACGACAAATGTCAGCAAAACACCGCTCCAGATTCCGAACACCGGATTCACGGGTATAGCAGCCGATAATTTCACGGATTCCATCATCGGAAATTTTCAGTTGCGCTTTTTTCAGACCGTGCTTGCTGATTTGCTTGGGAATCAGATGATTTCTGGCAATCATCAGCTTTTCTTCGTCAGTATAGGATTCCAGTTCGATGACCTCCATCCGATCCAGCAAGGGACGGGATACAGTATCCAGTGTATTGGCAGTGGTGATGAACATGACTTCAGACAAATCAAAGGGAATCTCCACAAAATGATCACGGTAGGTCTTATTCTGCTCCGCATCTAGCACTTCTAACAGGGCTGCCGAGGGATCTCCTCGGTAATCCATGGCCATTTTATCGATTTCATCCAGCAACAGCAACGGGTTCTTCGTTCCCGCCTGTGTCATTGCAGTCATAATGCGACCGGGCATGGCACCAACATATGTTTTCCGATGGCCTCGTATATCCGCTTCGTCCCGGACACCGCCCAAAGAAATTCGGGCAAGCTTACGATTCAACGCACGGGCGATGGAATAGGCAATAGAAGTTTTACCAACACCGGGAGGGCCCACCAGACAGATAATCTGGGGCGGCATCTGGGGAGCCATTTGCCGAACAGCAATGGTTTCCAGAATCCGCTCTTTCACCTTTTCCATGCCATAATGGTCTTTCTCCAGCACCTTGGAGGCAGCCTCTACGCTGACACGCTCCTTGGTACGCTTATGCCAAGGCAAATCCAGAACCACATCCAGATAATTGCGCAGGACTGACGCCTCCGCAGAGCCGAAGGGCTGCTTTTTAAGCCGACTCAAATCCTTGCACAGCTTGTTTTCAGATTCCTCGTCCAAGGAAAGCAATCGAATCTTTTTTTCATATTCAGAGAACTCGCTATCCTCGTCCTCCTCGCCCAGCTCCTCACGGATGACCTTCATTTTTTCACGGAGGAAATACTCCCGCTGGTGCTGGTCGATATTCGCATGGGTTCGGGATTGGATATCCTCGCTGATGCGGTGCATCTGAATCTCACGGCTCAGCAGCCGCAGGGTTTTCTCCAAACGGCGGACAGGATCCAAATTACAAAGCAATGCCGCTTTATCCATAAAATCCATGCCGGAATTCTGGGCAATAGCATCTGCAATTGCGGAAGGATCCGAGGATGTCATGATGCGCAGCATCACATTCTGGCCGGGAAACTCCGAAACGTCCAGATACGCCCCATAGGCTGCGATGGCCTCACGGCACAGCGCATGGTTGCGGGGGGTATCGATGGTTTCTGACTCTGGAATACCAGCAATTTCACCAAACAAATAAGGCTCCCGTCGGATAAGCTGACGGATGCGACCGCGGCAGATGCCCTTGACCAGCACACGCACTGCCCCATCCTGCGGCCGAAGCACCTGCGAAATCTTCACGACGGTTCCGATGGAATAGAAGTCCTCCATATCCGGATCATCGGTCATAATATCCTTCTGAGGAATCAAGAAAATATGTCGGTCGCCATTCATGGCCTGTTCCATTGCCTTGACGGATTTTGCACGACCAACATCGAAATGCACAGCCTGCCCGGGAAACACCACCATACCACGCATGGCCATAATTGGAAGTTCGCCGGAATATAATTGTTCGCCCATACTGTTCACCTTCCTTCGTATTGGACGAATAAGGGGGTAGATATCTACCCCCTTATTGATTATTATTTCTTTTTAGCTCGAGGAGAATCAGGGGTACGCTCAATCAGAGGTTCTCCTCCCGCAATACATTCAGGCGTGATGGTTACCTTACGGATGGTCAGGTCAGACGGAATCGAATACATGATTTTCGTCATAGCCTTTTCCATCACGGCCCGCAGTCCTCTGGCACCGATTTGACGGTCAATGGCCTTCTGGGCTACCGCCTCCAGCGCCTCCGGCTGGATTTCCAGCTCCACATCGTCCATCTCCAGCAGCTTTTGATACTGCTTGGTCAGGGCGTTCTTGGGTTCCACAAGGATTCGGACCAAATCCTCTTTTTTCAGGCTATCCAGGCAGGTAATCACCGGCAAGCGGCCAACCAGCTCCGGAATGATACCGAATTTCAGTAAATCGTGAGGCTCAACCTGCGCCAGAATCTTGCCAACATCCCGATTCTTACGGCTCTCAACCGGTGCGTCAAAGCCGATGGCGGATTTATCGGTACGAGCCTCAATAATCTTTTCAAGGCCATCAAAAGCACCGCCACAAATGAACAGAATGTTGGAAGTGTCTACGCTGATAGTTTCCTGCTGGGGATGCTTCCGGCCGCCCTGAGGGGGCACATTGGAAACCGTTCCCTCCAGAATCTTCAGCAGAGCCTGCTGGACACCTTCGCCGGAAACGTCACGGGTAATTGACGTGTTTTCACTCTTGCGGGCAATCTTATCCATTTCATCAATGTAGATAATGCCACGCTGAGCCAAGTCAACATCAAAATCTGCCGCCTGCAACAGACGCACCAGAATATTCTCTACGTCATCGCCCACATAGCCAGCCTCTGTCAAGGTGGTAGCATCGGCGATGGCAAAGGGAACATTGAGAATCTTGGCAAGTGTCTGGGCAAACAAGGTCTTACCGGAACCGGTGGGGCCGATGAGCAAAATATTACTCTTTTGCAGCTCCACATCAGAGCCGGAGTCCAGATTGATGCGCTTATAATGGTTATATACTGCCACGGAGAGGGCAATCTTCGCCTCCTCCTGACCCACGATGTAGCCATCCATGAAGGTCTTGATCTCCATGGGGGTAGGCAGGGATTCCAGCCCGGGAATCCCGCTGCGTTCTTCTTCCAAATCCAGCAGCAGCTCGCTGCAGGCCTGAACACACTCACCGCAAATGCACACTCCGGGGCCGGCAATCATTTGCACCTGCCCCTCCCGCTTGCCGCAGAAGGAGCAACGGATGGGCTGCTGTTCGTCATGATTCGCCATGGTAGGATTGCCTGCCTTTCTTTATCAATGACGGTCCAGCACACGGTCAATCAGACCAAAGGACAGGGCCTCCTCAGCAGACAAGAAGTTGTCACGCTCACAAGCGGCGGTGACCTCCTCCACGGTTCTGCCAGTGTTTTCAGCCATGATGCGGTTCATCCGCTCCTTGATGGTCTGCAAGCGCTTCATGTGGATGGCCATATCGGTAATCTGACCCTGAGTACCGGCGCTGGGCTGGTGAATCATGATTTCAGAATTGGGCAGAGCCATACGCTTGCCCTTGGTGCCGGCACTCAGCAAAAATGCACCCATGGAAGCCGCCATGCCCACGCAAATGGTGGCAACATCGCACTTGATGTACTGCATGGTATCGTAGATGGCCATACCGGCAGTGACACTGCCGCCGGGGCTGTTGATATAAAACTGGATATCCTTATCCGGGTCCTGGGCCTCCAGATACAGAAGCTGTGCAACCACCAAGCTAGCGGTAGCATCGTTGACCTCCTCGGACAGGAAAATGATACGGTCGTTCAGCAGACGGGAGAAAATGTCATAGCTACGCTCGCCGCGGCTGGTCTGCTCGACAACATAAGGAACTAGTGCCATGGTGATGTCTCCTTTCATAGGGCTTGAAACATTCTAACCATCAATGAGGAAGCTTATTCCTCAAATATTATTCGGCCTTGGGGGCGACAGCCACAGCGCTGTCAACAATGACCTTGATGGCCTTGCGGTTCTTCAGGCTGGCAGTGATTTCCTCAGCGGGAACCATGGACTTGACCTTCTCAATATCCAGCTGGTACTGAGCGGCCAGAGCCTCGAACTCGGCGTTGATGTCTTCCTCTGACACCTCGATGTTCTCGACCTCGCCAATCTTCTCCAGAGTGACGTTGATTTTGGCCTGCTTCTCAGCGGCGGGACGGAAAGCATTACGCATGGTGGACAGGTCGCCGCCCATCATCTTAGCGTACTGCTCCACGGAGTAGCCGCTCATCTGCAGCTGGTAGCCGAAGCGCTCCATCTGAGTGTCCAGCTCGGACTCAATCAAAGCCTTGGGCAACTCCACGGTGGTGTTCTCAGCGGCCTTCTCAACGCAAGCCTGCTCGAAAGCGGAATCAGCCTGCTTCTGGGCAGCTTCCAGAGCCTTGGCACGGATATCAGCCTTCAGAGCCTCCAGAGTGTCGAACTCGGAAACGTCCTTGGCGAACTCATCGTCCTGTGCGGGAACCACAGTTTCAACGACCTTGTTCAGCTTCACATGGAACACAACGGGCTTGCCAGCCAGCTCAGCATGGTAATCCTCGGGGAAGGTGATGTCGATGTCCTTCTCCTCGCCGGCGGTCATGCCAACAATCTGCTCCTCAAAGCCGGGGACGAAGGAGCCGGAACCCAGCTTCAGGTCGAAGTTATCGCCCTTGCCACCATCGAAGGGAACGCCATTGTCGAAGCCCTCGAAGTCGATATTGGCAGTGTCGCCCATCTGAGCGGCGCGCTCAACAGTTTCGGTAGAAGCAACATTCTGAGCCATGCGATCCAGCTCGGCCTGCACCTGCTCGTCGGAAACCGAAGCCTCGGTCTTTTCGACCTCCAGGCCCTTGTAATCGCCCAGAGTAACCTCGGGATAAACATCGGTGGAGATGGTGATGGTAACAGAGCCATCATCGTTGATATTCATATCGGTCAGACTGGGACGGCCGATGGCCTTCACATCCTGCTTCACAACAGCTTCCTCGTAAACCTCGGGGAAAATCTCCTCCAGACCGTCTTCATAGAAAACGTGAGCGCCGTACATGGCCTCAATCATCTTACGGGGGGCCTTGCCCTTACGGAAGCCGGGAATCTGAATCTGCTTGCGAGCCTTCATGTAAGCGGCGTTGACGCCCTTCTCCATCAGATCCTTGCTGATTTCCACGATGATAGTGGCCTGATTGCCGTTCTTTTCGATGTTCTTCACATTCATGTTGATGTTCCTCCTAGATAAGTCCGTTTGACACGGATATTAAAGTACATAGTTTGCAACTGTAGTATTTTAGCAAAGAAAGTACAGATTGTCCACTGTTTTTTATAAATTTCTTTATTCGCAAACAAGAAATGGCTGAAAATCCAAAAAATCAGCAGAAACCAGCCGGAATTCTATACCATCCCACAAACCCTCCATGGCTAGCTTGTGGCTTGGGCCGTGAAGATGGCCGTAAAAACACCGGCGAACCTGATATTTTTGAAGCAATTCCAAAATTTCGTCGCACTGATAGCCCTTGTAGCGAGGGGGATAATGGAGAAATACCAGCTTCCGCCGCTCCCCTGCCGCCTGCAGGGATGCCTCCAGACGAATCAACTCCCGCTTGAACACCTTTTCATCGTGCTGGCCGGAGCGTTCCTCCTCAAAGAACCATCCACGGGTGCCGCAAATGGCCCAATCCCCGTATTCATAGCAGTTATTATTAAGAATGAACTGGTTAGAAAACCCGTTTTCTTCGCAGAATTTGTAGAATTTCGCAGCGGTACTCCACCAATAATCGTGGTTTCCCTTTAGAATAATCTTCCGCCCGGGAATCTGGTCAATCCAGGCAAAATCCGCCTTAGCTCCGGCAAAATCCAGCGCCCAACTCAAATCTCCCAAAAGGACTGTGGTATCCTCGGGGCCAATCACAGACAACCCCTCTTGTAGTTTATCCATATACCCTATCCAGTTCCCACCGAATACGTCCATTGGCTTATTGACGCCAAAACTCAGGTGCAGGTCGCCGATTGCGTACAGGGCCATGGTCAAACCTCCGTCAATCTCTGGCGAAGCTCCGATACGGTGATGCACATACTATCCGCCACCGCTTTTCCGGAATTCAAAGGACTCTTTTCCGCCAGCAGAATGGTCAGGCTGCTGCCACCGGTACGGGAACGATAATCTGCCAGTGACCCGTAGGCTAAGGCAGAATAAGGGGCAAGAATATATTGATTGGTACGATAGACGCTGGGGATGATGGTTTCCACACGAACATGGCTGACTACGGCGGCGAACATCCCCTTGCGGATGGCGTTAAACACCGCCGGCTCCGGCACATAATTGCCTCCCTCGGTAACACTCCAACAGAAATGCATGGCCTCCTCCTGACCGCAGGCGCCGCAAATCAGCCGCTCCAGCGCAGGATGAATGGCATAGTCACATTCGGAGGTAGCAGTTTCGATGGTCTGGGCATCCGCATCCAACTCACCCCGATGTAGCAGCTCCCAGGGGCCGCCGTTTTCATTGCAGCCGCAAATGACCGTATCGATGGGCAGACCCATTTGGCGAGCGTACCATGCGGCCATGGGGCCGGAAAAATCCCCCACGGACACTGCAACATTGACCGGCGTATCGGAGCGAATCTGCTCTGTGCGAAGAAGCTCTCCGTAGATGCCAAACAGCAGAGCAATTCGCACTGCCACGCGGGACCATTCAGACGGTGCACCGATAATTTCTTTATCGGGATGGATCATTGCGGAAAGCGTCTGAATCAGGCGATCCACATCCCCATCCATGTTGCGGAACAGTTCCGCAACGATGATGCGGTAATTCATGGGTTTAAGCAGACATGGACGGCGACCAATGGCCATATCCACATCCCAGCCCGTCAATTTCACAGAGAAAAACAGTTCCAGAATACCTGCAACATTCTCGCCGAAGCTCCTTTTGCCTAAGGCGGTAATCTGCTCCCGCTCCAAGGTGGGCATCCGGAAGGGCACATACATCCCCCCGTCCGATGCACGGTCGTTGCGCAGTGTAATCGGCGCCGTCACCACATCATGCTTACTTCTGGTGGTTACATACAGCACTTTTCAAACACCCCCATGGCATTATTCCAGAAAATATTCTCGATCATCTGTTCTGTCAGGCCACGCTCCAGCAGGCGCTGCGCCAAAGCAGGATAGCTTTGCACACCATCAAAGCCGCCGGTAAGACTGTCGCAGCCGTCCAAATCTGCACCCAAGGCAATGTGGGTACACTCAGAATCCAACTCAACCCAATGCAGTATGTGGTCGCAGGCAGTATCCAGCGTGGGATTCTCACCCACGAACGCATCGCATTGGTTGAAACCAACCACACCGCCGGTGGCGCAAATGGCTCGGAACATATCGTCGGTTAGATTTCGACTCACGTCGCAAATTCGGCGGCTGTTAGAATGGGATGCCACAATGGGCATCTGCGTCATGTCCATAATATTGAAAAACGCCTCGTCGCTGAGATGACTTACATCAATCAGCATCCCCAGCCGCTGGGCTTCCTTCACGAATTCTCTGCCCTGATCTGTCAGGCCACCACCGGTCAGGTGGGAGCCAGCCAGAGGGTTCTTTTCGTTCCACGTCAGAGTGGTCATACGAAAACCGATTAGGCTCAAATCCTCCAGCAGCTCCGGCGCATAGCCAAAGCCAGCAGGACCCTCAATGGTCAAAATGGCGGACATCTTCCCTTTTTCACGGTTTGCACGAATATCCTCCGGCGTATAGGCAATGGAAATAAGACGCTTATTGCACTCAATTTCCCGCTGGATGGTGGCAAGCTCCCGCTCAAACATCACAACAGGGGTAACGCCCTCCATCAAAGGCGAAGTATAGCAGGCGAAGCACTGGGCGTAGCCGGCCAGCTTCTTTGCCCGCTCCAAATCAATATGGAGCTGATTTTTGCGCAGAGAACCGGCACTGTTCCGGTCGCTGCCCAACAGGGCACAGGCGGTATCACAGTGCAGGTCGAATACAGGTATGTTCATTGAAACGCATCCTCCATATGATGAATTTCCGGTTTTTTCGTCATGATGCCCTCAGGGGCATAGATTTCGATAACATCGAAGCGTGGCTGCAAGGCTGTGGGATTCTGGGCAAGATACATCGCTGCGGTGGTGCGCAGGCGGTCCTGTTTCCAGATGTCCACATACTCCAGCGCCTGTGCAAAGCTGCCGGATTTGCGCAGCTTCACCTCCACAAACACCAAAAACGACTTATTGCGGGCAATAATATCAATCTCCCCAAACCGGCACCGATAGCCAGCCGCTTCGATTTTATATCGCTTTTTTCGCAGGTACTCTGCCGCCAGCGCCTCTCCCCAGCTTCCGGCAAGATTATTTCTCCCCATAGAATTTCTTGAGGAAGGTCATCCGGTGAATGGGGCTGGGACCGTGAGCTGTCAGAGCGGCATAATGGGCCTTGGTGCCATATCCCTTATGTATCTCAAATTGATACTGGGGATATTCTTCCGCCGCCTTTTCCATCAAATCGTCACGGGTCACTTTCGCCAAAATGGACGCAGCGGCAATGCTGGCGCTGCGACTATCGCCCTTGACAACAGTTTCTACGGGAAGTCCAAAGTCTTTGGCACGGTTGCCGTCAATCAACGCCAGCTCCGGCTTGATTGCCAGTGCAGCCAGCGCACGCTCCATGGCCAGATAAGTGGCCTGCAGGATATTGATTTGGTCGATTTCCTCATGGCTGGCAAGACCGATGCCATAGGCAACAGCCTGCTCCTTGATGATGGGAAACAGCTCCCGTCGGCGCTTATCGGACAGCTTCTTGCTGTCGTTCAGACCGGGGATATCCACATTGGGCGGCAAAATCACCGCCGCCGCACAGACAGGGCCGGCCAGCGGGCCTCTCCCCGCCTCGTCCACGCCGCAAATCAGCTTGATTCCCTTTTCATAATGGGAGCTTTCAATCTCCCACATATTAATCTCGCTCATTTTACATCCTCCGGCAACTCCAGCGTAAAGCGTCCCAGCTTGCCCGCCCGATACTCGTCTAACAGCACCTTGGCCATCCGCTCCGTGTCAATCATGCCACGGGACAGCAGATAGCCACGCTTCTTGCCGGCCTTTTCCAGAAGCTCATAGCCGGGGGTATCCGGCTCTGCCTCAATGCCGTAACGATCGATAATGGCCTGAGGATAACGCTTCCAAAGCAGCTCCATCAGGTGACAGGAAAGCTCCTCGACATCAAGGATTCCCTCCTTCACCGCACCGGTATAGGCCAACATCATGCCCACATTGGGGTCATCAAATTTAGGCCAGAGGATACCGGGGGTATCCAAAAGCAACAGCCCCCCATCCACGGTGACCCACTGCTTGCCACGGGTGACACCGGGGCGGTTCTCCGCCTTGGCGCCCTTACGGCCGGAAATCTGGTTGATTAAAGTGGATTTTCCCACGTTTGGAATGCCCACAATCATGACACGCAGAGAGCGATTCATGCCACGGGCAGAATCCCGCTCCAACTTTTCCTTTAACACCTGCCGCACAGCCGGCGTAAATGCGTTGATGCCCCGACGACTCTTGCAGTCCGTGGGCACCGCCGCCTTTCCTTGGGTACGATAGTAATCCGCCCAACGGGCTGTGGCGTTGGGATCCGCCAAATCCATCCGATTAAGAATCATAATGCGGGGCTTGTTGGCGCAAATGCTGTCGATATCCGGATTTCGGCTGGAAATGGGAATACGGGCATCCACAATCTCACACACCGCATCCACCTGCTTCAAATCCGCTTCGATTTGCCGGCGGGTTTTGGTCATGTGACCGGGATACCACTGAATATTCATCTGATCTCGTTCCATCAATTCACTACTCCAACTCGATTATAATCCGGCTGCTGATGGCCACCGTCGTTTCCGGGCATCATCAGGAAAATGGCTTTACCAAGAATCTGCCGCTCGTCAATCAGGCCCAACTCACGGCTTCGGCTGTCAAGGGACGCACCACGGTTATCGCCCAGCACGAACACCTGACCTTCCCCAACCACCAGAGGGAACGTGACAGAATTGCTCTTAATGTCCGTCAGCAAACCCTCACGCAGATAAGGCTCATCCAGTTCCACGCCATTAACCACCACGATGCCATCGTCGATGGCGACAGTCTGTCCCTCGGTGGCAATGACACGCTTTACGACGCATTCGCCACCACGAAAAGAATTCTTTCTGGCCACGATGATATCACCCTGCTGAGGCTCTTGATACACAACATTGCTCAAAAGCAACAACCGGTCGCCGTCCAGCAAAGTGGACTTCATGGAATCACCTTCCACCACCACAACGCGGAAAAAGAGCATATAAATGAGCATAAAACCAGCCAATACAAACAGGATATCATGCAAATCCATTAGTAATTTTTGCTGCCATGTAGACGGTGTTTTCTTTGTATTATCCGTTCTGCGTTCAAATTTCCCCACGACTATCCCCTCCGGACACAATAATAGCCATACTATTATACACGTTTTGTACTCAAAAGGAAAGAACTATTTGTAAATTCACTAGCTTTTTTTATCAGTTTCAGGCAAATAAAAAAAGAGGGCCAAGCCCTCTTTTTTTATGAAGTTGGAAATTAGACTCTCTCCTTGACCTTAGCGGCCTTGCCGAAGCGCTCACGCAGGTAGTACAGCTTGGCACGGCGGACCTTACCCTTGCGGACGGTCTCAATCATAGCAACATTGGGAGAGTGCAGGGGGAACACCTTCTCACAACCGACACCGTAGGAAATACGGCGAACGGTGATAGTCTCGGTGATGCCACCATGCTTGCGAGCGATAACAGTTCCTTCAAACACCTGAATACGCTCACGGGAACCTTCCTTAATGCGAACATGCACACGAACGGTGTCACCGACCTTAGCCTCGGGCAGCTCCTCCTTCATGTACTGGCTGTTCAGAGCCTTTACAAGATCCATAACTTTGTCCTCCTTAAATATTAGGCGTTCATGCGTCATGCGCAGAGGACCCACCTTGATTTCAGACCGATGTATTATAGCATAGCCTTTTCCAAAAATCAAGTACTATTTTAAATTATTTCCCAGGAAATATTCCGCCGACCCCTCTGCTCTACGCTTGACGGCATTAGGGTCACTATGCTATAATTGTATATTATGATATAGAAAGGTCTGCGTCCGGCGCAGAGCGGATTCGCTTATGGATAATAAAGCCGCAAAAACCATCCATTTGGTTTTTGGTTGCATTGCCTCCGTACTGATTATCGCTTTAGCAATCATGCTGATGATTTCCTGCTGGGAAATCTATCAAAGTGGTGACCACCCCTACACCAGAGCCTCCGTGGGAGAAAAGCTTCAGGAAATGTTTGTTCTGATTGTCGTCACCGGAGGATTTATTGTGGCCGGTTTCCTTTTGCATCTACTGCTTCCTGTGGATAAAGGAAAACCCAGAGCCATTCACAATCAGCGCATCCTCATGCAAAAAATGGCGAAAAAGGCCGGCCATCCCGTCAGTCCCGCCATTAATCGTGAGAAAAATCTGCGCCTGATTCTGACGATTGGCACCGGTCTGGTATACGCCGGATTGATGGTGTTTCCCGCCCTTTACCTACTTAATAAGAACAACTTCTCCGGCATCGACCCCACCGCTGAAATTCAGGCCGCTGCGCTGATTGTGCTACCCCCTGCCCTGATTGGGCTGGTGCTGTGCTATGTTTGCGCTCTACTGGTATCCAGCAGCTACAAGCGTCAAGCCGCCGCCTACAAGCAAATTCTTGTCGCCAACAGAGGCCAAGGCTCCGCCGCGGTCACCGAAAAGCCAGAGCGGAAGCTGCCCTTGAACCTCATTCGATTCGCCGGTCTGGCACTGGCACTGGTATTTATTGTGGTCGGCATCTTCAACGGCAGCGCCGAGGACGTTTTGACGAAAGCCATCAAAATCTGCACAGAATGTATAGGACTGGGTTGATATGGAAAATACGACGAAAGAGAAAAAATCATTGCGCCAATGGTGGGCCGCCCATAAGCCCACAAAGCGCCGCATCATTCAGCTATACGCCGCTTTGCTGACGAACGCCAATCTGAAGGGCTTTGGCAGCGGCTACATCTACATGGGCAAGTCGAAATATGCCTGCGTTCCCGGCATGAACTGCTACTCCTGTCCCGGTGCGGTGGGTGCCTGCCCCCTGGGCGCTCTGCAAAACGCACTGAACGCCACCAACACCAAGCTCCCCTACTACATCTTCGGTATCCTACTGCTGTACGGATTCTTGTTCGGCCGATGGATTTGCGGATTTTTGTGTCCCTTCGGATTGATTCAGGATCTGCTGTACAAGGTCAAGACTCCGAAGGTCAAAAAGAACCGCCTGACCCGCAGCGCCTCCTATCTCAAGTACATCCTGCTGATAGTTTTTGTTGTTATCATTCCGCTGCTGTACGCCGGAAAGCTGCCACTGCCCGGATTCTGCAAATATATTTGCCCCTCCGGCACGCTACTGGGCGCAGGCGGATTGTTGACCAATGAGAAAAACGAAGGTTTGCTGGGAATGCTGGGCCCCCTGTTTACATGGAAGTTCCTGCTGCTGGTGGGCTTTATCGTAGGCGCGATTTTCATTTACCGGTTCTTCTGCCGATTCTTCTGCCCGCTAGGCGCCATTTACGGACTGTTCAACAAAATCTCCTTCCTTGGCATGAAGCTGGACAAATCGAAATGTGTTGATTGCGGACTATGCGTGGGCGAATGCCGGATGGATGTTAAGAAGGTGGGCGACCACGAGTGCATCAGCTGCGGCCGCTGCGTCAATGTCTGTCCCACCAACGCCATCAGCTACAAGGGGCCCAAGATTCTTCTGGCCCCCAACGAAATCGGTGGCCGTCCCAATACCAAGCCTCTGAACGTTGATCCCTGCGATGCCCCCGGCACTCCCCTGCCCAAGAAAACCAAAATCGCCCGCCTGATTGTAGGACTGTCCATGCTGGCAGTGCTGGCGGGTACGTTGTACTACTTCAATTTTGTACACAAGGATCCGAAGCCCATTGAATCCCAGACCATCATCGGTGATGACGGCAAAGTGATTACCGTGGGCGGCGAGCTTGGAAACCAGTGCCCTGACTACGATATGCCCCTGTACTTCGAGGAGGGCACCATCAATGCCAGCCACGGGCGTGGCAAAATTACTGTGGTGAATTTCTGGTATATCTATTGTAGCGCCTGCGTCCACGAGCTGCAAACCGAATTTCCCGCTCTGCAGGAAACCTACGGCGATGACGTGGAGATTATCGTAGTTCACTCCTACGAAGAATTCGGGCAAGATATCCCCGCATGGATCAACAAAAATCTACCTACCGACGCTGGGTTCATCCACTGCCGCGACGTAGAGGGTGATACCTTCTTCAAGAACATGGGTGGCACCTCCGCATGGCCCATCACCGTAATTCTTGACAAGGAAGGAATTATCCAGTACAAGGCCATCGGCTCCACCACCTTCAAGGAAATGAGCGCTGTCATCGACGGTCTACTCTCCGATGCCCCCCTTCCGGAATCGCCGAACAATAAGCCGGAAGCCCCTTCTATCGGGTCTGAGGTTGGCAATGTGTGCCCTGAATACGACATAACGATGTATTTTGAAGAAGGAACCATCAATTCCAACAGCAGCCGAGGCAAAGCAACCCTCATCAACTTCTGGTACTGTTTTGACCCTATCGGAACACAGATGCTGCAAACCGTCCTCCCAACTCTGAAGGGCACCTACGGCGATGATTTGGATATAATCGCCGTCCACTCCTACGAAGAATTCGGCACGGATATTCCTGCTTGGATTGGCCAGAATCTACCCGCTGACACAGGCATAGTCTATTGCCGTGATGTATCGGGCGAAGGATTCTTTAAAGCCATGGGTGGAAAAACCACTTGGCCAATCACCATTCTACTTGACGAAAATGGAATCATCACCTATAAAGCGGTTGGCTCTGTAACTCTTGAAGAAATTCAAGAAGCAATTAACGGCACTCAATGATTGTAATCGTAAAAATTATTCTATTTTGGCTCTACCCCAACTATTGACATAGAACCTGTTAAACGCCTCGTAGCCGCAGCTCCGAGGCGTTTATTTTATGCTTTTATGACTGCCGCCTGATAGCTGCCCAACGTGCCATCGAAGGGCTCACCGGTAAGCAAATCCACTCCGCCAGCGCTCACCTGCGCTGTACCACTGCGGCCGTGGAACAGCAGTGTCAAGTCACCACGCTTTATGCTCACCACACCGTTTTCATCATCGGCAGTGGAGCGTTGAGCATCCCCCTCCGTCAGTACCGGATTCTGCTTGCGAATCTCAATCAGCCGCTGATAGTAGCGGAACATATCCTTGTCCTGCCGATTCTCATCCCAAAGCATACCGCGGCGGCAATCCGGATCTCGTCCGCCGGTCATGCCAACTTCATCGCCGTAGTACAGGAACGGCATACCCGGCAGCAGCAGCTGAATGGCCACCATCAGCTTCATCTTGTCCTTGTTTTCGCCGCAGCGATGCAGCGCACGAGGCGTGTCGTGACTATCCAGCAAATTCCACAAGACACTATGGCAGGCGTTGTTCAAATTGCCTCGCAGGAATCCCAGCTCATTCAAAAACTCAGAAGCACTGATGTTCTCCTCCGCAACGAAATCCATCACTGCGTTTAAGAAAGGATAATTCATCACGCTGTCCCAGTTGTCGCCCTGCAAAAAATCCGCAGCATAATGCCACACCTCGCCCACAATCAGAGCCTCGGGGAACTCAGCTTTCAGTGCATTACGGAATCGCCGCCAGAAATAATGGGACACCTCATCGCCCACATCCAGCCGCCAGCCGTCAATTTTAGCCGTGCGCATCCAGTACAGCGCCAGGTCAATAAAATATCGAGCCGTTTCATCATTTTCAAGATTCAGCTTGGGCATGCCGCCAAAATAGCTGAAGCATTTGTAATTAGGCTTGACCAGGCGGAGCTTGGGGCGCTTGGGCTTTCCATTGGTATAGTACCAGTCCCGATAGGGCGTGTTTTCCCAATTCTTCTCCAAATCACGAAACGCAAAGAATTCCGGTGCGGAATGATTGAACACCGCATCCAGCACCACACGCAGGCCCATATTGTGCGCCATTTCAACCAACTCCACCAAATCCTCGGTAGTACCGAAGGAAGGGTCGATGGCATAATAATCAATGGTGTCGT
This sequence comes from Oscillospiraceae bacterium, assembly GCA_015067605.1. Taxonomy (GTDB): domain Bacteria; phylum Bacillota; class Clostridia; order Oscillospirales; family Oscillospiraceae; genus Faecousia. The sequence goes on from SVME01000022.1 coordinate 23,092, forward strand.
ATTTGTGGGTAGATTTTGAATGGAAGATGGGTGTCATGTACAGCACATCCACACCAAGCTCCTTCAAATAATCTAAGCGGGACATAATTCCACGCAGATTTCCCTTCAAATCGGAGGTCCTGTCCATGGGAGTTTTGTACCAGACCTTCGGGGAAACATCCTCAGTGGTGGCAAAGCGGGCAGGAAACACCTGATAAACAATTTTATTTTTCGCCCATTCAGGCACCTGAAACCGCTCAACCTCCCGCAGATTCTGCGGCAAATCAAACATCCGGTCATTATCTTCAGAAGGTTCCTTCAAGAAGCGACAATTGCTGTAATAAAGCGTCTGCCCTTCCCGGTCTGTCAACTCAAAATAATACCGCAGACAAACAACATCAATAGAAATCTCTGCTTCAAAATAATCATGGCTCACATCCTGTGCAACACACTTCATCAGTACAGAATCTCGTGTGTCAATGAACTGGACTGGAATATATTTATCACGAAAATGGAGCCGAACCTGCGCAATGTCATCCCGCCCGGTTTGTATGCGGAATAAAAATCGCCCGGGCGTAATGCAGTAGCAGTAGCGGCTATCCGGCATATGAGCAATAGCTCCTCGATTCATAGGTATATCCCCTTTCGTCCGTATTATTTTTATTATAGTCGTAAGAATCAGTAGTGTCAACACTTCCATCATGGTTATTAGACAAACCATCTATCTGGAGATTGCCAAGAGGTGAATTGCCCCAAAGGGGTAAGAGATATCACCTTGGGGTACAGGCTTCGCCCCCGCAATGACATTGGTTGTACAATACGTTTACCGCAAAACCGCCACGGGGTGAACCCGTGGCGGTTGCTTGGTTATTGGGAAGTGCTTATGCAAAGTATGCCTTTGCGTAGTAGCCGTAGACGGCGGTGGCAGCGCCGAAGGCTTCGCCGGAGGCGGCCACGGTCTCACAGTAGTTGCCAAGGCTGTAAGCGATGACAGGGCTGTAATAGGTGGTGCTGCCCACGGTGTAGATGCCTGCGGTGTAGTAGGTCTGGT
>SVME01000023.1 GCA_015067605.1 Oscillospiraceae bacterium
AGCCGGCGGTCCGCTGGCGGTGTATTTTGTGGCAATCGTGGCCTCGGAGTGCGGCAAACTGGTGTCCAAGGAAACAAAAATCGACATTCTGGTGACCCCAATCGTTACCATTCTGGTAGGCATCGGATTGGCGTGGCTGATAGCGGAGCCCATTGGCATTGGTGCCAATGCGGTGGGCAAGGCCATCATGTGGGCCACGGAGCTGCAGCCGCTGCTGATGGGTATTGTGGTTTCCGTGCTGGTGGGTATCGCCCTGACGCTGCCCATTTCCTCGGCGGCCATTTGCGCCTCCTTCGGTCTGGTAGGACTGGCCGGCGGTGCGGCTGTGGCTGGTTGCTGCGCACAGATGGTGGGCTTCGCCGTCATGAGTTTCCGAGAGAATCGTTGGGGCGGTTTGGTGGCTCAGGGCCTGGGTACCAGTATGCTTCAGATGCCCAACATCGTGAAAAATCCTCGGGTTTGGATTCCGCCAACGCTGGCTTCGGCCATCACCGGCCCGCTGGCTACCTGTGTGTTCAAGCTGCAAATGAACGGTGCGCCGGTGAATTCCGGTATGGGCACCTGCGGTCTGTGCGGTCAGATTGGCGTGTGGACCGGCTGGGTCAGCGATGTGGAAAGTGGCGCAAAGGCGGCAATCACCGCTATGGACTGGATTGGTCTGGTGCTAATCTGCTTCATCCTGCCGGCGGTTCTTACATGGGTATTCGGTTTGGTACTGCGGAAAATCAACTGGATTAAGCAAGGGGATTTGAAGCTGAATCTGTAAATATTACGGGCGAGATGCGTTTTTGCATCTCGCCTTTTTGTAGAAAAATGAGAGCCGCTGCGGTGGGCAGCGGCTCGAAATATCAATGGTAGTAGCGCACGTAAAGCTCGTGCTTTTTAGGGGAGGGGCGGGCGTGAACGCCGGAAACCAATCCCAGCATGGCGTACAGAGAAACCGTGGAACTGCCGCCGTAGCTGATGAAGGGCAGCGTCAAACCGATGACTGGCGTGACACCGATGCACATTCCTACGTTGCTGCACACCTGAAATATCAGCGCCATGGCCGATCCGAAGCAAACCATCCTCCGCAGGTAATTGTGGCTTCGGGCACCGATTTGCACCACACGGAAGATGATGGCGCCTAGCAGTGCCAGCACCAGCAGACAACCCACGAAGCCCATTTCCTCGCCAATGGCGGAGAAGATGTAGTCCGTGTGTTGAGCGGGGAGGGCACCGATTTGGGTGCGGTTGCCTTGGAACAGACCTTGTCCCATCAAGCCGCCGCCGGTCAGTGACAGCAGGCTGCGCTTGGTGTGGTAGCGCTCTGCGATGCCCAAGGGATCGATGGATTCGTCGAACAGCACCAGAATACGCTTTTTCTGGTAGTTGTTCATAAATTTGCTCCAAACCAGCGGCGCACCCACGGCAATCAGGCCGCCGCCCAGTGCCATCCACAGCCAGTTGATGCCGCCGGCGATGGCCATGCCCGCAAAAATGAACACGAAAATCAGGGAAACACCTGCGTCCTTGGACACCAGCATATTCACGCCCACCAGCAGTCCCACATGGAACAGCATGGTGAACACCGATTTGACCGAGGAGATTCGCTGCTGATAGGAGGACATTACCGATGCCATAATCAGCACGAAGGTGATTTTACACAGCTCCGCCGGCTGGATGCTCACCGGCAGGAAGGGGAATTCCAGCCAGCTCCGGTTGCCGGAGTTAAAGTCGGTGCCGAAGGGAATCAGCAGCAGAAGCAGCACGATGTTGAATATCACAAGTACGCCCCGATGCTCTGCGATGAAATCCAAATCCAACGCTGACACTGCGACATACGATAGGACGCCCAAAACGATAGCGCCAATCTGGATGATTAGATAGCGGGATGAGCCGGTGTGGGCGGTGGTGCTGGCGATGATGATGCAGCCAAAGGCAGAGGCGGCCACGCAGGCCAGAAGCAATATTAAGTCGCCTTTGCGGAACACATTCCAGATTCGCCGTGCGATTCTGCGAAGCAGCATGATGCATCGCCCCCTTTCGTAACAGCTATTGTATCACCTTTTTCGCCGGTTGTAAACTAATTTTCTGTGAACGATTTCAATTCGTTTTGCCCGCAGCCACCGAGTGCCAAATTATCGTTTAGCGCACCAGCGGCGCAGCCGCAATACCTTCTCCCGGGGAGAAGGTGTCCCCGAAGGGGACGGATGTGGAATGCGGGCAGAAACACTACTATTTTGAATACATTTCAGACTTATTACCCTGCATAAAGTCTGAAAAGGCGTAAAATGGTTTAAGCATTCTCCCGTATTCCCCTTCCGGCGCTGCGCGCCACCTTCCCCTCGGGGGGAAGGTATAACGCCTGCGGCGCTTAGTAAGCTAAACGATAATTTATATGCTCAATGATGGAGAAAATAGGGGTGGGTGATTGCATATCCTGCGATATTAGTGTATAATCAAGGTAAAATGGAGGGATGCGGGATGGATTTGAAGGTACTTGCGGTAGGCGATGTGGTAGGCGAGCCGGGGATTGACCGGATTTGCCGTTCGCTGCGCTATCTGAAGCGGCTGACCGGAGCGGATTTTGTGGTGGTCAACGGAGAAAACGCCAGTGGCGTGGGCATCACGCCTGATCAGGCGGAGGATATTCTGGACGCAGGAACGGACGTGATCACGCTGGGCAACCACAGCTTTAACCGGCGGGAAATCGTGCCCTATCTGGAGGAGTCCGACCGGATTCTGCGTCCGGCGAACTACGCCCCTCAGACCCCCGGTCGGGGCTGGGGCATTTTCGATACCAAGTGCGGCCCTGTGGCAGTGATTGACCTGATTGGTCGCTGCGGCATGGATTTCGGGCCGGACAATCCCTTTTTGCAGGTGGATAGAATCCTGAAGGAAATCGATACAAAACTGATTTTTGTGGAGCTTCATGCGGAGGCCACCTCCGAGAAGCTGGCCATGGGTCATATGCTGGATGGGCGGGTCAGCGCCGTCTGGGGCACCCACACCCATGTGCCCACCGCCGATGCGCAGGTGCTGCCCAAGGGCACCGGCTATGTGACGGATCTGGGCATGACAGGGCCGAAAAATTCCATTTTGGGGATTCGCCCCAGTCAGTCCGTGGCGAAATTCCGTGGGGAACTGACCGGCCGCTACCAGTGGGCAGATGGCCCCACCAAGCTGGAGGCTGTGCTGTTTACCATTGATGGTGCCACCGGCCTGTGCCGGAGCGCAGAAAGGGTGAATTTGACGGATGAAGCTGCTGCACGCCGCTGATTTGCATCTGGACAGCCCTCTCAGCGCCACGCCGGCGCTGCGACGCATCCAGCTGATGCTACCTCGGATGCTGGCGGAGCTTTGCCGCAGCGAGGGTTGCGATGCGGTGCTGCTGTCCGGCGACCTGTTCGATGGGCAATGGAGCCGACAGAGTCTGGATGCGCTGCGTGGGGCGCTGGCGGAGATGGCGGTGCCGGTGTTTATCAGCCCGGGAAATCACGACTTTTTATCTCCGGACAGTCCATACATCATGGAAAAATGGCCGGAAAATGTACATATTTTTACTTCCAATGTCATCACGTCGGTGACAGTGCCGGCGCTGGATCTGCGTGTCTATGGTGCCGGCTATCGTGGCATAGACTGCGATGGCTTGCTGGAGGGCTTTCGGGCGGAGGGGACGGAGCGCTATCATGTGGCGCTGCTCCATGGTGACCCTACCCATGTGGATTCGCCCTACTGTCCGGTGACGGCGACGCAGGTGCGGGAATCTGGCCTGCACTATCTGGCGCTGGGCCACGTCCACAAGGGGGATTCCTTTTGGGAAGGAGAAACCCTCTGCGCTTGGCCCGGCTGTCCCATGGGGCGTGGCTTCGATGAGCTGGGCGCCAAGGGCGTGCTGATTGTGACGCTGGAGGAGCTGGCGCAGGTGCGGTTCGTGCCGCTGCCGGTGCCTTGCTTTCATGAACTGGAAACGGATGATAGAATGTTGTCCAGCTTGCTGCCCCCTACGGGCAGCGAGGATTATTATCGCATTACCCTCACCGGCGAGCAGCAGGAGGATGTGGCCGCTTTGCTGGGCCGCTTTCCAAATCTGGAGCTGCGTGACCGGCGGACACCGCCCATCGATGCATGGAGCGCCTTGCAGGAGGATTCTCTTGAGGGCGCACTGTTTCGCAGTCTGCGGCAGCAGACGGAGGGACCGGAGCGGGAATTGGCGGCACGAATCGTGCGGCAGCTTCTGGACGGTCAGGAGGTGGCGCTGTGATAGTTCTTTCCATGACCGCCACCTTCGGCAAGCTGGAGCATCAGACTCTGCATCTGGAGCCGGGGCTGAATATTATCGACGCCCCCAATGAGTGGGGTAAAAGTACATGGTGCGCGTTTTTGATGACCATGCTCTACGGGCTGGACACACGGGAGCGCACCACCAAAACCACTCTTGCGGAGAAGGAGCGCTATGCGCCCTGGTCCGGCAGCCTGATGTCGGGACGGCTGGAGCTGCTGTGGCAGGGGCGGCATATCACCATCGAGCGCTGGAGCAAGGGCCGCACCCCCATGGGAGAGTTTCGTGCCTATGAAACGGACAGCGGTCTGCCGGTGCCGGAGCTGACCGCTGCCAATTGCGGACAGACCTTGCTGGGCGTGGAGCGGAGCGTTTATGCCCGTGGAGGATTTCTGCGCTCTGCCGAGATGCCCGTAACATTGAATGAGGAGCTGCGCAGCCGGCTCAATGCCTTGGTCACCACCGGCGATGACAGCGGTACGGCAGAGGCGCTGGGGGAAAAACTGCGGGAGCTGAAAAATCGCTGCCGTTATCACCGCAGCGGCCTGATTCCGCAGGCGGAAAGCCGTCGGGCGGAGCTGGAAAATCAGCTACAGGAGCATCAGCGGCTGTCGGTACAGCTGAAAGAGATTGAGCGGCGCATCGGACAGCTGGAACAGGAACGGCAAAATGCTGAAGAAGATGGTCATCAGGCCATGGAACAGGCACTTCATGCGGAACTGACGGCGCAGGAACGGTGTCAGGCGCTGGAGCGGCAGTGGGAGGAACTGTCCAAAGGAGAACCGGCACAGCGGACGAAGAATCCGATGCGGCCGGTGTGGCTGACGTTGGGGGTAGCCCTTCTGGCGGCGGGGACTGGACTGACGATGTTTGGATGGCTGTGGGCGCTGCTACTGCTGCCGGTGGGTGCATTATCACTGGTGGCGGGGTGGATGTCCAAGCCCAAACAGATCAATACGGAAGCGTCCGCAGCGGAGCTGCAAGCTCAACTGGAGGAGGCTCGCCAGATTTATCGCAATACCCGTATGCGTGTCCGCTCCCTCCAATTCCGGCAGCCTGAGGAGGCCTTTCAGCAGCGCCAGCGGCAGTTGCATATGCAGCTTGGTCAGTGTCAGGGGCAGTTGCAGTCCATCGGAGATCCGGCGCTGATTCATCGGGAACTGGAGCGGGTCAATGGACGGCTGGCGCGGCTGGAGCTGATGGAGTGCGCGATTACAATGGCCCAGCAGGCGCTGGCGGAGGCACACAACGAGTTGCAGCGCCGATTCGCCCCGGGGATTCGGGAAAATGCCCAGAGGATTTTGAGTCGGCTTACCGGCGGGCGATATGATCGACTGTTGCTGGGAGAGGATTTGTCGCTGGAAGCGGGAGCGACAGGGGAGGATACTCTGCGTAGTCCCCAGTGGCGTAGTGAGGGCACGGCGGATCAGATTTATCTGTCCTTGCGGCTGGCGGTGGCGGCGGAGCTGACGCCCGAGGCACCGCTGGTGCTGGACGATGCGCTGATTCGTTTCGACGATGCGCGCTTGACAGCGGCGCTGGATGTGCTGCGGGAGATGTCTGAACAGAAGCAGGTAATTCTGTTCTCCTGCCGGAATATTTCAGACAGTCTTCGGCAAGAGGATATATAATTTACACCACAAAGGGTATGGAAGGGGGCAATGGCATGAACGTATTCCGGCGCAGGGAGCTGAAATTCCTGCTGAATCCGGATCAAAAGCAGGTCATAGAAGAATTGATGGCCCAACGGATGGTGCCGGACAAATACGGACGCAGTACCATCTGTAACCTCTATTACGACACGCCGGACTACCGTTTGATCCGTCGCTCTTTGGAAAAGCCCGTATATAAAGAGAAGCTGCGGCTGCGCAGCTATGGCCGGATTCAGCCGGGGGTGGACGTATTTCTGGAAATGAAGAAGAAATACAAGGGCGTGGTTTACAAGCGGCGGCTTCGGATGAGTCAAACGGAGGCCATGGAGTTTATGAACCGGCGTGCCCCATTGCCGGAGGATTGCCAGATTGGGCGAGAGCTGGAGTATTTCCGTGATTTCTATCAAAATCTGGAGCCGAGGGTTTATTTGTGCTACGACCGGCAGGCCTGGTTTGATCCGGAGGACAAGGGCTTCCGGATGACCATCGACCGGAACATCCGCTACCGGATGGAGGGTCTGGATTTGACCGCGCCGGTGGGCGGGGCGCTGGCGTTGGAGCCGGAGCTGTCGTTGCTGGAGGTCAAAGCCTCCGGTGGTGTTCCCATGTGGCTGGTGGAGCATCTAAGCCGTGAGAGGATATTTAAGCAATCCTTTTCCAAATATGGAAGGGTATATTTACTAGAAAGTCGAGGACGTTCCTATGTTGGATAAAACCTTTGCCAGCTTGTACGATGCGGTGGTGGGCATCACCCTGCGCAGCTTCCTGATTTGTATTGGCGCCGCTTTGGTGCTGGGCGTGGTAATGGCGCTGGTGTACTGTATCCGAACCACCCATAGCCGCAGCTTTACGGTGACGCTGGCGCTGCTGCCGGCCACGGTGGCGGCGGTGATCATGATGGTCAATGGCAATCTGGGTGCCGGTGTGGCGGTGGCAGGTGCCTTCTCGCTGGTGCGTTTCCGCAGCACCCCCGGTACCGCCAAGGAAATCGGCGCGATTTTTCTGGCCATGGCAGTGGGCCTTGCCTGCGGCATGGGCTACCCCGGCTTCGGTGCGATTTTTGCGGGAATCATGTGTGTGGCCACGGTGGTGCTGTCGTTGATTAACTTTGGCGGACAGCGCCATGCCGCCCAACGGCGGGTGCTGAAAATCACAGTGCCGGAGGACTTGGACTATCCTACGGTGTTCGATGACCTCTTTGAGCAGTATGCGGTGGACACTACGCTGGTCAGCGTTCGCACCACCAATCTGGGCAGCTTGAACCGGCTGACCTATGAGCTGACCATCCGCAAGGCCGGCACCGAGAAGGCGTTTATCGACGCTCTGCGCTGCCGCAATGGCAATCTGGAAATTTCTATGTCCATGCAGGCCATGGACAATCGAGAGATGCTGTAACTGGCACTGATCGCCGGAAGGGGATTCCTTTCCGGCGGTTTTTTGCTTTGTAATGAGTAAATATGGACAAAAATTGAATCCTGTGGTCAGAAACCTTGATTATTGGTTGCAACTGTGATATAATTCCTCTAAGTTGCGGTGAAATGCCCATTGGGCGACCGTGAAATTTTCCGCCGGCTTACAATTGTGAGCGGTACAAAACCACGAAAGGAGGCAGCCAGTCATCATGAGAAAATTTTTGCGTACTCTTTCTCTGGTTCTGGTGATCCTGTTTTCCGTTAGTATCCTCACACCCCCGCCGGTAAAGACCTCCGCCGCTTCCGTTTCCGAAATCGAGAAGCAGATTCGCCAAATCTATCAGCAGGCGCTGGCTCATTCCGGCAAATCTTCCTTCCATGGATACTGCGGCGGTCTGGTCAATGCGGAGCTGTACTATCTTGGCATCACCAACAAGGTGCTGGGCAACAACGGCAATCAGGAGTACGACTACTTCTGTGGTCAGACCATTACCAATGGCGGCTACCGTGTCAGAGCCTATTCTCCCAGCCGCTATACGCTGGAGCAGGCCCTGAACGCCATCAGCGAAAACGGCACCAAGGACGTCTATAATATTCTGGTGGGCTTTCAAGCCACCTATTCCGCTGCGGGCAGCCGCTATGGACACGCGGTGGTGATTCATGCCATTCTGGATGGCACCGTATACTATATGGAAAGCTATGATGTGAATTTGAACGGCAAGCGTTTCCCCGAGGGCACGCCGGTTCACTGCACCATTCCCGAGTTCGCCGCTTATTACAAGCGCACCACTGCATCGTTGGACGGTGTGATCTACTTCGGCACCAAGAGCTATGCGGACTTGTGCCGCATTTACCCTTCTTATCTAACGGTGACGGCCGATGGTGGCGCAGAGCTGCGCAGTCAGCCCTGTGAGGCCAGCGTGGACGCCAGCTCTCAGTACATTCGAACCCCCGAGCCCGGCGAGGTGATGACTGCCACCGGTCTATATCTGAATAGTAATGGGGAATACTGGTATCAGATTGGCGACGAAGGCTATCTTCCCGCCGACAAGACGCAGCCGGGCCAGTTGCTGTACGACGATATGTCCGTTGCGGAGCCCACGGCCCCCAGTGTGCTGCGTCAGAGCAAGGGCTTTGAGGTGGAGGGCACCGTGTCCTCTCAATACAATACGATTTATTCCGTTCGGGCGCAGGTGTTGCCGCTGGAGGGGGACGCCATTCCTGCCACCAGCGCTACCAAAACTCTGGAGGGAAAGACTTACAACCTGAAAAGAAGTGACATCTCCAAGGAGCTGAGCTTCCGATTGCTGGATGCGGGTAGCTACCGCTACGAGCTGGCGGCAATCGTGGAAAACTATTATTATGGTCGGAGTCAGCTACAGAGCGAGTGGAAGACTGTGAATCTGTGGTCGTCGGACTTCCAAATCGTGGAGGGCTCTGCCAGCTACAACATCCTCAGCTTCGACCCAAACGGCGGCACCGTTGCGCCGGATCAGGCGGTGGTCACTGCCGGTGAGCCTGTGGGAGAGCTGCCGACTCCGACGCTGGAGAGCAGCGTGTTCCTTGGCTGGTATACCGCCGATGACACCCGTGTGGACAGTGGTCTAATTCCGCGGGAGGATATAACCCTGACGGCCAAATGGATTGATGAGCAGGCGTTGTACGAAAACTGGCAAAGCATGGGCCAGTGTCTGTACTTCCACTGCGATGGATTGACTACCACCGGCTGCGTGGAAATAGACGGTGCGCTGTACTATTTCACCTCGGTGGATGCCGCCGGACAGAGCTGGACGCTGTGGACCGTTGCGGAAAATAGCATGGAGCGATGAATATGAATTTTGTGAAACAGGAGCGGGAGCTGCGGCTGAAGGATGTAGTGTTCAGCTTGCTGCGTCGTTGGCGGAGCGTGCTGGTGCTGGCGCTGGTGTGCGCTTTGGCTTTAGGCGGCTTGAAGCTCTATCAAGTTAAAAAGAATGTGCCCCAGACGGTGGACCGCACCGGCTATGAGCAATCACTGGCAAGCTATCAGCAGCAGCGTCAGGCCAAGGAGGCCGAGGTGCAGTGGCTGACCCTGCGGGTGGAGCGGCACCGGGTCTATATGCAGCAGTCGATGATGATGCAGATCGACCCCACAGCGGTGTGCCGTGCCGGTCTGGACTTGTATATTGTAGGGGCGAAGGAGGAAGCCGCTCGCCGTATGCTGGACGATTACCGTGCCAGCCTTAGCGACAGCGCCTTTGTGGAGTCCGCCGCCCAGACCATGGGCATGGAGAGCAAGTACCTGCGAGAGCTGGTGTCGGTGTCCGTCATGGAAAAGACCGTTGGCGAAAGCACCCAGCAGTATATCAACGTGGTGCTGAACCACGGCCAGCTGGAGGGTGCGGAGCAGCTTCTGACGCTGGTGTTGGAGCAGGCCCGGAGTGTGGAGCCGGAGATTCGCCAGAGCCTTGGAGAGCATACGCTGGAAACGGTGGTGCTGGATCCGGCAATTCGGGTAGATAATGCTGATCTTGCGGGAAGGCAGTGGCAGGAAAAAGAGCGGATGGCCCGCTACGAAGGCGCGTTGGTCACTGCTGAAAAGGAGTTGGCTGCTTTGCGGGCACCGGCTGAGCCGGCTGCGCCGTCTGTGGACACAGGTGCTGCGGTGAAGTTTGCGGTGATTGGAGCGCTGCTGGGCGGCGTTCTGGGCTGCGGCTGGGGACTGGTGGCGATTCTCTTTGGAGATAAGCTGTATTCTGCCAGCGACCTGCGTGGTCGCTGTAATGTGAAGATTCTCGGAACCGTGGCCGGAAGTGGCAAGCGAAGCCTGATCGATAAGATGCTTGACCGGCTGGAGGGCCGAAGAACTGCGGATACAGCGGATAATGACGCACTGGTTGCGGCTATCATCCGTAAGCGTCTGGAGGGCGGCACGGGAGTGCTGATTGGCGACGAAGCACGCTGTCAGGAATTGGCCGGCCGTCTGGGCATCGAAGCCATCGCCGGCAGCTTGACCGGAGCGGAAGCCCGGGAACGGCTGGAGCGTAGCGAGGGCGTGATTCTGCTATGCGTCTGCGGCACAAGCCGCTGCACACAGCTGGAGCAAACTGCGGAGCTGGCAGAGGATTTGGGTAAGAAAATCGTAGGCTGCATCGCTGCAGAGTATTGATGGAAACCATCAAGGAGAGAATAACGAATCATGGGAACAGAACACAGTCTAAATGACACACAGCGCTATATCCTGCAGGTTCTGCGGGATGTGCTGAAGGCGCTGGACGAACTGGATATTCCCTATTATATGCAGGGAGGCACCATGCTGGGCGCGGTGCGTCACGAGGGCTTTATTCCCTGGGACGATGATGTGGATCTGGGCATCATTCGGCAGGATTATGAGCGGATGCTGGAAACGGTGGCTGCGAAGCTGCCGGAGTATCTGGAGCTGCGCACCTATCAGGATGAAACGGATCATCATTATTATTTCGCCCGCATTGTGGATAAGCGCTACCAGATCCGCCGGATGGGAAGCCTGGAGGAGCGGCTGGAGAATGTTTGGGTGGATTTGTTCCCGCTGGACGGTATGCCCAACGGGGCGCTGCGCCGCCAGTGGCATAAGTATCGCCTACTGATGACCCGACTGAAATTCCACCTGTCCTGCTTTAAGAAGGTCAATATCAAGCGGCCCGGCCGGCCCTTTATCGAGCGGGCCATTATCCGAGTGGCGATGATTACCCACATCGGAAGCTGGTTCAACACCAGAAAGCAGCTGGATAAGATGGATCGGCTGCTGAAAAAATATCCCCCTGAAAGCTCCAAATATTTGGTGAATTTTATGGGGCAAACCTCTTACAAATTTAACGAAATGTTCAAAAAGGAAGTGTATGGTAAGGGTACGGAGTATCCTTTCGAGGATATCACCATGGTAGGCCCCGACCAGTACGATACCTATTTGAGATCCCTGTACGGCGATTACATGATTCCGCCGAAAGAGTGCGACCGGAACGCCCATGTGTCGGAGCTGGTCCCGATTCAGGATCCGGAATAAGGAGGAGATCGCAGGTGCGTCTGCAAGACATTGCCAAGCACGGCGGCGATGAGGCCGTTGGGCTCAAGGTGCTGTCCGAGGAACAGCTGAAAAAACTGCATAACGTTCTTTTGGAGATATTGGATGATGTGCTGGCGGTGTGCCACAAGCATAACCTGCGCTTTATCCTCATTGGCGGCAGCGCCATCGGAGCGCTCCGTGGCGGCGGCATCATCCCTTGGGACGACGATATCGATATCGCCATGCCCCGTAAGGATTTTGAGCGATTCTGCCGGATTATTCGTTCTGAGCAAGCCCAGAAGTATTCCATGCTCCACCCGCAGGATAAAGAGAATTTTGGACGGGTCATCCCTAAGATTCGCCTGCGTGGCACGGAATACCGCACCATTTTGGAGCAGGATTTGACGGACTGCGGTGTGTTTATCGATATTTATACCATCGAGAACCTGCCGGATAACGCCATTGCCCGTACTTTTCAGGGCGTCGTGGCCACAGCTATGGGCTTCGCTCTGTCCTGCCGCCGACTGTATCGGGGGCGGAAGTGGTACGGCCAGCTCACCGGCGGCGTGTCCTTCAAGGTCAAGTGCGCCATGGGCTTTTGCCTGAGTTTTGCATCTTATGAGCGCTGGGCAAGGTGGACGGACTACTGGCACTCCCGTTGTAAGAATGAGAATTCCAAATTCGTATCCATTCCGGCGGACGTGCGCCATTATTTTGGCGAGATGCAGCCCAGAGAGCGGCTTTGCACCTTGAAGGAAGTGACACTGAACGGTCGCACCTGCTGGGTGCCGGAGCAGGTGGATGGCTACCTGCGAGAGATTTACGGAGATTATATGCAGATTCCCCCTGTGGAAAAGCAGGAGCGGAACTGCTATTTGGCCTGTGACCTGGGCGAGCGCTGAGCTTCCCGGAGAAGAGAGGTTTTATTATGATTAACTTTACTGTGGGCCCGGTGCAATCCTCTGGAGATGTCCGGGCCATCGGTGCAGAAAATGTACCTTATTTCAGAACGTCGGAATTTTCCGCTGTGATGCTGGAAAATGAGGCTTTGATGCAGAAATTCGCCCAAGCCCCCGCCGGCAGTCGGACGGTGTTCATCACCGGCTCCGGTACGGCATCTATGGAAGCAGCGGTGATGAACGTGTTCACACCGGCGGACAAGGTGCTGCTGGTCAACGGCGGCAGCTTCGGCCAGCGGTTCCATGAGCTGTGCCAGATTCATCAGATTCCCTTTGCGGAAATTCGGCTGGATACCGGCAAGGCTCTGACCGCCGAACACCTTGCGCCCTATGAGAATCAGGGTTTCACCGGTTTTCTGGTAAACATCCACGAAACCTCCACCGGTGTCCACTATGATCCGAAGCTGATTGCAGACTTCTGTAAGCGCAACGGACTGTTTCTGGTGGTGGATGCCATCAGCTCCTTCTTGGCCGACGAATTCCGCATGGCCGATTGGGGCGTGGACGTGATGATTACCGGGTCCCAAAAGGCGTTGGCCTGCCCTCCCGGTATTTCCGTGATGGTGCTTTCCCCTAAGGCGGTGGAGCGCATCGAAGGCAACAGCGTCCGCAGCTTGTACTTTGATTTGAAGAGCGCCCTGAAAAACGGCGAGCGTGGACAAACTCCGTTTACCCCTGCTGTGGGCACCTTGCTGCAGATTCATGCCCGCCTGAAGGCCATCGAAGCCGCCGGCGGCGTGGAGGCGGAAACGGCGAAAATCGCCGGCCTTGCGGCCTTTTTCCGCAGTCAGATTGCGGATTTGCCGCTGGATGTGTGCAGCGAGTCCATGTCTAACGCGGTGACACCCTTGATGACCCGCAATTGCTCCGCCCATGAGATTTTTACCATTCTCAAAGACGAGTACGGCATCTGGGTCTGTCCCAACGGCGGAGAATATAAGGATAAGATTTTCCGTGTGGGTCATATTGGAGAGCTGACGGAGCAGGACTACCGGCAGCTGCTGGATGCCCTGCGGGATTTGCAGAAGAGAGGTATCTTGCGTTAACAAAGGCCACGGCCTTTTGATATAGGAGATATAGAATGAAAAAAGTCATCACATATGGCACCTATGATTTGCTCCATCACGGCCATGTGGCGCTGCTCAAGCGGGCCAAGGCTCTGGGCGATTACCTGATTGTAGGCGTTACCGCCGACGGCTTTGATAAGGAGCGTGGCAAGCTGAACGTGAGCCAGTCACTGGCGGAGCGTATCGAGAATGTCCGCCAGACCGGCATAGCCGATCAGATTATCGTAGAGGAATACGAGGGCCAGAAGATTTCCGACATCGAAAAGTACGGTGTGGACATTTTCACTGTTGGCTCTGACTGGGTTGGAAAGTTCGACTACCTGAGCGAGTACTGCCAGGTGGTGTATCTGCCCCGCACCCGTGGCATCAGCTCCACGGTACTCCGTGCCAGCGCCAAACCGGTGCTGAAGCTGGGGATTCTGGGCGTGGACAGCGTGGCGGAGCGGTTCTATACCGCCTGTAAGGCGGTGTCCGGCATCGAGGCCCATGCGGTTTTTGATGCGGACCCCCAGCGGCTGAACAAGTTCTGCCGTGGTAAAAGCACGCTGGAGCGTCGGGAGTCTGCGGAGGATATTTACGAGGGCTGCGATGCGGTGTTCATCAACACCCCCGCCAACGAGCATTATGAGCAGATTATCGCCGCCATCAAGGCCGGTTGTCATGTGATTTGCAACCCACCCATTTTCCTCAGTGTGGCGCAGGCGGAGGAGTGCTACCGTCTGGCAGACGAGGCGGGGCTGGAGCTGTTCGAGGGCATCAAGACCCTGTACTTCCCGGCTTTTGAACATATGCTGCTGCTGATTAAGAGCGGCCTGATTGGCACCGTCAAGGACATTGACGTATCCTGCAGCCAGATTCCCGAGCAGATGGAGCAGGTTTCTAAGAATAAATACATGGGCAGCCTATACGACTGGGGCCCCATCGCCTTGCTGCCCATCATCAAGATGTATGAATCCCAGTGCGAAAGCAGCGAGCTAATCAGCTTCCAGAAGGAGGAGTTCAGCTACTTCACCCGTGGCTTCCTCCGCTATCCAAATGCCACCGCCTCCATCCGTGTGGGCAAGGGCATGAAGGTGGAGGGCGAGCTGGTGATCACCGGCACTAAGGGCTACCTGTACGTTCCTGCCCCCTGGTGGCTGACGGAGTATTTCGAGATTCGTTCCGAGGATCTTCGTCAGGTGAAGAAGTACTACTTCAACTATGAAGGCGATGGCTTCCGCTATATGATTTATAATTTCCTTCATTCCATCCATGCGCCGGAGCGTACCAGCGTCCAGCATACCCGACAGGAGATTCTCCGTGCTACCACCCTGATGGAGAAATTTCATAAGGGCGATTGCAAGGTGCTGGAGCTGTAAAGGAGTACCCATGGAAAAGCATGAATTGCTGAGCTTGCAGGAAATGCAGCAGGTCTATCTGGAGCTGCTGGAGGAGTTCGACCGCATCTGTCAGGAGAATGACCTGCGCTATGATCTGGCCGGCGGCTCGTTGCTGGGAGCGGTGCGCCACGGGGGCTTCATCCCTTGGGATGACGACATCGACGTGTGTATGCCCCGTCCGGACTATGAGCGTATGCTGCGCCTGAAGCTGGAGGGCAAGCTCCGTTTGCCCCAGAAGCGTGATTTGATTTGTGATCGGGACGATACCTTCGCCCGACATTTCGGACGCTACGTTCGTCAAGACGTGAAACGTGTGGCGGACATGGCGGAAGATTCCGATTGCCCCTATATCGGCATGGACATTTTTCCGGTGGACGGTCTGCCCAAGGGCAACCTGCGCTTTAAGTGGCAGTGCTGGCGGGTGCGCCAGCTGCGCCGTTTCCTGCTGACCAGCGTGGAAAAGCGGGGTACCAGCCGCCGTGGTGCGCTGGCCTCCAGAATCAAGGATTTGTACCGCCCCATTTTGAAGAAGATTGGCCCCTTCCGCATCGCTCGCCATCTGGATAAGGTGTGCAGTCGGGTGGACTTCGACAAGGCGGAGTTGGTGGGTGCCATTACCGGAATGTACGGCCGGAAGGAGCGGTGGCCCAAGGCGGATATGCTGCCCCGCACCCGGTTGGATTTTCAGGGGCTTCAGGCCTCGGCCTATAAGAATTACCACATCTATCTTTCCAACCTGTACGGTGATTATATGAAGCTGCCGCCGGAGGACAAGCAGATTCCCCATTGCGACAGCGGTTATCGAGTATAAAGGAGCATTACTATGAATGTAGCATTGTTGACCGCCGCAGGTAGCGGCACACGGATGCATCAGGACATCCCGAAGCAGTTTATCCATGTGGATAATAAGCCGGTTATTATTTATACCTTGGAGGCCTTCCAGAACCACCCCAGCATCGATGCGATTCTGGTGGTGACGCTGGATTCCTGGAGCGCTGTGCTCTGGGCCTACGCCAAGCAGTTCAACATCACCAAGCTGAAATGGGTGGTGCCCGGTGGCGAAAACGGTCAGCAGTCCATCAAGAACGGTCTGGATGTGCTGAAGCAGGAACTGTCCGATGAGGACGTGGTGATGGTTCATGACGGCAACCGTCCGCTGGTGTCCAGCGAAATCATCTCCGACAGTCTGGCCACCTTTGCCCGTTACGGCTCTGCTGTGGCGGTGATTCCCTGCACCGAGGTGGTATTTGAAACCGATGATGGCATCAGCTCCTGTGTTTCTACGGAGCGTGAGCGGTTGCGCCGTACCCAGACCCCCCATACCTATAAGATTGGGGAGCTGTACAGCGCCCATCTGGAGGCTTTGAGCAAGGGCATCACCAACACCGCTGCTTCCTGTATGCTCATGAAGGAGCTGGGCCGGATGACCTATTTCTCCAAGGGCTCCGAGGAGAATCTGAAAATCACCACGCTGGATGACTTGAAGATTTTTAAGGCGCTGCTGTATATGACGCAGGACAGCTGGATTAAGAAATGACCTACACTGAGAATTATCAAAAGGATCTGCGCCGAATCCGCAGCGCCGTGCCGAATCTGGAGCCCCTGCGTGGTAAGAAGGTTCTGGTCACCGGTGCTGGCGGCCTGATTTGCTCTGCGCTGGTGGATTTTCTGCTGAGCCTTGACATGGACGTGCAGGTGTACGCCGCCGGCCGCAGCCCTGAAAAGCTGGAGAAGCGCTTTTCCTTTTGGGCAGAAAATCCGGCGCTGCACTGCGTTCGCTACGATGCGCTGGAGTCTATCGAGCTGGATGTGCCCTTTGATTATTTGATCCACGGTGCCAGTAATGCCAGCCCCAAGGCATACAGCGCTGAGCCGGTGGAAACCATGCTGGCCAACCTGAGCGGCATACACAATATCCTGCGCTACGCCCATGCCCATCAGCGGGGGCGGGTGCTGTATGTGTCCTCCAGCGAGGTCTATGGAAAAAAAGAGGGGAGCCAGCCCTACCATGAGCAGGAGTATGGCTTCGTGGATATTTTGAACCCCCGTGCCTGCTACCCCAGCAGCAAGCGGGCGGCAGAAACCCTCTGCGCCGCCTATTCCAAGGAGTACGGCGTGGAAACGGTGATAGTCCGGCCGGGTCATATCTACGGCCCCACCGCCACCGCTTCCGATGATCGGGCTTCCTCCCAGTTCCCCCGTGACGTGCTGGCGGGAAAGGACATTGTGATGAAGAGTGCCGGCAGTCAGCTGCGTTCTTATTGCTATGTGCTGGACTGTGTCAGCGCCATGGTGACGGTGCTGCTGGCAGGGGAGAGCGGTACGGCCTATAATATTTCCAACTGCCACAGCGTTGTGACCATTCGCCAGATGGCGGAGGGCTTTGCACAGGCGGCGGGACGGAAAATCATCTTCGACAATCCCACCGATGCGGAGGCCAGCAGCTATAACCTGATGGACAATTCCGCCCTTGAGGCCACTCGCCTGGAGGCACTGGGGTGGCAGGGGATGTTTGATTTGGAATCCGGCGTGAAGGCAACGCTGGATGCCTTGTAAGGAGAAAGTAACTATGGAAAAAATTCTGACGGTTTCCATTGCCGCATATAATGTAGAGGAGTACATCCGTCATACGCTGGATTCCATCATCACCCCTGGCAGCATCGATGCCATGCAGATTCTGGTGGTGGACGACGGCGGCAAGGACGGCACCCTCGAAATCGTGAAGGAGTACGAGCGGAAGTACCCCAACAGCGTCTTTGGCGTTCACAAGGAAAACGGCGGCTACGGCTCCGTGCTGAATACCAGCATCCGACTGGCTAAGGGCAAGTATTTCAAGCAGCTGGATGGCGACGATTGGTTCGATACTGAGAATCTGGATGCCTTCATCGAGCTGCTGCGGGGCGTGGATGCGGATTATGTGGTCACCCCCATGCGGATGTTCAATGAGTCTGACGAAAGTGAAGTCATCCGTGATTATTTCGAGAAGCTGCCCGAGGGGCAGTACGTCTTTGACGAGATGGACTTTCGGGAGATTTCTCCCATGCACTGCTCTACCTTCCGGACGGAGCTGTTGCAGAAGAACAACATCACCATCACCGAGCATTGCTTCTATACGGATGTGGAGCTGGTGAACCGGCCAATGCCCTACATGGAGTCGTTGTATATCTGGCACCAGCCGGTGTACGTTTACCGTGTGGGCCGTGAAGGCCAGAGCGTCAGCAAGACCGGCATCCGCAAGCACTACAAGGAGCATGAGAAGGTGTTCTGGAATCTGATTCAGATTTACAACGACCTTCCGGCGGACAAGGCCGCCAAGCGGCAGTTCCTGCGCCGACGACTGGTGAAGGAAACCGCCGCCCAGATGAAGTATTTCTGCTATCTGGATCGGGGCAAGGGACCCAAAACCGAGCTGCGCCAGTTTGGCGAGAAGCTGAAAAATACCTGTCCTGAAATCCTGAATGCGGCCATGGAATATAGCCGTTTTGTGAAGATTATGGTGAAAACCAATTATTTTGCCTACCATTTTGCGGGCATCCTGCTGTAAGAAAAGAGGCTGGCTGATTCGTGAATCGACTGGATCGAACCGTTTTACAAATGAATAAGCTGCGGCAATGGCTGAATCCGTGGTTTGGCGGCGACCGGTTGTTTTTCATCTCCTATGGGACGCTGCTGGCCGCCTCGGTGCTGTCCACTTCCTTTTACTATCGGTACTTCGATGTAAGACCCTTCTATGCGGTGCAGATTCTCTGCGTGGGGTTGCTGGTGGTATTCGAGTGGATGACCGGCGGCGTGGAAAAAAGGCACTGGCCGGCCTTTGGTTTTTGCCTGTTTTTTGCGGTGATTGGCGTGATGCGGGCGGAGGGCAACCTGACCCGATTGGTGGGATTGATTTTCCCCTACGTCTTCTGCGCACGGAAGATACCATTCCCGAAAATTGCGGATATTTCCCTGAAGGTCACCTTCATTACGGTGGCGTTCATAGTGTTCAGTGGCTATTTGGGTGTCATCGATAATGTGGTGGCTCACCGGTCGGGACGGCTTCGTGAGTATCTGGGCTTCCGTTATTCGCTGTACGCCCCGGGCATCGTGCTGAATATGACGGCGCTGTATATCTACATCCGCAAGAGCCGGATTACCATTCCGGCGGCCATATTCTGGGCGCTGCTGAACTGGTACGTCTATCATATGACCGACTCCCGAATTTCTTTTGTACTGGCGGAGCTGCTGATTGTGATAGCAGTTCTGATGCGGTTTATGCCGAAAATCGTGGAAAAGGTACAGGCTTTGTGGGCGGTGATGGCAGCTTCCTTTGCTATTTTTGGCGTGGGGTCACTGCTGATGACCATTTTCTACGACAGTACCAACCCTTGGATGCGGCGGCTGAATACCGCTCTGGAGGGGCGGCTGAATCTGGGCAGAAAATCCCTGTCCCAGTACGGAATCCCCCTGTTCGGCAAGGACATCGAGTGGATTGGCAACGGTCTGGACG
The DNA here is from genome assembly GCA_015067605.1 of Oscillospiraceae bacterium. Taxonomy (GTDB): domain Bacteria; phylum Bacillota; class Clostridia; order Oscillospirales; family Oscillospiraceae; genus Faecousia. Next base: position 19,244 of record SVME01000023.1, read on the forward strand.
TGGACGGCAACACTGTGGAGGGCATCTATAATTATGTGGACTGCCTGTATGTGAAGGTACTGCAGCGGTACGGACTGGTGTTTACGGTGCTGCTGATTGTGCTACTGTGCTGGGCGATGTTCCGGCTGTGGCGGCAGAAGGAGTACCATATCCTACTGATTAGCGCATCGGTAGCGGCGCATTGCGTTCTGGACGATTTGTCATTCTCGCTTCATTATAATACGTTTTGGATTGCTATGGGAGTGGCGCTGCTGGCGCCGTCCATGCTCCGATGGGACGGCCGAACCAACCAGTTCCCACCACCGGAGCCTCCAACACAATAGAAAACAGGCGTGCCGATGTCCGGCACGCCTGTCTGCGTTGTTGTGGGTTGTATAAATTATCGTTTAGCGGAGCACTGCACCCTTGCCCCCCTCGTTTTGAGGGGGGTGCCCCGAAGGGGCGGGGGGAGTTATTATTACACACTTTTGAACTCCCCCAGTCAAAAATCAAAGATTTTTGCCAGCCCCCTCAAAACGAGGGGGCGAAGGGATGGTGCGAACTCTTAGACCGCTAAACGATAATTTCTGCACGGCACCACTTTATGGTATACCGGTTACAATGAAAAAATCCCCTGGAAAAAGAAAAAACCATTGACAAAGAGCTGTCAATGGTGTAAAATGGTCTTCCATACTGTGGGAGTATGCGCACTTTGCCCATCCTTCCCAACATGGACATTTTACCACAGATGCAGTTGTTTGTCAAGTAGAAAGTTATCTATTTTTAACAACCGCTCCGTGCGTATCACTATTTTAGCAACACACAATTCGTAAGAAAGGCGTGATGATCCATATGGAAATGGTCAAGGACGTACAGTTCGGTAAGACCATGCGTAAGAGCTACGCGAAGTATGAGGAGATCCTTGAGATCCCCAATATGCTCAAAATCCAGAAGGATTCCTATCAGTGGTTCCTGGACGAGGGCCTGCGGGAAGTCTTCAAGGATGTGGGCACCATCACCGACTTCTCCGGTAAACTGGAGCTGAGCTTCCTGGATTTCTCCATGAACGAGCCTCCCAAGTATACCATCGAGGAGTGTAAGGAGCGGGATGCTACCTATGCCCGTCCTATCAAGGTGCGGGTGCGTCTGCGCAACACCGAAACCGACGAAATCAAGGAGCAGGAGATCTTCATGGGAGATTTCCCCATCATGACCAATGGTGGTACCTTCGTCATCAACGGTGCGGAGCGTGTTATCGTTTCCCAGATTGTCCGTAGCCCCGGTATGTACTACGGACACGAGGTGGACAAGGCGGATCAGCACACCTATACCGCTACGGTCATTCCTTACCGTGGCGCATGGTTGGAGTACGAAACCGACAACTCCAATGTGTTCTGGGTTCGCATCGACAAGAACCGCAAGCTCCCCGTCACCAGCCTGATTCGCGCCATGGGTGTCAACACCGACGCAGAAATCAAGGCCATGTTCGGTGAGGACGAGCGGATCCTGGCTTCTCTGGAGAAGGATCCCTGCAAGACCCGTGAGGAGTCCCTGCTGGAGATTTACCGCCGTCTGCGTCCTGGTGAGCCTCCCACGGTGGAGACTGCTATTGCTCATCTGGAGGGACTGCTGTTTGATGCCCACCGCTACGATGTGAGCAAGGTCGGCCGCTATAAGTTCAATAAGAAGATGGACATCTGGAGCCGCCTGTCCGGTCAGGAGGCTGCCGAGCCCATTGCTGACCCCATGACCGGCGAGATTCTGGTCATGCCCGGCGATATCATCACCCGTGACATGGCCCACAACCTGTCCAAGCGGGGCGTGAATGAGGCCGTGGTGAAGGTCGGCGACCAGCTGGTAAAGGTGTTCTCCAATGGTATGGTGGACATGGCCGGCTTTGTGGACTTCGATCCCGCCCAGTACGGCATCCGTGAGAAGGTTCGCTTCTGCGTGCTGAAGGAGATGCTGGAAACCGAGGGCATCAACTGGGAGGAAGCCATTGCCGAGCGGATGACTGACCTGATTCCCAATCACATCATCGTTGACGATATTATGGCTTCCATCAACTACCTCAACTGCGTTGCCATGGGCATCGGCGTTGCGGACGATATCGACCATCTGGGCAACCGCCGTCTGCGCTGCGTGGGCGAGCTGCTGCAGAATCAGTTCCGAATCGGCTTCAGCCGTCTGGATCGTGTGATTCGTGAGCGCATGACCGTGCAGGATCTGGACGCTGTTACGCCCCAGAGCCTGATTAACATCCGTCCTGTCACCGCTGTCATTAAGGAATTCTTCGGCTCCAGCCCCCTGAGCCAGTTCATGGACCAGAATAACCCTCTGGCCGAGCTGACCCATAAGCGCCGCCTGTCCGCACTGGGCCCCGGCGGTTTGAGCCGTGAGCGTGCGTCCTTCGACGTTCGTGATATTCACTATACCCACTATGGCCGTATGTGCCCCATCGAGACCCCTGAAGGTCCCAACATCGGCCTGATCAACTATCTGGCGACTTTTGCCAAGATTAACGAGTACGGCTTCGTGGAGGCTCCCTACCGTAAGGTGGACAAGGCCACCGGCTTCGTTACCGACATCGTCGAGTACATGACCGCTGATGTGGAGGACGATTTCTATATCGGTCAGGCCAACGAGCCTCTGGACGAGAACGGGTGTCTTTCCAATGCCCGTATCACCTGCCGTCACCGCAACGAGATTATCGAGGTGGATCGCAACGTCATCGACTACATCGACGTTTCTCCCCGTATGATGATTTCCATCGCAACTTCTTTCATTCCCTTCCTGCAGAACGATGACGCAAACCGTGCCCTGATGGGTGCGAACATGCAGCGTCAGGCTGTTCCGCTGCTGACCACCGAGCCGCCCATCGTTGCCACCGGTATCGAGCATAAGGCTGCTGTGGACTCCGAGGTTTGTATCAAGGCCAAGGGCCCCGGTGTGGTTCATGCTGTTTCCGCCACCGACATCGTGGTGCGCTACGACGACGGCGAGATGTATACCCATAAGCTGACCAAGTTTGCCCGCAGCAACGCCGGCACCTGCGTTAACCAGCGGCCCATCGTGGTGGTTGGTGAGCGTGTGCATACCGAGCAGATTATTGCCGACGGCCCCAGCTGCTCCGGCGGCGAGGTGGCACTGGGCAAGAACGTGCTGATTGGTTTCGTCACTTGGGAAGGCTACAACTACGAGGACGCCATTCTGCTGAACGAGCGTCTGGTTCGTGAGGACGTGTTCACCTCCATCCACATCGAGGAGCACGAAACCGAGGCCCGTGACACCAAGCTGGGACCGGAGGAAATTACCCGTGACATCCCCAACGTGGGCGAGGATACTCTGAAGGATCTGGACGAGAACGGCATCATTCGCATCGGCGCTGAGGTTCACTCTGGCGATTATCTGGTCGGTAAGGTCACTCCCAAGGGCGAAACCGAGCTGACCCCCGAGGAGCGTCTGCTCCGTGCCATCTTCGGCGAAAAGGCCCGCGAAGTCCGTGACACCTCCCTGAAGGTGCCCCATGGCGAGAGCGGCATCGTTGTGGATGTTAAGGTCTTTACCAAGGAGAACTCCGATGAGCTGGCTCCCGGCGTTACCAAGTCCGTCTGCGTCTATATTGCCCAGAAGCGTAAGATTTCCGTGGGCGATAAGATGGCCGGTCGTCACGGTAACAAGGGCGTCGTTTCCAGAGTTCTGCCTGAGGAGGATATGCCCTTCCTGCCCGACGGCACTCCGTTGGACGTGGTGCTGAACCCCCTGGGCGTTCCCTCCCGTATGAATATCGGACAGGTCCTGGAGGTCCATCTGGGCTACGCCGCCAAGGCGCTGGGCTGGAAGGTCGCCACCCCCGTGTTCGATGGTGCCAACGAGAAGGATATCCGTGATACCCTGAAGCTGGCTGGCCTCCGTGAGGACGGCAAGACCGTGCTGTACGATGGCCGTACCGGCGAGCCCTTCGATAATCTGGTCACCGTTGGCTACCCCTACTATCTGAAGCTCCACCATCTGGTCGATGACAAGATCCACGCCCGTTCCACCGGTCCCTACGCTCTGGTTACCCAGCAGCCTCTGGGCGGTAAGGCACAGTTCGGCGGTCAGCGTTTCGGCGAAATGGAGGTCTGGGCGCTGGAAGCTTACGGCGCCGCCTATACCCTGCAGGAAATCCTAACCGTTAAGTCTGACGACGTCAATGGTCGTGTCAAGACCTACGAGGCCATCGTCAAGGGTGCCAATATTCCCAAGCCCGGCGTGCCCGAATCCTTCAAGGTTCTGGTCAAGGAGCTGCAGGCTCTGTGTCTGGACATCCGTGTGCTGGACGAGGAAGGCAACGAGATTGAACTGCGTGACGAGGACGAGGATGAGGAGATTGTGTACACCTCCGAGCACGAGGAAGAGCTGGTGCTGGGCAGCGCCGATGAGGTGCTGGATGCTGGCTTCGTGATTGACGAGGACAGTCCGGAGGATATTATGGATGTGTTCGGCGGCGCGGACAGCGACGCTGACAGCGACGAATATTAAGGAGGCGTTTTATATGGCAGATGCCACCTTTGATGCAATTAAAATCGGTATCGCATCGCCGGAGATGATCCGGCAGTGGTCCTTCGGCGAGGTTCGCAAGCCGGAGACCATCAACTACCGCACTCTGAAGCCCGAGCGGGACGG
>SVME01000024.1 GCA_015067605.1 Oscillospiraceae bacterium
TAAATTATCGTTTACGTTACAGAAAAGCTGTCATTGCGAGGGCCGTAGGCCCGCGGCAATCTCCTGCTGAAATGCTGCATCAATAATGAGCGTTGAGGAATGAAAATGACGTTTTGACGCTGTTTTTATTCCTGTGAGCCTGATATAGCACAAACGCTGTACCAGGAGATTGCCACGTCGCTTCGCTCCTCGCAATGACATGGTTGTTCGATACGTTGGTGCGCTAAACGATAATTTACAATACAAAGCGGGTGAGCAGGTAGTAGCCGATGACGATGGTGCCCAGCACGATGCGGTATACGCCAAAGCTGGAGAAGGAGTGCTTGCGGACGAAGTCCGTCAGGGCCTTGATCACCAGCAGGCTGACGATGAAGCTGACCACCATGCCTACAACAAGGATTGTGATTTCATCGCCGGTGGGAATCATGCCCTCCATCAGATATTTTGCCAGCTTAAGGGCACTGGCGCCCAGCATGGTGGGGATGGCCAGGAAGAAGGAGAACTCCGCCGCCGCCGGACGGGATACGCCCAGCAAAATGGCACCCAGAATGGTGGAGCCGGAGCGGGATGTACCGGGAATCAGACTCAGGCACTGGAAAGCGCCGATGAAGATGGCGGTGCGGTAGTCGATTTTGTTTACGTCTTTGATGCGGGGCTTCAGCTGGGCATTTTTCTTCTCTACGAAGATGAAGGCGACGCCGTAGATGATTAGCGTGATGGCCACCACCACGAAGTTATACAGGTGCTCATCCATCCAGTCGTCGAACAATACGCCCAGCACCGCTGAGGGCAGCACCGCCACGCAGACCTTGAACCACAGATCCCAAGTCTGACGTCTTTTGGTTTTGCTCTTTTTGGGGGAGAAGGGGTTTAGCTTGTGGAAAAACAGCACCAGCACCGCTGCGATGGCGCCCAGCTGGATCACCACTTGGAACATTTCATAAAATTCCGGGGTCACATCCAGTTTGATGAATTCATCCAGCAGAATCATGTGGCCGGTGGAGGAAACAGGAAGCCATTCGGTGATGCCCTCCACGATGCCGAACAGTATCGCTTTTAAAATCTCAATCATGGGATACTCCTTTCCAAGTAAATTATCGTTTAGCGGTGTAAGATTGCTCCGCACCAAACTTGGCTCTCCCTTTGGGAGAGCTGGCAAAAATCTTTGATTTTTGACTGAGAGGGTATCAAAACAATGATAGGACACCCTCTCCGCCCCAGTGTGCGCACTGGGGCACCTCTCCCAGAGGGAGAGGCAAGGGATTGTGCGTTACTTCGCTAAACAATAATTTAGATTTCGTCACTATCATACCCCCAAACGGGGATATTTGCAAGGAAAAAATGCGTGTTCACAAATTTGGGCGTACTATTTACAAATCGTTCACCCAAAATCCGGTTTTTAGGCTATAATATAGAAAAAAGGAAACTGTTGAAATTCAGGAGGTAGAATCATGGCCATTTCTGTTTTGATCGTTGAGGACGACCGCAACATTGCGGAGCTTTTGCAGATGTATCTGGAAAAAGAGGGCTACGCCGTGACGGTGGCCGCCGACGGCGGTCAGGGACTGAACAAGTTCCGTTCCATCCGGCCGGATCTGGTGCTGCTGGACGTGATGATGCCGGTGATGGACGGCTGGACGGTCTGCCGCTCCATCCGTGCCGAGAGCCAGACCCCTGTGATCATGCTCACCGCCAAGGGCGAAACCGATGACAAGGTGGCGGGTCTGCGCTCCGGTGCCGACGACTACATCACCAAGCCCTTCGAGATGAAGGAGGTGCTGGCTCGGATCGAGGCGGTGCTGCGCCGCAGCACCGGTGCCACAACCGAAAAGAAAGCTCGCCGACTGGTATTCGACAAGCTTGTGATCGACATGGACGCCTTTGAGCTGAACGTGGAGGGCAAAAAGGTGGACACCCCGCCCAAGGAGATGGAGCTGCTGTTCTATCTGGCCTCCTCGCCCAACCGGGTCTACACCCGCAATCAGCTGCTGGATGAGGTCTGGGGCTTCGACTACTTCGGCGATAGCCGCACGGTGGATGTTCACATCAAGCGCCTGCGGGAAAAGCTGGAGGGCGTGTCGGAGAGCTGGAGCCTGAAAACCGTCTGGGGCGTGGGCTATAAGTTCGAAGTCCTATGAAAACCACATACTCCCGCACATTTTTTGCGGTGATGATCATTTTGCTACTTGCGCTGACTGCGGTGGGCTTCTTCCTTCGGGCTCTGCTGGAGGATTATCTGGAGGACACCGCCTTCGACCGGCTGGACAGCGTGGGTCATACCATTGCGGAGCTGGCGGAGGCTTACCATGCCGAGGGCTCCATGAACAGTATGGATCTGCTGGTGGATCTGGACATTGCCGGTCAGGTTTCTGAGTCGGATGCGGTAATTTGTGACAGCCAAGGGCGCATCATCCTCTGCTCTGAGGACACCCTCCACTGCGAGCATCAGGGCTTGGCGGTGGGTCAGAGCTTTTACGATAAGGTGATCGCCAACAACGGCGTACAGGACACCGGCCTGATTACCGGCCTCTACTCCGACAGCCGCTACGTCTGCGCCAAGGTGATTCGGGACGGCGCTCACAGACCGGTGGGCATCGTGATCGTGTCCACGCCGGTGGAGGCCTCCCACTCGGTGCTGCACAAGATGACGGAAATATACATCAGTCTGTCCTGTTTTGTGGTGCTGGTGGCGGTGCTGATCATCGGCTGGTTTATCAACCGGCAGTTCTCCCCCTTGAAGCAGATGGCAAAGACCGCCCGTGACTTCGGCCATGGAGATCTGGATGCCCGGGTGCAGATTCGGGGCGACTATCCGCTGGAGGTGGAGGAGCTGGCACTGGCCTTCAATAATATGGCTTCCTCCTTGCAAAAGAGCGAGTACCAGCGGCAGGAGTTCGTGGCCAACGTGTCCCACGAGCTGAAAACCCCCATGACCACCATCGGCGGCTACGTGGACGGCATTCTGGATGGCACAATCCCGCCGGAAAAAAGCCGCCACTATATGCAGATTGTGTCCGACGAAACCAAGCGGCTGAGCCGTCTGGTGCGCAGTATGCTGGACATTTCCCAGCTCCAGACCGAGTCCGGCATCCCCGAGGAGAAAAAGACCCGCTTCGATTTGGAAGAAGTGGCCGGTCAGGTGCTGATAACCTTTGAGCGGAAGATCAACGGCAAGGGGGTACAGGTGGAGGTGGATATGCCGGAGCATCCGGTGTATACCGTGGCCAACGCCGACTACGTGACGCAGGTGATCTACAACCTGCTGGACAACGCCGTGAAGTTCTGCCCCGCCGGCGGCACGCTGGGACTGAAGATTCGTGAGGATCAGCGGAAGGCCTATATCTCTATATATAATGATGGGCAGACCATTCCACCGGAGGAGCTGCCGCTGGTGTTCGACCGGTTTCACAAGCTGGACAAGAGCCGTTCGGAGAATCGGGACGGCTGGGGTCTGGGACTGTACATTGTCAAGACGATTGTATGCGCCCATGGAGAAAATATATCCGTCACCAGCCGTGACGGCCGGACGGAATTCACCTTCACCATGCCCATCGCAATCTAATAACGAAAATTATTGTTTAGCATACTAAGCGCTGCAGGCGCTATACCTTCCCCCGGGGGGAAGGTGGTTCGGGCAATGCCCGAACCGGAAGGGGAACGGCGATAGCTGAAATGCAGTAGCAAGTCTGAAAAGATGCAAAACCCTTCAGCTTTCTGCCCGTATTCCCCTTCAGACACCGCCTTCGGCGGTGTCAGCTTCCCCTCGGGGGAAGCGATGCGGCTTCGCCGCTAAACGAATTTCTTCCCAACCAATCTCCCGTCATTGAGGTGACTTATGCGCGAAATCCATGAAAACAACACCCAATATCAGACCGGCAAGGTAGCCGCTCCCCGAACAGGTAGCCCGTTGGTGGCGATTCTGCTGGTGGCGGTGGTGCTACTGTGCGGCGTCATAACCGTTCTGAGCCTGATGAACATCAAGCTGACCGCTGCGCTGAAGCAGGAGGATGCCAGTGCGCTGCAGCTGCAAAGCGCCGCCGGCAATGGACACACAACCACCTCCCAGAAGCCGCTGAATACGCCGGATTCCTTTATGGAGCCTGAAATCCCCATGGGCAATCTGGGCACCAGCATCCCGCAGGGGAGCTTGAATGCCCAGCAGATTTATGCCAACTGCATCGATTCGGTGGTGACTGTCAATGGCAGGGATGCCACCGGTACCGGCGTAATTGTCGCCAGCGAGGGCTATATTATCACCAATTGCCATGTGGTGTCCGGAGCGGAGCGGCTTCTGGTGACCCTGTCCGACGACCGGCAGTATGAAGCATCTCTTGTGGGAGCGGATCCCGTGACGGATCTGGCGGTGGTGCAGATTCATGCGGAGGATCTTTCCACCGTATCCTTCGGAGATTCAGAGGCTCTGCAGGTGGGGGATTCGGTCTGCGCCATTGGCGGTGCGGAGCGAAACGATTCTGTGACCAACGGCACTGTTAGCGCCATCGATTCGGGTGCGATTCCTCTGATTCGTACCGATGGAAGCTGGCTCTTCGGAGAAGTCAGCGGCCCGCTGATTGACCGGTTTGGCCGTGTGGTGGCCATTCAGGTGGTGCTGCCTGGGGCGCAGGAGAAGACTGGTGTGGCTATCCCCATTTCCGCGGTGCGTCAAATCGTTCAGCAGCTGATCGGTCAGGGGTATGTGTCCGGACGGCCGGGGCTGGGCATCGATTGTGAGCCGGTGTCGGAGCGGTACCAGCACCTGTATGATTTGCCTGCGGGACTGTATATTACCCAGGTGTTGTCGGATCAGGCGGGAGATTCTCTGGCGGCGGGGGATATCTTGCTGACGCTGGACGGACAGTCCATCACCACCACGGAGGAGCTGGAGCAGGCGCTGTACCGGTTTGCCGCCGGTGATTCTGCCAGCGTGGAGATTTTCCGTGATGGCAATCGGGTCAGCGTTACCGTTACCTTCGACGAAGCCAAAGGGTAAGACCATAAATTATCGTTTAGCGCACTAGCGGCACAGCCGCAATACCTTCTCCCGGGGAGAAGGTGTCCCCGAAGGGGACGGATGTGGAATGCGGGCAGAAACACTACTATTTTGAATACATTTCAGACTTATTACTCTGCATAAAGTCTGAAAAGGCGCAAAATTGTTTAAGCATTCTCCCGTATTCCCCTTCCGGCGCTACGCGCCACCTTCCCCTCGGGGGAAGGCTTGGCACCTGCGTTTCTTGCTGCGCTAAACGATAATTTTCAACACCACATTATACTATATACTATAAATTGTAAGAGGATTTTATGGAGCCAATTTATCGGAAAGAATATGAAATCGGGCCGGATGCGGTGGATCGGTTTGGACGGCTGAAGCCCTCCCGTCTGTTGCTGATGGCGCAGCAGATCAGCGGCGAGCATTCCTCCGCCATGGGCCTGACCTATGAGGCGCTGGCGGCGCAGGGACTGTTCTGGGCGGTGGTACGCAACCGGTTACAGGTGACTCGCCTGCCCCGTCAGGGGGAGCGGGTGTATATGGAAACATGGCCTCTGCCCACCACCCGCACCGCTTACCCCCGTTCCACCGTGGCCTACGATGCCCAGGGTAACGAGCTGTTTCGCACCCTGAGCCTGTGGGTGCTGATGAATTTTGAGAGCCGTGCCATGGTGCTGCCGGGGAAGAGCGGCGTGACGGTGGACGGCACTCTTCGTGGCCTGGAGCTGGCCAGTCCTCGTTCTCTGGCGTTGAAGCCCATGGGCAGCCGGATGGAGCGGCCTGTCCGGTTCACGGATTTGGATCGGAACGGCCACATGAACAACGCTCGTTATCTTGACTGGATCGACGATCTGCTGCCCAGCGACTTCCATAGCGGACATCCCATTGGCGATGTGACCCTGTGCTACCTGAACGAAGCCCGTGAGGGGCAGAATCTGCACGTCACATGGGAGCAGGACAGTGAGGGTGCCCTTCTGGTGGACATCCATCGACCCAACGGGGACGATTACGATCGGGTTTTCGCCGCAAAAATCAGCTACGGAAATGTTGTTCTGTAAACCGATAAAATTCCACAGCCGTTTTCGACGGCTGTGGAATTTTTCTGGTCGATTTAAGAAAAAACGTTGTTTTGCGGGGATATTTCAAGGGATGACTGTGGATAAGTCTGTGGAGAATGTGGAAAAGGACGGTGGATAAGTCTGTGGATAATGTGGAGAAACCGGTTTTATGTCTACCATAATTCCTGTTACCTGCCCCCATCACCACTCCAAACCCAACCCGCAATGAAGAACCGGTAAATTATCGTTTACGTTACAGAAAAGCTGTCATTGCGAGGGCCGTAGGCCCGCGGCAATCTCCTGCTGAAATGCTACATCAATAATGAGCGTTGAGGAATGAAAATGACGTATTGACGCTGTTTTCTTTCCTGTAGGCTGATAAAGTACAAACGCTGTACCGGGAGATTGCCACGTCGCTTCGCTCCTCGCAATGACATGGTTGTTCGATACGTTCGTGCGCTAAACGATAATTTACGCCCATACGGGGAGAGGAAATCCTGGTATAAAACGGTTATTCATAAAATATTTACCGCTTCTGTCAGATTTCCTCTTGATTTTTCGCTCCAAGTGCGCTATGATATCTTAGCACTCAGGCAAACGGAGTGCTAAACAGTAGATAAATGCAGGCCATACCTGCGCTCTAATAATTAGGAGGAATACCAATGAAGCTGAAACCTATGGCAGACAACGTGCTGCTCAAAGCATCCGAGGCCGCCGAGACCACCGTGTCCGGCATCATCCTCGCCACCGCCAACAAAGAAAAGCCCGCCATCTATGAGGTGGTATCCGTTGGCCCCGGCACCAAGGACGTGACCATGGCTGTGTCCGTGGGCGACCGTGTTGTGGTGGGTCAGTTCGTCGGCAGCGAAATCAAGCTGGACGGCGTGGACTACAAATTCGTCAAGCAGGATGATATCCTGGCTGTTGTCACCGACTGAGGAGGTACATTATGGCTAAAATGATTGTTTACGGCGAGGACGCTCGCAAGAAGCTGCAGTCCGGCATCGACCAGCTGGCGGATACCGTTAAGGTCACGCTGGGCCCCAAGGGCCGCAATGTGGTGCTGGGCAAGAAGTACGGCGCACCCCTGATCACCAATGACGGCGTGACCATCGCCAAGGAGGTGGAGCTGGAGGACGCTTTTGAGAACATGGGCGCTCAGCTGATTCGTGAGGTGGCCACCAAGACCAACGACGTGGCCGGCGATGGCACCACCACCGCTACTGTGCTGGCACAGGCCATCACCCGTGAGGGTCTGAAGAATCTGTCCGCCGGTGCTAACCCCATGGTCATGCGCAAGGGCATCGAGAAGGCCGTGGAGGCCGCCGTGGGTGCCATCAAGGAGCATAGCGTTCCTGTTTCCGATTCCGCATCCATCGCCCGTGTAGGTGCCGTGTCCTCCGGTGACGATTCCATCGGTGCGCTGATTGCCGAGGCTATGGAGAAGGTGGGCACCGAGGGTGTCATCACCATCGAGGAGTCCAAGACCGCCGAGACCGGTCTGGAGGTTGTGGAGGGTATGCAGTTCGACCGTGGCTACATCTCCCCCTACATGGTCACCGACACCGACAAGATGGAGGCCGTTCTGGACGATGCCTACATCCTGATTACCGATAAGAAAATCGCCTCCATTCAGGAGATTCTGCCCATTCTGGAGCCCATCGTCAAGGCCGGCAAGAAGATGATGATCATCGCCGAGGACGTGGAGGGCGACGCGCTGGCCACTCTGCTGGTCAACCGGCTCCGTGGCAACTTCAACTGCGTCTGCGTCAAGGCCCCCGGCTTCGGCGACCGCCGCAAGGAGATGCTGCAGGATATCGCCATCCTCACCGGCGGCACTGTGATCTCCAGCCAGCTGAACATGGAGCTGACCGAAACCCAGCTGACCGATCTGGGTCGTTGCCGTCAGATCGTTGTGACCAAGGACACCACCACCATCGTGGACGGTGCTGGCTCTGCCGAGGATATCAAGGCTCGTGCCCATCAGATCCGTGCCTCCATCGCCACCACCACCTCCGACTACGACCGTGAGAAGCTGCAGGAGCGGCTGGCTAAGCTGGCCGGCGGTGTTGCGGTGATTAAGGTCGGCGCTCAGACCGAGGTTGCCATGAAGGAGCAGAAGCTGAGAGTGGAGGACGCTCTCAACGCTGCCCGTGCCGCCGTTGAGGAAGGCATCGTGGCCGGTGGCGGCACTGCGCAGGTCAATGCCATCGCCGCTGTGGAGGAGCTGATTGCGACACTGCACGGTGACGAAAAGACCGGCGCTCGCATCATCGCCGCCGCTCTGCAGGCGCCCATCCGCCAGATTGCTCAGAACGCCGGCGTGGACGGCTCCGTGGTTTACGAGAAGATTCGCAACTCCGGTAAAATCGGCTACGGCTACAACGCCTACACCGAGGAGTACGTGGACATGATCGCCAGCGGCATCGTTGATCCCACCAAGGTGACCCGCTCCTCTCTGGAGAACGCCGCCTCCATCGCCTCCTGCGTGCTGACCACCGAGAGTCTGGTCTGCGACAAGCCCGATCCTGCCGCCGACGCAGCCGCTGCCGCCGCTGCCGCTCAGGGCGGAATGTACTAATTCCATCAACGCCATCCAACCGGGGCTGCACCAGCAGCCCCGATTTTTCCATCATAAAGCTTGAAAATTATCGTTTATGGTATCAACGTACCGAGCAACCATGTCATTGCGAGGAGGCCGAATAGGCCGACGTGGCAATCTCCCGGTACAGCGTTTGTACTATATCAGCCCTACAGGAATGAAAACACCGTCAAAACGTCCTTCTCATTCCTCGACGTTTGTTATTGACGAAACCTTCCAGCAGGAGATTGCCACGTCGCTTCGCTCCTCGCAATGACCGCGTAGTTGGAACGCTAAACGATAACCACAACGATAATTTACTACCATCATGACAGACTTTAACGCCGCCACGGGTGTGGCGGCGTTTGTGATATTAGCGGTTCTTGCTGACGGAGCGCTGAATGAGCTTTACGATCTCCACAACGGGAATCACAAGGAACGCAAGGCCCACGGCGATGCCGTACTCCTGCAGGCCGATGGGGGTAAAGCCGAAGGCTCTGGCGATGGGGCCAACCTCGATGACCAGCGTGGTCAGCAGCAGAGAGCCCAGCATGGCCGCCCACAGCACCTTGTTCTGACCCTTCAGAGTAAACACGCTCTTGCGCTGGGAGCGCAGGTTGAAGGAATGGAAAATCTCGCACATGGACATGGCCAAAAACGCCATGGTCATGCCGTGGCCGGACTCGCCGAAATGGCGCAGCGTGCCGAAGAAGCCGTTACCAAACTCAAAATATGCGCCAATCAGGTAGGCTACCAGCGTAATCGCTGTGACCAGCACGCCCTGATACACCACGTCAAAGCCCAATCCGCCGGAGAAAATGCCGTCCTTGGAATCTCTGGGGGGGCGGTTCATGGTGTCCGGCTCAGCCTTTTCCACGCCCAGCGCCAGCGCCGGGAAGCAGTCGGTGACCAGATTGATGAACAGCAGATGCACTGGATTCAGCAGCACGAAGCCCAGCATGGTGGCAAAGAACACGCCCAGTACCTCGGACATATTGGAGGCCAGCAGGAACTGGATGGCCTTTCGGATGTTATCGTAGATCCGGCGGCCCTCGCCCACGGCGGAAACGATGGTGGCGAAATTGTCGTCGGCCAGCACCATGTCCGCCACGTTCTTGGTCACGTCGGTGCCGGTAATGCCCATGCCCACGCCGATGTCCGCGGACTTGATGGAGGGGGCATCGTTGACGCCGTCACCGGTCATGGCAGTGATATAGCCATTGGCTTTCCATGCGTTGACGATGCGGGTCTTATGCTCCGGCTGGACACGGGCGTAAACGCCGTATTTCTTCACGTACTCCAGAATGTCCTCGTCGGAAATGGCATCCAGCTCCGCGCCGGTGATGGCTTCGCTGGCATCGGTGATGATGCCCAGCTCCTTGGCGATGGCAACGGCGGTGTCCTTGTGGTCGCCGGTAATCATCACAGGACGGATACCGGCGGAGCGGCACTCCTCGATGGCGGCCTTCACTTCGGGACGCACCGGGTCAATCATGCCCGTCAGGCCCAGAAATACCAGCTCTTGCTCCAGATATTCAGGGGTGTTGCCCGCGGGCTTGGCAGACCAGTCCCGCTTGGCGGCGGCAAGGACACGGAGCGCCTTGTCGGCCATGGCCTTGTTGGCGGCCATGATTTCCGCCCGCTTAACCTCGGTCATGGGCAGAATCTGACCGTTTTCGTAGTAATGGGTGCATTTTGCCAGCACCACGTCGGGGCCGCCCTTGGTGTACTGGACGAATTTTCCGCCCAGATTGTGGATGGTGGACATCATCTTTCGACCGGAATCAAAGGGGGCTTCGTCCACACGGGGGCTGGTTTTCTCCAAATCCTGCTTTTTCAGGCCCAGACTGCAGGCGAAATTCACCAGAGCGCACTCGGTGGGCTCGCCCTCGGCCTGATCCTCGCTGTTCAGGTTGGCATCGGAGCAAAGAGCCATAGCCGTGGCCACCAGCTCCTGATCGCCCACGCAGTCCACCACGGTCATCTTGTTCTGGGTCAGAGTACCTGTCTTGTCGGAGCAAATCACCTGGGTGCAGCCCAGCGTTTCCACGGCGGTCAGCCGGCGAATTACCGCATTACGCTGGGACATTTTGGTAACGCCGATGGAAAGCACCACGGTGACCACCGTGGCCAGACCCTCGGGAATGGCAGCAACTGCCAGAGAAACTGCCACCATGAAGGTTTCCAACACGCCGTTGATGGAATAATTGCCCTTCATAATCAGATTGAAGGCGAAAATGAACACACAGATGCCCAGCACCAGCCAGCTGAGGGTCTTGCCCAGCTGATCCAGCTTCCGCTGGAGGGGCGTCTGCTCGTCGGCGGTGTCCGCCAGCGCACCGGCGATTTTGCCCATCTCGGTGTCCATGCCGGTGCCGGTGATCACCGCCTTGCCACGGCCATAAACCACCGTGGAGCCCATGTAGCACATATTCTTCCGGTCGCCCAGAGGTACATCCTCGGTGCCGGCGGTGAGATTCAGGGCATCAATCAGCTTGTTCACCGGTACGGATTCGCCGGTGAGGGCGGCTTCCTCGATTTTCAGGGAAGCGTTTTCGATGATGCGGCCGTCGGCAGGCACGGCATCGCCGGCCTCCAGCACCACCACATCACCGGGTACCAGTTCGTCGGAGCGGAGGGTAATCTGTTTGCCGTCACGAATCACCTTGCAGGTGGCGGCAGTCATGGTTTGGAGCGCTTCAATGGCCGCCTCGGCCTTGCTCTCCTGGATAACGCCCAAAATGGCGTTCAGCAGCACAACGATCAAAATGATGCCGACCTCAACCAGACCCTCCAGCAGATGCCCCATATCCCGGGGCTCCGGCAGCTGCAGGAAGTCCAGAACCGTGGTAGCGGCGGATACCAAGGCCGCAATCATCAGGATGATCAGCATAGGATCCTTCAGCTGGGCCATGAAGCGCTGGAACCAGGTGGCTTTTTCCGCTTCTTTCAGCTTGTTGGGGCCGTACTTGGCAAGACGCTCCTGCGCCTGAGCGGTGGAAAGACCGTTGGGGGTCGTGTCCAGCTCCTGCAGAACCTCCTGCGAAGTACGTGTGTAGAATTGTTTCATGGAAACTCCTCCTATACATATTTTCAGGGTGCGCATTTTCACCCGAATTGATACGGAAAAAATAATCATTTAGCGAATTAAGCGCCGCAGGCGCTATACCTTCCCCCGAGGGTGGTGCTTCGCGCAGCGAATTAGAATTAAAATGATTGCCAGTGGCAATCATACCACTACTATTAGGTGGCCGAGCGCAAGCGAGGTCGGAAGGGGAATGGCGAATGCTAAAAGTTAGGAATACGTCTGATACAGAGAGGAAAACCACAGTTTCCGCCCGCATTCCACATCTGCCCCTTCGGGGCACCTTCTCCCCGGGAGAAGGGGGGGCTGCGCCGCTGGTGCTATAAGCGATAATTTATCTTACAAAAGCATATGCGTAAAAAAACCGGATACGGCTTTGCCGTATCCGGATGTCTGTATAATCTCAGGAGCAGACATCATGCACAGCTTGCCGGCATGAGTCTGGCGATTTGAAGCAAGCCAGACCAAAAAGGTCAGGGATGTTGACTTGCTACGCAATTGCGCTCGCTACTCCCTCATTTAATTAACATATACCACATCTTGACCGGTTAGTCAAGGCTAACTTTTTTCTCCACATTCAATTCGTCCACTACAATGTCCTTGTAGGGATTGGCGATGACGGTGCGGTAGGTGTGGTAAATCACCATGCCCGGCTTCGCTGAGGGCACCCGCTTCACCTGCTTGACGGGGGTTACGTCCACGGGAATATTCTGTCCCCCGCCGCTTTCGGAGTAGTAGGCCGCCAGCTGGGCCGCCTGCGTCACCGTATCGTCGGGGGGCGTGGCGCCGCCGCAGGAGATGATCACATGGGAGCCGTGAACTTTGGAGGCGTGGAGCCAAATATCGTCCTTTCGTGCCAACTTGAAAGTCAGCTCGTCGTTCTGCCGGTTGTTCCGCCCTACATAAATGGGGTAGCCGTCGGTGGACTCAAAGCGCATGGGGGGCAGCTTGCTTTGCTTCATCTTCCGCTTGCCCGTATCGGCTTTGACATAGCCACCGGCCTGCAGCTCCTGACGAATCTCCTCCAGCTCCTGCTCCGTGGCCGCCCGATCCAGCTCCTCACGGACGCTCTGTAAATACTCCAGCTCCTCCCGTGCCAGCGCCATCTGATGCTTCAGTTCCTTCTCGGCGTTTTTCATACGGGTGTAGTCTTTGTAGTATTTCGCCGCGTTTTGCTGGGGGGAGAGCAGGGGGGACAGGGGAATTTCGATGGTTTTCATGTTCTCATCGTAGAAATCCTCCACCTCCACGGCGGTCTGGCCCTTGGTGATTCGGTGCAGATTGGCGGTGAGGATGTCGCCCAGCTGCCGCAACCGCTCCCGATCGTAGGTGGCGGCCAGCTCCTTGTCCTGAATGGCCAGCTTTCGAGTCAGCCGCTGGCACAGGTTGGTCACGGTCTTGCGCACCGCCTGACTTTTCTGCCGCATGGCATCCTTACGGTCACGGGTGCTGTAAAAGCTGTCCAGTAATCCGGAAAAGCTCTCGCCCTGCTGGCACTGGCCATACTGCCGGATGGGGCAGAAGGCGAACTGCTTAGGGGTATCTCCTACATTATAATAATAGGGTGCCGGATGAGTCAGGTGTTCATGGAAAAACAGACCCAACTTCTCCGCCACGGCACTGATGTTCGCATCCTCCAGCCGTGCGCCGGTGTCGCCCATGGCAAACAGCGCCGCCTCCCGACACACCAGCGGCGAAAGGCCTCCTAACGTGTCCATCAGCCGGTCGGAAAGGATATCCGCTCCCGCTTGACGTAGAAGCTGTTCTATATCCGCTTCCAGCGGGTGGATTTTCTCCACTGGTTCTGGATCCTGATAGTGAAGCCCGGGGAGGGCAGGACGCTTGGAGGTTTCGTCCAGCCCGATTCGCCGCAGACAGTCAATAATTCGCCCGTCGCCGCCCAGAAGGTACAAATTGCAGGTGCGGCCCATCAGCTCTGCCACCAGCCGCTTTTGTACCGGATCGCCCAGCTCATCGATGCAGTCAAAGACAAAGGTGGCCGCCCGTTCCATGGCCGGCTGAGTAATTTTCACCAGCCGTGCGCCGGACAGGTGCTTGCGCAGCAGCATACAAAACATTGGCGGTTCCGGGGGATTCTCCGGATTGGTCTGGGTCAGATGCAGACGGGGCGCCGCCGGATTGGGGTTAATCAGCAGCTTGGCTCGGCTTTCCCGTCCTCGCAGGTGGAGCACCACAGTGTCACGGCTGGGTTGGTGGATTTTTTCCACTCGTGCCTCGCCCAGTGACCGGATTTCCTCCAGAACCGCTGAAAGATAAAATGCATCAAATGCCATGGTCTTCCTCCGTTGCAATGATGATTTGGAACAGCTCGTTCAGCCGTTCCGTCCGGCCGGCCAGATATAGCGCCCCAAACAGGGCTTCCAGACCGGTGGCCTTGGCGTACTGGGCGGGGGTTGCGCCCTTGGGCACGGCGTGGACGTGGGAGTTTTTGCCCCGTCGGTAATAGCCCTGCTCCTCCTCGGTCAGATGGGGCAGCAGCTTTTCTATATACGCAGCCTGTGCGGTGGCTTTGACCATAGCAACGGTGTTTTTGTGGAGATTTCCCACGTTTTTGCCGCCGCTGGCGCAGAGAAAGCTCCGGCACAGCAGCTCAAACACCCCGTCGCCAATGTGGGCCAGCCCCAGATTGGAGATGGCATCGATGCTCCGCTTGTCCATATTCATTCGGAAATAGTTTTCCACGATTCGTTCTCCTCGTTAAGTATACTTTCGATATGGTAGCAGATTTTTTCTGAAAAGTAAATACATTATTGGGCTTTCATCAATCACCCGTGGTAAGATATATTATCGTTTAGCGCACTAGCGGCGAAGCCGCCTTGGCTCTCCCTCTGGGAGAGCTGGCACCGCCGAAAGGCGGTGACTGAGAGGGTTTTGCTGTAATTCAGGTCACCCTCTCCGCCCCAGTGTGCGCACTGGGGCACCTCTCCCAAAGGGAGAGGTAAGGGCGTGGTGCTACGCTAAACGATAATTTATACTGCTTTAACAGACTGGGCGCCTACGTCGTTTAAGCTGTACAAAATTTCTTACAAGCCTTTATATTATAATGTATAATAAAAATATGCTGTACCCCTTTACGAATCTGGTTTTTTGGTGTACAATAGACCAAACTGCGCTGTGAGGTGAGGGCAATGAATTGCATGAAATGCGGCCGAGAGATTGCACTGGGGCAGGTATTCTGCAAGGAATGTCAGGCGGATATGGAGCGTTATCCCGTCAAGCCGGGGACGCCCGTGATTTTGCCGCCCCCCGTTACCCCCGGCCCCAGCCGCCGGAACACCAGCCGAAAGCCCCGCAAGCCAGAGGAACAGCTGTCCCGCCTGCGTCGGCTGATGATCAGTCTGATGGTGCTGTTTATGATTGTTGTAGCAGCCGGCACGCTGCTGATTTTTTCTCTGACCGAGAAAATCAACTCGTTGGAGCAGACAATCGTCAGCATCTCACAAGAACAATAATGTTTCACGTGAAACATTGTTCCACGTGAAACAATTACCCAGTATAAGGAGGCGGACATGGGAAGAACCATTGCCGTTGTAAATCAAAAAGGCGGCGTGGGAAAGACCACAACCGCCGTGAATCTGACTGCTGCGCTGCACGAGCTGGGACTGAAGGTGCTGTTGTGCGACTTCGACCCTCAGGCCAATGCCAGCTCCGGACTGGGCGTGGACAAGCGGAAAACAAAACACACAATTTATGATGTGGTTATCAATAATGTGGCCGCTGCGGCGGCAATCATCCATACGCCCTATGGCGATGTGCTGCCGTCCTCGGCCAATCTGGCTGGTGCGGCGGTGGAGCTGATTACCGCCGAGTATCGGGAGCATCAGCTTGAAAAGGCACTGGAAAGCGTGAAGGCGGATTATGATGTGATTTTCATCGACTGCCCCCCGTCGCTGGAAATGCTGACCCTCAACGGCCTGTGTGCTGCGGACAGTATTCTTGTGCCGGTGCAGTGCGAATATTTTGCGCTGGAGGGTTTGTCGGATTTGATGAGTACCCTGCGGATGGTCAAGCGGCGCATCAATCCCAAGCTGGAGATTTTTGCGGTGGCTCTGACTATGTATGACGGACGTACCAATTTCAGCGCTCAGGTGGCAGAGGAAGTGCGCCGTCACTTCCCCGGTAAGGTCTTTGCCACCGTGATTCCACGGAATATCCGCCTTGCGGAAGCCCCCAGCCATGGCATCCCTGTTACGGCCTACGATAAGTCCAGCCGTGGCAGTCAAGCCTACAAAGCTATGGCGGAGGAGTTCAAAGCGAAGCTCTAATTGTAGGGGCGACCATTGGTCGTCCGCGGGCGAGCAATGCTCGCCCCTACAATTTCACTATTCACTATCATGACGAAAGGAATGATGATATGGCATCACCCAAAGGCTTGGGCAGAGGATTGGGCGCATTGCTGGGGGATTTTGAGGAATCTACCAGTGAAAAGAGTCCCTATCAGCTGCTCCCTATATATAAGGTAGAGCCGAATCCAGATCAGCCCCGTCAGGACTTTGACGAGGAGGAGTTGCAGGCGCTGGCGGATTCTATCGCCATTCATGGCGTGGTACAGCCCCTGACCGTGCGGCAGCTGGACAGCGGCTATTATCAAATCATCGCCGGTGAGCGCCGCTGGCGTGCCGCCCGTATGGCAGAACTGACCGAGGTTCCGGTGGTTGTAATCGAGGCGGATGACAAAAAGGCCATGGAGCTGGCGCTGATTGAGAACCTCCAGCGGCAGGATTTGAATCCGGTGGAAGAAGCGCTGGGCTACCAATCCCTGATTCAGGAATACGGCCTGACGCAAGAGGAAGCGGCGGAGCGAGTGGGAAAATCCCGTCCGGCAGTGACCAACGCCCTGCGTCTGCTGGGGCTTTGCCCCGAGGTTTTGGAGCGACTGCGCAAGGGAGAGCTGACCGCCGGTCACGCTCGGGCGATTTTGTCCCTGAAAACCGAGAAAAAGCAAAATGAAGCAGCCCAAAAGATTTGCGCTTTGGGGTTGTCCGTCCGGCAGGCGGAGCTGCTGTGCAAGAATATGACCCGTGAACCTGCGCCGGATAAGCCGGTGACGCTGGCTGTGGATTATGTGGCAGAGTGCGAAAAGAGCCTGTCCAAGCATCTGGGACGTGGGGTAAAAATCGTCAACGGCAAGCGGAAGGGGCGTTTTGAGCTGGAGTTCTATGGTCAGGATGATCTTCAGACCCTGCTGGACGCACTGATGAAAATTCAAAAATAATCCTATTGTAGGGGAGGGTCTTGACCCTCCCGTAAAAGAAACAAAATATAGGGAGGGTCAAGACCCTCCCCTACGAAAACTCTCAGAAGGAGCATTATTATGTTAGACATCAAACGTATCAAAGAAGACCCCAACGGGGTAAAGGCCGCACTGCGTGCAAAGGAAGTGGACTGCGACGCCACCATCGACCGGATTCTGGAGCTGGACGAGCAGCGCCGGACGCTGATTTCCAGCACTGAGAGCCGGAAAGCCCAGCAGAACAAGGTGTCCAAGGAAATCCCCCTGCTGAAGAAGCAGGGCAAGGACGTTGCCCCCATTTTTGCGGAGATGGCGGCTCTGAAGGCCGGTATGGCGGAAGATGCCGCAAAGCTGGATGCCGTTCTGGCAGAGTACCGCACTCTGATGCTGAGCCTGCCCAACCTGCCCGATCCCGACCTGCTCCCCGGCGGCAAGGAGAACAACGTGCCCCTGCGCTATATCGGCAACAAACCCTCCTTCGACTTCGAGCCTAAGCATCATGTAGATTTGTGCGAGGGTCTGGGTCTGATTGACTATGTCCGTGGCGTGAAGTTGGCCGGCGCCGGTAACTGGATGTACACCGGCATGGGTGCCCGTCTGGAGTGGGCGCTGCTGAACTACTTCATCGACACCCACACCGCCGACGGCTACGATTTCATCCTGCCGCCTCATATGCTGGAGTACCAGTGCGGCGAAACCGCCGGCCAGTTCCCCAAGTTCGCCGACGAGGTCTACAAAATCGCCAACCCCACCGACGACCGGATCCACTATATGCTGCCCACCGCTGAGGCGGCGCTGGCCAGCGTTTACCGTGACGAAATCCTGACGGAAGCGGATTTGCCCAAGAAATTCTTCGCCTACACCCCTTGCTTCCGCCGTGAGGCCGGCTCTCACCGTGCCGACGAGCGTGGCATGGTTCGTGGACACCAGTTCAACAAGGTGGAGATGTTCCAGTTCACCACCCCCGAAACCTCTGATGCCGCTTTCGACGAGCTGGTGACCAAGGCTGAAAAACTGGTGGAGGGTCTGGGCTTCCACTTCCGTACCGTGAAGCTGGCCGCCGGCGACTGCTCCGCCTCCATGGCTCGCACCTACGACATCGAGATTCTGATTCCCTCCATGGACGGCTACAAGGAGGTTTCCTCCGTGTCTAACGCCCGGGATTATCAGGCTCGCCGTGGCAATATCCGCTATCGCCGTGCCGATGGCAAGATTGATTTCGTCCACACCCTGAACGGCTCGGGCCTCGCCACCTCCCGTATCTTCCCCGCTCTGGTGGAGCAGAATCAGCGTGCCGACGGCTCCATCGTGGTTCCCGAGTGCCTGCGCAAATATCTGGGCGGCATCGAGGTCATCGAGAAGAGATAAGTAGATACGAGATATGAGATACGAGATATTTCATATCTTACATATAAAATAGAGAAAGGAATATATCTATGAGCAAGAAAAACGGCAAGAAGTCCCTGTGGCAAGAATTCAAGGAATTTGCCATTAAGGGCAACGCCATGGCACTGGCTGTTGGTACTATCATCGGTGCTGCCTTCAAGACCATCACCGATTCTCTGACCAACGACGTCATCATGCCCGTGGTGAACATTTTCCTGGGTGGCGCAGACTTTACGGAGCTGAAGGTTGCCCTTCCCCGTGCTCCCTGGGTGGAGCCTGAGTACGTGGCCAAGGTCAACGAGGCCGGCGAAGCTGTCCTGAACGCTGACGGCACCCCTGTGATGGAGGAAGTTGTCAACTATCTGACCTGGGGCAATTTCCTGTCCGCCGTCATCAACTTCGTCATTCTGGCTTTCGTGGTCTTCATGATTGTCAAGGGCCTGAACAAGCTGGGCGAAATCGGCAAGAAGAAGGAAGAAGAAGCACCTGCCGCCCCCCCCGCTCCCTCCAACGAGGAAGTGCTGCTGGGTGAGATCCGCGATCTGCTGAAGGAGAACAAGAAATGAAAAGATTTTTGACACTCACTCTGGCACTGTTGATGGTTGCTGTTCTGCTGACCGGCTGCGGCGGCACCAAGGAGTACACCTGCCAGAATCTGACCATGACAGTCCCGGATTTTCTGGAGGATGCCAGCGACGAGCCGGAGTTTTCCAAGTTCACCTTCACGCTGGACAGTAGTAAAATCGCTGTGTTCGGCACCCGTGAGGAGCTGAAGGCCAACGCAGCCGATTTGGATGCCTACACAAAGCTGGTAATTATTGCCAATGATTATGCCGAGGATGCCTTTAAGAATGAGGGCAACTATATGCTGCACGAGTACACTAAGGCGGTGGATGGCGAGGACTACAACTACATGATTGGCCTCTACGACGGCGGCGATGCCTACTGGATGATTCAGGTCGGCGGCCCCACCGATAAGTTCGACCGTGATCAGGCTATCGACATTCTCAATTCCGTGAAGTTTTCTTAATAAATTTGCAGGAAAATAAAGAAATATTTTGACAAATACGCCCAACAGTCTTATAATAAGAGTGTTGGGCGTATTTTCGCCTTTTATTTAGAATTAACTTGAAAGGATTGAATCTGATCATGTTCAAAATTGTTCGCAAGAAGGAACTGAACGATGCCGTCACCCTGATGGAAATCGAAGCACCCTTCGTGGCTAAGAAGGCGAAGGCCGGCCAGTTCATCATTTTCCGTATCGACGAGCAGGGCGAGCGTGTGCCTCTGACCATCGCCGGCTACGACCGTGAGAAGGGCACTGTCACCATCATCTTCCAGAAGGTAGGCTTCTCCACCATCGCTCTGGGCAACCTGAACGAGGGTGACTACATCCGTGACTTCGTTGGTCCTCTGGGCAAGCCCACCCCCGTGGAGGGCAAGAAGAAGGTCTGTGTGGTTGGCGGCGGCGTGGGCTGCGCCATCGCTCTGCCTTCTGCCGCGGCCTTCAAGGAGGCCGGCGCCGAAGTCACCGTCATCGTTGGCTTCCGGAGCAAGGATATCGTGATTCTGGAGGAGGAGTTCCGGGCAGTTTCCGACAACTTCATCCTGATGACCGACGACGGCTCCTACGGTCGACACGGTCTGGTTACCCAGCCCCTGAAGGAACTGCTGGAGGCCGGCGAGCAGTTCGACGAGGTGCTGGCCATCGGCCCCATCCCCATGATGAAGTTCGTGAGCCTGACCACCCTGCCCTTCGGCACTCATACCAGCGTGTCCCTGAACCCCATCATGGTGGACGGCACCGGTATGTGCGGCGGCTGCCGTGTGACTGTTGGCGGCGAAACCAAGTTCGCCTGCGTGGACGGCCCCGAGTTCGACGGTCACAAGGTGGACTTCGCCGAGCTGATGAAGCGTAACTCCGTCTACCGTGATCGGGAAGCGGATGTCAAGGAAACCCACGTCTGCCGCATGGATGCCATGGGCAAGGCTCTGATTAAGTAAGGAGGAAACTGCAATGGCTAACATGACTTTAGTAAAGACCCCCATGCCCGAGCAGGATCCCAAGGTTCGTGCCCGTAATTTCAAGGAAGTGGCTCTGGGCTACACCCCCGAAATGGCCATCGAAGAGGCTGGCCGCTGCCTGAAGTGCAAAAATCCCAAGTGCGTTGAGGGCTGCCCTGTCAACGTGCGGATTCCCGAGTTTATCGCCAAGGTTCAGGAGGGCGATTTCAAGGCTGCCTATGAAATTATCACCTCCACCAACGCCCTGCCTGCTCTGTCCGGCCGTGTCTGCCCTCAGGAAAGCCAGTGCGAAGCCAAGTGCGTCCGTGGCATCAAGGGCGAGCCGGTGGCCATCGGCCGTCTGGAGCGTTTCGTTGCGGACTGGTATCGTGAGAATGTGAATGCTATGCCCGAGAAGGTGGAATCCAACGGCATCAAGGTGGCCGTGGTTGGTTCCGGCCCCGCTGGCATGACCGCCGCTTCCGATTTGGCCAAGAAGGGCTACGCTGTTACCATGTTCGAGGCGCTGCATACCGCTGGCGGTGTGCTGGTCTACGGCATCCCCGAGTTCCGTCTGCCCAAGGCCATCGTGGCCAATGAGATCACCAAGCTGCAGGCTCAGGGCGTTGAGGTCATGACCAACATGGTCATCGGCCGTGTGCTGACTCTGGACGAGCTGTTCGAGATGGGCTACAAGGCCGTGTTTGTGGGCTCCGGTGCAGGTCTGCCCATGTTCATGAACATCCCCGGCGAGAGCCTGAACGGCGTGTTCTCCGCCAACGAGTACCTGACCCGTACCAACCTGATGAAGGCCTACACTGAGGAAGCCGACACCCCCATCATCAAGTCCAAGGCTGTGGCGGTGGTCGGTGGCGGTAACGTGGCCATGGACGCCGCCCGTTGCGCCATGCGTCTGGGCGCTGATAACGTTTACATCGTCTACCGCCGTGGCGAGGCCGAGATGCCTGCCCGTCTGGAGGAGCAGCACCACGCCAAGGAAGAGGGCATCGAGTTCAAGACGCTGTGCAACCCCGTGGAGATTATCGGCGACGAAAATGGCCGTGTCTGCGGCATGAAGTGCGTGCGGATGGAGCTGGGTGAGCCTGATGCTTCCGGCCGCCGCCGTCCCATCGAGGTGCCGGATTCCGAGTTCGTTCTGGATGTGGATACCGTGATTATGTCCCTGGGCACCAGCCCCAACCCCCTGATTCGCTCCACCACCCCCGGTCTGGAAACCAACCGGAAGGGCTGCCTGATTGTGGACGAGAACGAGATGACCACCCGTGAGGGCGTGTTTGCCGGCGGCGATGCGGTCACCGGTGCAGCCACTGTCATTCTGGCCATGGGCGCCGGTAAGAAGGGTGCCGCTGCCATCGACACATTCCTGAATAAGTAAGTCAAATCGCCTTGCGCAGATTGCGCAAGGCGATTTTTATGTGCCGGTCAATTTTAAAGGTAACGTAAATTGTTGTTTAACGTTCCAATGACACGGTTGTTCGATACGCTGCTAAACGATAATTCACAAAATAATGTCATCCGGAACGTACTCTGCGATATCCTCCAAACGACAGTTCAGGACTGCACAAAGTCGATTTAATGTTTTTGTTTCAATATTGTCATTGGCTTTCAGCCGTCGGATGGTCTTGCTGTCGATGCCACACCGCTCCCGAAGCTGATATGTGGTCACATTTTCTCGGGCCATCGTTTCCCAAAGCCTGTCAAATTTAATCATACTCGCACCCCCATCTTGACACTGGTTATTATGGGGGTTATAATCCTAAATA
Source organism: Oscillospiraceae bacterium (assembly GCA_015067605.1). Lineage (GTDB taxonomy): Bacteria > Bacillota > Clostridia > Oscillospirales > Oscillospiraceae > Faecousia. The sequence goes on from SVME01000024.1 coordinate 22,143, forward strand.
GTAAGGGGATATAATCCCCATATTCTAAGGAGATGGGATGCAATGATTGACACAAGCACAGGAATAACGCGTACACCCAGCAACCATGGAGAAAAATGCTTAGGAAACGGTGAACATCCGGGATATGAGTGTTGTTGCGATGAATGTGACCATTACCTGCACTGCTTTCCGGATTGGATGCTGGAGAAACAGCAAGGTCGATAGTTTTGTGGACTGTACATAAAATCCTGTGCCGTGATTTGTTGAAAATGATAAAGCCACTGACGAAATGTTGCAATTTACCCCCTTTTGCGGTATAATATATCCATCTTTACGCAAAAAAGAGGAAATTACTATGAAAAGATGGATCACAATAGGGCTGATACTGGCCCTGTGTGTGGGGTTGCTACTTTATAATATGTTCGGCGTCACCCAGCCGGCGGAGGCAACGGCGACAACTCCTACTACTGCGCAGGAATCCAGCAGTGAAGCCCCTGTCACAGAACCGGCTCCCTCCGAAAAAGATGAACCGCCAACGCCGGAAACCCCTCCCGTAACAGATACGCAGATACTGCTGCGTAATGGGAATGCTGCTTTGCAGGAAAGCTGGGAGAAAATTGCGCAGGATTACAAGACTGCCACCGGTGTGGAGGTTGTGATTCTGGATGAAACCGATGAACGGAAGGCCACGATTTACTCTGTCACCGAGGCAGCGCAGGTGGATTCTTCTGTCTGTCAAGACCTGACCGGCACTGCTGCGTGGTCACAGCTGGCGGACACTGGGCTGACACTGACCGTGGACGGCAAGACCTGTGGCATTGCCGCTGAGGCGGAATGCTTTGGCTTGCTGTACAATAAGAGCCTGCTGGCGCAGGTGGCAACACCGGAGGAGATTTACGACATTGCCAGCTTCGCTACGGTGGTTAATAACCTGATTCAGAAGGGCTATACCCCCTTCGCCGGTCGTGGACTTGGGGACGGTGTTGCCTTGCGATTGGCCTCTATTCCCGGGAGTATTCGGGACTTTGCAGAGATTTGGGTCCATGCGGTGGATAAGAGCGGTGATGGCTCTGCGCTGGAACGGTTCCTTGCGGGCGAGTCCGTGTTCTATCTGGGCAGCACCGATGAATATGATTCCATCATGGCCGCCGGCATCGACCAACTGGGTATCCTGCCCATTTATCAGGACGAAGAAGAGTCTGTTAATGCCCATCAATCTCTGTGTGTGACGGCAAAGAGCTACTGGTGCGTCCGGAGCGATGTCTCTGAGGGACAGACACAGGCCGCCATCGACTTCCTGAATTACCTGCTGACCTCTGTGGAAGGTACTGCACCGGTGGATCAGTTGAATCTGCTGGCCCCCTACCGCTCCTCCGGCAATTGGATTAAGACGGTGGAGGGTACAGGCGTGACGGAAGGCAAAGCGCTGCTGGTGTGTCAGCAGTTGACAAAGCTGCCGGAGGGCTATATCGATGCTATGAACGCCTACGCAGCGAATCCTACCCCTGAAAACTGGGAAAAGGTCGAGCAGACACGCAATTCATAACGCAATGCCGCCATGGTTTCCATGGCGGCTTTTTATCGTAAACAATTGTAAATTATCGTTTAGCGCACTAAGATTACCACGTCATTGCGAGCCCCGCAGGGGCGTGGCAATCCCCGAAAGATTTAGACACATTCCGAAAGCGCTGTCATTGCGAGGAGCGAAGCGACGTGGCAA
>SVME01000025.1 GCA_015067605.1 Oscillospiraceae bacterium
CGTCTGGATCCTACCGCCGTGGCCGGCTGTCCCCCCGATGCCTTCTCTGCCGACGGCCAGCTGTGGGGCAATCCCCTGTACCGCTGGGACGTTCTGGCGCAGGACGGCTACGCTTGGTGGATTCGCCGCCTGGGCGCTGCCGGTAAGCTGTACGATGTGATTCGCATGGACCACTTCCGTGGCTTCGAGGCCTACTGGTCCGTTCCCTTTGACCACAACACCGCCCGCAACGGCTGGTGGGTGAAGGGCCCCGGCATGGACTTCATGAACGCTGTGAAGAACAGCCTGCCCCATATCGCTTTCATCGCTGAGGATCTGGGCTTCCTGACTCAGGAGGTTCTGGACCTGCGGGATGCCTCCGGCTACCCCGGCATGAAGATTCTGGAGTTCGCTTTCGATTCCCGCGAGCCCTCCGAATACCTGCCCCACACCTATCCCCAGAACAGCGTCTGCTACACCGGCACCCATGACAACATGACCATGCGTCAGTGGTTCGACACCGCTACCCCCGATGCCCTCGCCTACGCTTCCGAGTACATGAAGCTCAGCGAGGAAGAGGGTCTGGTCTGGGGCGTCATCCGCACCGCTATGAGCAGCGTGTCCGACTGGGCCATCATCCAGATGCAGGATTATCTGGATTTGGGCGGCGATGCCCGTATGAACTTCCCCGGCAAGTGCGACGGCACCAACTGGGTCTGGAGAGCTAAGGACGGCGTTATCAATTCCGAGCTTGCCCAGAAGATCCGTAAGCTGACTCAGCTGTACGGTCGTCTGGCTTGATTATAGAAAATACCTACCCCAAAAATAGGAGAATTTACTATGAAGTATAATTGTTTGAATATTGTTAAGTGGACGGAAGCACAGCTGAAGTACACCTACGACAAGACTCTGCAGGAGGCTACTGCTCAGGAGCTGCACGAGGCTCTGGGCGAGGCCGTCATGATGGCCATCTCCGACAACTGGAACCATGCTAAGCATACCCGTATGCAGCAGCGCAAGGCTTTTTACCTCTCTGCCGAGTTCCTGATTGGCCGTCTGGTTTACAGCAACCTGTACAATCTGGGTATTCTGGATGATATGAAGAAGGCATTTGCTAAGCGTGGCGTGGATTTGTCCATTCTGGAGGACATCGAGGATGCCGCTCTGGGTAACGGCGGTCTGGGTCGTCTGGCTGCCTGCTTCCTGGACTCCGCTGCCAGCATCAATGTGCCCCTGTCCGGTTACGGTCTGCGTTACCGCTTCGGCCTGTTCAAGCAGAGCTTCGATGACAACGGCAGCCAGGTTGAGGCCGCTGACGACTGGACCAAGTTTGGCGATCCCTGGTCCTACCGCCGCTACAACCACACTGTGAAGGTCACCTTCCCCGACCACACCGTGCTGGCCGTTCCCTACGACGTGCCCGTCATCGGCTACGGCACCGACAATATCAACACCCTGCGTCTGTGGCAGTGTGAGGCCGAGGAAGAGCTGGATTTCAACGCCTTCAACGATCAGGACTACCTGCGCGCGCTGCAGCAGAAGAACAAGGCTGAGGATATCACCCGTGTTCTGTACCCCAACGACTCCACTTGGGAAGGCAAGCGTCTGCGTATCAAGCAGCAGTACGTTCTGTCCTCCGCTTCCTTGCAGGATATGCTGCGCACCTACAAGCTGGCCCATGGTGACGATCTGTCCAACTTTGCTGAGCACTATGCTGTCCAGCTGAACGATACCCACCCCGCCATGTCCATCCCCGAGCTGATTCGTCTGCTGATGCTGGAGGGCATGGACTTTGATCAGGCCTTCAATGTTGCTCAGAAGACCTTCTCCTACACCAACCACACCGTTCTGGGTGAGGCTCTGGAGAAGTGGCCTCTGGACCTGCTGCGCAGTGTCGTTCCCGAAATCGTGGACATCATCTGCCGTATCGACGAGAAGCTGAAGTCCGAGCATCCCAACCTGTTTATCGTTCGCGATAACACCGCCCACATGGCGAACCTGTCTGTTTATGTGGGTACCTACGTCAACGGCGTTGCTGAGATTCACAGCCAGATTCTGAAGGACGACTGCTTCAAGGAGTGGTACGCTGCCTTCCCCGAGCGTTTCCAGAACAAGACCAACGGTGTCACTCCCCGTCGCTGGATGGGTCTGTGCAACCCCGAGCTGACCAAGATGATTAAGTACCGCGTCGGCGGCGACTTCCTGAACGATATGGACAAGCTCAGCGAGCTCAAGCCTCTGATTGACGACAAGATGATTGCTGAATTTAACAAGATTAAGCGTCAGAAGAAGGAGCAGCTGTGCAAGATCATCGCCGAGAAGGAAGGCGTTCAGCTGAACCCCGACTTCATCTTCGACATTCAGGTTAAGCGTCTGCACGAGTACAAGCGTCAGCTGATGAACGCTCTGTCCATCGTGGACATCTACTTCCGTCTGAAGAATGGCGAGCTGCCCAACTTCCAGCCCACCGCTTTCATCTTCGGTGCTAAGTCCGCTCCCGGCTATGCCCGTGCAAAGGCCATCATCCGCTATATCAATCGCATTGCCAAGATGATCAACAACGATCCCGCTGTGGCTGACAAGCTGAAGGTGGTATTCGTTCAGAACTACAACTGCTCCTACGCCGAGCATATCATCCCCGCTGCCGATATTTCCGAGCAGATTTCTCCTGCCGGCCTGGAGGCCTCCGGCACCGGTAACATGAAGCTGATGATGAACGGTGCTGTGACGCTGGGTACTCTGGACGGCGCTAACGTTGAGATTGCGCAGGAGGCTGGCACCGAGAACGAGTATATCTTCGGCCACACTGTTGAGCAGATTAATCAGGCGAAGGATAGCTACTGGGCTCGTGGCATCTACGACACCAACCATCACCTGCATCGTGCTATCGACACTCTGGTGGACGGCACTGTGCCCACCGACGATGCTCAGAGAGAGCTGTACCATGCCCTGCTGGACGGCGCTTCTTGGCATAAGGCTGACCACTACTACGTGCTGCTGGACTACTCCTCCTACATGGAGGCGAAGCTCCGCGCCAATGCCGACTACGCTGATCGCATGGCCTTCGGCCGTAAATGCCTGATGAACATCGCCAGCGGTGCAAAGTTCTCTTCCGACCGTACCATTCGTCAGTACGCCGAGGAAATCTGGCACGTTGAGCCCACTCAGCTGTAAGAGAACCGATAATGGGGTGCGCTGCCGACGCAGCGCACCCTTTCCTGGATAAATGGGTATCCAGAAAAAAAGTTATTGCAAAAAGGTAATAACTGTGCTATAATACCATGCGTGTCCGATGCCGGACGCGCGCACATTGGGATGTCGCCAAGCGGTAAGGCACCAGACTTTGACTCTGGCATGCGTAGGTTCGAATCCTGCCATCCCAGCCATTTGATCCGCTAGCTCAGTTGGCAGAGCAACTGCCTTTTAAGCAGTGGGTCCGGGGTTCGAATCCCCGGCGGGTCACCAAAAAGCCATCACCCCACGGGGTGGTGGCTTTTTGCCGTCGGGGATTCGAACAATTCAATGCGACAGTCCAGTGGACTGTCGCTGGCCGCCGTCCAGCCGGCGGCCACACAAATCTTTTTCTGAAAGAAAAAGGCAAACGAACGCCGGCGGGTCACCAAAAAGCCATCACTCCTTTGGGGTGGTGGCTTTTTTTTGCTGTGGGGGATTCGAACGATTCATCTCTTTTGTTCGGTTTCGACAGGAGTTTCTTGGTACATAATACATATCGTCTAATAATTTATATAAATGTAACATCTTGGATAACTTTGTGACATACTTGATGGTTATACTACCTTCACAATAGCGGTGGGGGTATGCGCATGAGAAAGATATTACGGTTTCGGTATGACGGGCGGGCTGAGTTGGAAAAGGAAATCAATTACATCCCTTTGCGCTACATTCTGGCCATTGCTTTGGCGGCGCTGGAAACGGTGCTGATAATTGCGGCGGTCATTTGGCTGAGCTATCACCTGCCTTATTTTTATCTGGTGGTGGCGCTGGGTGGTATTTTGTGTATCATCCGCATCATCGGCTCCGATGACAATCCGGATTACAAGGTTCCATGGCTGGTGATTGTGCTGTTGCTGCCGGTGGTGGGGTTTATGCTGTATATCCTCTTTTACGACCGGCGGCTGAAAAAACGGTTCATTAAGCGGCTTGTGACCCTCTGGGACCGTTCCTACAAGAAGGATGATACCGCAGAGTTGGCAAACCTGACAGAGGAATCGCCGCTGGTGGCGACTCAGGCGACTATGCTGGGGCGCATGGCGGATGCTCATGTTTTCATCAATACCAGTCAGCGCTATTTCCCGCTGGGCGATGATATGCACGGTCCGCTGCTGGAGGATTTGCGCTCAGCGGAGAAGTTCATTTTCATGGAGTATTTCATCATCGAGGAGGGGCGTTTCTGGAATTCTGTTTTGGAGATCCTGAAGGAAAAGGCTTCTGCAGGCGTAGAGGTGAAGGTGGTCTACGATGACATCGGCTGCATGATGACCCTGCCGGGGAATTATCATAAGGTTTTGGGCCGCTGGGGAATCGAGGCGGTGCCATTTTCCAAGCTGAAGGGTAATGCGGATTCGGAATTCAACAACCGGAGCCACCGGAAAATCGCCGTCATCGACGGAAAAATCGGCTATACCGGTGGCATTAATTTGGCAGACGAGTATATCAACCGGGTGGAGCGCCACGGCCATTGGAAGGACGTGGGTATCCGGCTGGAGGGTGAGGCGGTAAAGGAACTGACTCGCTTGTTTCTGATTGATTATGGCATCAACGTCAAGCGTCTGCCGGAGCGACGGCATGACTATTTTCCAAATCATTCTGTGCCGGCGGAGGGATATGTCATTCCCTTCGGGGATGGGCCCAGCCCCATCTATCGACACCGTGTGGGCAAGAGTGTGATTCAGAATTTGCTGAACCATGCGGTGGAATATGTCTGGATCATGTCGCCGTATCTGGTGATTGACAACGAGCTGTGCCAGACCATTGAGAATGCGGCCCTGCGAGGGGTGCAGGTGCGGCTGATTTTGCCCCACATTCCGGATAAAAAGTTAATTTTCGAGATGGCCAAGGGACACTATAAGCGGCTGATGGAGGCGGGCGTGGAGATTTATGAGTACGCACCCGGTTTTGTCCACGCTAAATGCTATCTGGCGGATGGTAATCTGGGGATGGTGGGGTCAATAAATCTGGACTATCGGAGTCTGGTGCATCATTTTGAAAATGGTGTGTGGATGTACCGCTGTGAATGCCTTGAAGATATTCGGATGGATTTTGAGGCCACGCTGGAGAAGTGTATTCGTGTGGACGAGAGCCAAATCCAATGGCCCCTGTGGAAACGACTGTTGCGTGCGGTGCTGAAGGTGTTCGCACCCATGATGTAAAATTAAATTATCGTTTAGCGGTGCAAGCGCCGCAGGCGCTATACCTTCCCCCGGGGGGAAGGTGGCCGAGCGTAAGCGAGGTCGGAAGGGGGATGGCGAGACCTGAAATGCAATATCAGGTCTGAAAAGATACAAAAACTATTATGTTTCTGCCCGTATTCCCCTTCAGTCACCGCCTTTGGCGGTGACAGCTTCCCCTCGGGGGAAGCCATGCGGCTTCGCCGCTAGTGTGCTAAACGATAATTTAACCCTCCCCTTCCGCCGAAGGGGAGGGTGTACTTTATTGCCGCCTGTCCTCCAGATGGCCGGACTGAACTACCGGCGGTTTGGGGTCCTTGACCTCCCACGGAATGGGCTTTTCTTCTCTTTTCATGTGCGTCCCTCCCTGCCATCAGCATTTGCGAAAACAGCAGATTTATGCAATGAAAAAGGGTACGCCTTGCTGGCGTACCCTTTATGAACATTATTCCAGACACTGAAGGTCGGTGAAATAGCCGGTGTATTCCACGTGGTAGGGGCTGTTGGGGAACAGGAAATGGTACAAGTCGATGAGGTAATCGTCCGTCATGCTGGCAATGTAGTCCACGATGATATCGTTGGGCTCGGACTGCTCATAGGGGACGGGGCGGGGGTAATGGGATTGGTTTACATAATCTATATGATGACGGAAAATCGGAGAATTCTTTTTACCCAGACGCAAGTCCTCCAGAAGCTGCTCATAAATTTCCGTCATCATGGGCTTGGCCATCTGCTCTAGCTTGATGCGGCTGGGCTCGTTTTCGTAAATCAGGGCATAATTCTCCCGCTTGACGGATTTTACCGCCGCAAAATGCTTGGCATCCAGCTTGATATAGGGCTTGCCGTAGCTGTTTTCGATGATGTTGACCACCAGATTGTTGATGATTTCCGAGTTAACCGTGCCGATATCGGAGCTGGGGAAGGCGTTCTGCTCGATCATCTGGATGCGGGCGGCATCCTGACGATCCTTGCCCAGATAGGCGATGATGTCGGAAATGCGCACCACGTTGCCCTCTAAGGTGGAGGGCTGAATCTTATTGGCGTAGCCGGGGATGGTGTAGCACTTTTCCAACTCCGCATCGAACTGTTCGAAGCTTTCCATGGGAACGGGGCGGTACTCCTCCAGCTCGATTTCGCCGTTGTGACCGGCGATGCCCACCAGTGTTTGCAGACTCAGATTCAGGGAAAAAACCTTGTCCAGCACGCGGACAGAGTGGATGTTGTGGTTGAAATAGCGGCCGGTGTGGCTCTGGTACAGCTGGTTCAGAAATACCTCGCCGGTGTGAGCGAAGGGGGTGTGACCGATATCGTGTCCCAGCGCAATGGCCTCAATCAAGTCCAGATTCAAGTTCAGCGCCCGACCGATGGTGCGGGCGATGCGGGAAACCAGCTGCACGTGCAGGCTCCGGCGGGTGATGTCGTCATTCTTCACCAGCGAGAATACCTGTGTCTTGTCGGTGTAGCGGTTGTAGTAGGGGCTGTACATGATGCGGTCGATGTCCTTGGCAAATCGGGGGCGCCAGACGGGGGTATCCGTTGTGTTGCCGTAGCGACGCTTTGCCATCTCGTCGGGACAGGAACGATCTACATAGGTGCGGTTGCGTTTGTCTTGTTCCATTCGGGCAGAAAGCTCTTCGGAAAGCATTTCTTTCGCCATAGTAACACCTCCATTGAATTATTGGTATATATTATACAATAATTCAATGCAAAAAGCAACAAAAATTTGTGAACTTTTTGAGAGAAACCTACCGAAATCGGATATTCTCAATAAAACAGCAACGAGAACCATGTAACAACGTTTTCGCCGTACTGGAAGGCCAGCCCCTGATCGTCCAGCAGGCCCAGGATGTTGATGCCGTGGCTTTCTACGCAGGGGTGCATCCGGCCGGGGAGGCGGCAGGGGAGCCCGTCTAGAATGGCACAGCGCTCACAGACCGCGCAAGCCTCCGTGGATAGAATGTAGGGGTTAATCCCTTGCTCCCGCATCAAATCCCGTACCTGATTGGTGATTTTTTCGTGGGGCGGACGGGTAGCGAGGGTTTCGTTGATGTCAGAGATATCCTGCACTTCGGTGATGGTGGCAATCATCAGGCAGTTTTGGTAGGACAGGCATTTTTCTTGACACTCCGGCACCGAGCCTACTCCCGGGGGGCAGGCCCAGCTCTTGCCGTACATGGGGCACTCGTGCTGGCAAATCCAGCGGATTCGCTCTGAAAACTCCAGTGTTTTGGGGTCGATGAATTGATAGACATACAGAGGTAGCTCTGCCAACTGTTGCTCTAAAAGCTCGATGTTCATGCCAGCTCCTCCAAAATTGCCTGACAGCCCTCCAGAATGTCGCACCATGTCTGCTCAAAATCGCCGGTGTACCAAGGGTCGGCCACGTCCCGATTTAGCAGAGGACGGATTTTGACCGGATTTGCAGGGAGCATCCGAGCCAGATTTTTTGCATTTCGCCCGTCCATGTAGTAGATGCGGTCGTAGTAGCTGTAGTCGGCGGTGGTGACCTGACGGGCAGTTTTGCCGGCGCAGGAGATGCCGTGTTTTGCCAGCTCCTGACGAGCCGGCGGATAAACCGGACTGCCGATTTCCTCCCGACTGGTGGCCGCGGAAGCAATCTCAAAACGGTCAGAAAGCCCCGCCTTCGCCACCAAATCCTTCATAATATATTCACCCATCGGACTGCGACAAATGTTCCCGTGGCAAACAAATAAGATCTTAATCATATAGATTCCTCGCTTTCGTGGGGGTATTATAGCACGAGACGGGTCGAAATGCAACCAAGCCTTTCTCTGACGGAGAAGGCTTGGGGCGTGTGCGGACGGCACAAAAAAGGAAGTAGTAAGCTAGTAGTACGAATGGGCTACACCGGCGTAAATCGTGGTATTAGCTGGCATAGTTTGGTGCGGTTATATCTGCGCATTATTGCGTGTTTTGATATTGCAAAACACGACGATTTGTGATAGTATTTATTCTGAAAAATACCTAATAAAGGATTCGTAGATTGATTAGCAGAAGGAAATCAAAAATAACTGTATAATGCTTGTGCTGGAGATAGCCACGAGAGGGAGAGAAAAATGGTGAGAATGATGCGCAAAAACGTATTGTGGGTTGTATCCACAATACTAATATATGTTTTTTGCTTTGTTGTTTTCTTTAAAACTGAGGATTCAAGTGTCCGGTTTTTGGTGTGTGATGAATCTGGCAATAGAGAAATATCCCTATATGCTGGCCAAGACGGGGTTTACTATGTTTTTTTGCCTTCCTATGCAACTATGGAAGATGTGTCGATTGCGATTCCATCGGGAAAAGAAATCACATTAGGAGGCAGTAAACTGATAGATGGGATGCACGCTGGGCAATATGAAATAGGTGTAGACTATGAATTAAAGGAAAATAATCGAAAAAAGGGGATTTTGCGATTTTGTCAATCCGCCAATGTAGCGACGATGTACATAAACACAGCTACAGGGACTATGAAGCATATCCATGCGGATAAAAACAATGAAGAGAAAGCGTCTATGGTGTTGATTCGTCCGGACGGAACAGTAGAGCATCAGGATGTACTTAGCACACTGAAAGGACGAGGAAATACTACTTGGGGATATCATAAAAAGCCCTATTGTCTTCAGTTGTCGGGCGAAGCTAATTTGTTGGGCTTGGGCATATCGACAGAGTGGGTTCTCCTTGCGAATGCTGCGGACGGGTCAAATATTAACAATAAGCTGATTTACGATTTGGCCAAACAAACAGGCCTTCCTTGGACACCACAGTGTGAATATGTGGATGTCTATCTAAATGGAGAATATAGTGGATTGTACCTATTGTCTGAGAAGGTAGATGTTGGGAATCTGGAAGATGATTCAAACTCTGACAGCTTTCTTTGCGAATTTCGCAAGCCTGAAAATAATCAGGATTTTTCCTATTGTATCTCTACCAGCCAGGGGCGTACCGCATTGATTATGGAACCGCGAAAAATCGATAACGAGCGAAAAGCTCAAATCGAAGCGTTAGTAGAGAAAATGGAGCGTGAATTGTTATCAGGTAGTGACTTGACGCAGTCTCCGCTTATTGATTTAGACAGTTGGGTGCGCAAATACATACTAGATGAGATTGCGTCCAATGTCGACTCAGACCGTGCGAGTTGCTTTTTCTTCTATGCTGACGGAAAATTCTATGCTGGGCCCATTTGGGATTATGACAAAGGTTTTGGAAACTGTATGCAAAGCAGGAATCCTCAATCCTTTGTAGCTAATAATGAAAAAAGGTCAGCAAGTTATTCGCTACCATACTATCCAATCCTCTATAAAAATCCCTCATTCCAAAAACGAGTATGTGAAATCTACCAAGCGGAGTTTTTGCCTTTATTAGAAGAGCTGGCAAATTCCAGAATTGAAGAAATGGCACAGAGGCTGTCTGCATCCATCAAAATGGATCAGCTCCGTTGGATGGGACTCACGCCCGAATTGCAGTCTTCCGCATTGATTGCCACCAATCCACAAACGGTAAAATATTATTTAAAGCAAAAGATTGCGTTCTTGAACAGTGCATGGATTGAGGGCGTGGACTATTGTACAGTTCAGTTTCAATTGGCGGATGGTGCGGAATATGTTAATTACGCTGTAAAAAGAGGAGATATCTTCACTTCATCGGATATAGATACCCAAAACACTATTTGGGTAACTTCAGATACAGGAGAAGTGTTTGATTTTAGTCAACCTATCACGCAGGATGTGATGTTTCATATCCAGCAGGGGCAGAGTGAGCAAGGCGCGCCGGTACAGGCATCAGGGGGAGGACGTTCTACTCTGGAATACCTGACGGTAGCAAGCGTATTTATGGTGGTGTTCCTGATAATTTGTTTATTGGCGGTAGACAGACATCACAGACGACAAGAAAGGAGAAATGTGCATGATAGCTGAGGAGCCGAAATTCCGCCATGAATACAAATATCTTATCAGTGCAGCACAGTTGCCTATTCTTAGAAGCCGTGTGGAGAATATCATGAGACTAGATTCTCATGTGGGGAAGAATGGCATATACAATATTCGAAGTTTGTACTTCGATGATTACGAAAACCGATGCTTTTATGAGAACGAAAATGGAACAGATCCAAGAGAAAAATTTCGGATTCGCATATATAATCACTCTACAGAAAGGATCACCTTGGAGTGCAAGAAAAAAGAGCGCGGGAAGAATCTAAAATTGTCATGTCCATTGACGTTAGAGCAAATCTTGCGACTGCTGGACGGTGGGGGGATAGATACTTCTGAACAATCCTGTCCATTGATTAGGAAGATGGATTTGCAAATGAAGACAAGAAGGCTACGTCCAGTAATTATTGTAGAGTATGACCGGATTCCTTATGTATACAAGAATGGAAATGTGCGGGTAACATTTGATTTGAATATTTCATCCAGTGTTGCTTTGCGTGATTTTACGTCTGAGACAATACCTAAAAGACCGGTAATGCCTGCCGGGTGGCATTTGATGGAAGTGAAATTCGATGAGTTTCTGCCGGATTATATTTATAATGGGCTGAACTTAGGCAGTCTCCAACAATCTACATTCTCGAAGTATTACCTGTGTAGAAAGCACAATCATAATTAACCGGGGGGAGAAAAACATGACATTTGCTGATATGTTTAAAAAATCATTTTTGGAAGGCTTCACATCAACAGACATTAATATATATACTGCGGCCGTAGCTATGTTGGCGGCGAGCTTTCTGGCGGTATATGTCTTTTTGGTTTATCGGATTTTAACAAGGAAGACGTTTTACTCAAAGAATTTCAACATATCCTTAGTTGGAATTGCTTTGATTACCGCGGGCATCATCTTGACAATTCAGTCCAGTATTGTAGTATCCTTGGGAATGGTAGGCGCTTTGTCTATCGTTCGTTTCCGTACAGCGATAAAAGATCCATTGGATTTGATGTTTCTGTTTTGGGCCATTGCCATAGGTATTATTTGTGGCGTGGGGCTGGCAGAAATCGCGGTTCTCCTAAGTCTGATTCTCACAATGGGACTTTTTATACTGAATCATATTCCTGTTGCAAAGGCTCCAATGATTTTGGTGGTCAATGCGTCGAGTTTAGATTCGGAAGAGATAATCATGGATGTAGTGAAGAGATATGCTAAAAACAGCACCGTAAAGTCCAGAAATATGTCAGGTTCATCTCTGGATTTAATTGTGGAGCTGCGTACAAGTGAGGGCAATAAACTGGTGAGGGACATAATGAATCTCCCCTCCGTTGTATCTGCTTCAATGATGACCCATGATGGGGAAGTGACTTTCTGAGTGTTTAGCATAGATTGTCAATGATACTATAAGATGAAATAGGACCCGAAAGAGGCTGTTTTTTACCTCTTTCGGGTCTGTGTTTTTCGGCTGTTTATACCTCAGGAATGTCCCTACCTACAAGGCAATCAGTTTTGCGCCGCACATCGGCAGAACCAGATATATGCGCTGTCCTGCGTGCAATAAAAAGTCGTGGCAGAAAAAGGTGCTGTGCAAGGAATAGAGCAGAGCAGCCGCTGGCCGAATGGTCAGCGGCTGTGAATTTTATCCACCCCCGTTGACAGGATCTGCCCAACAATTCTCTCCGGTGCGGGTATAATAGCACCTGCGATGGAGGGGATAAAGCATGGGGTATTATTTGTGGGGCCACAGTGGTAGCGGCGACCATACCGATGAGGATCGAATCCGTGGTACTTGCCGCCTGTTGGCCCAGTCGCCGGAGTTGATTAGTCAGAGGCCGGCGGAGGAGCTGCGCTATGGAATCGGAGCGCTGGCGGGCATTAGTGACCGCCTGCCTCGCAACGGTTCCGGCGGAACGGGGCTGACCCATCGAACCGATGGAGCGATGCCGTTGCAGAAGGCTGGTATCCGTCCGGTGCTGTGGGGCTGGTCGGGAGCGGGAATGTCACGGCAATTGGCGAAGCGGCTGGGGAAATTTGACGCGCTGGTGGTGTCGGAGCGACAGAGCGCCGAAGCACTTTGGTCTGCGGGACTGACAAAAAAGACCCGGCTGGGGCCGGATCTTTCCTTCTTGGTGGAGCGCCATGTGCGGGCGCTGCAGGGGGCGTTCCGTGTGGATACGGTGGGGCTTTGCCTGTCAGCGGGGTTGCCGGAGCCTGCGGAGGGGGCGTTGTACCGCAGCTATCAGCGGCTGATTCGCTATATCATGGTGGAAACCAATTTTCAGGTAGCGCTGATACCTTATTGCGTTCGCTCCGGACGGGATGACAGGCTGTTGCATCAGGCGCTGGAGCGGCAGTTTCGAGGCTGGGGCAGAGTGTTTTGCCGGAAGGATGGTAGCTGTCAGGAGCTGCGTGGAGATATTTCCCTGTGCCGTTGGGTAGTTGGCAGCAGCGGTGCGGTGGCGGCATGGTCCTGCGGTGTGCCGGCGCTGTGCATCGGGGCAACGCCCAGAGCCACCGGACTGGCACAGGAGCTGTTTAGCCGGTGGGAGGATGTAATTGTGCCGCTGGCGACATTGGGCAGGGAAGAGGAGCTGACGATGCGCTTCCGCCGATTCCTCCGACGGGAGGACAGGCTCCGTCGGGAACTGGAAATGGCGGTACCTCTGCGCCGTCAGCAGGCACTGGAGTGGCAGTGGGAAAGCAGTCCCAGAAGCTTTGCGTCGGTGACGAGGGGGCTTTGATAGGCCGCATCCAGCAGTGATTCCAGATTTTCTGCGCTGTTTTCGATTTCCTTCGACCAGAGCTGTGCGGTGTCCACCGGATTGCCGCCCAATCCGTTAACCAAAATGCATCCGGTAACAATCATCTTCACCCGACAGGCCAGGTCGTAGTCGGACACCGCCTGCAGCCAGTGCCGCCCGATGCCATAGCGGGCCATGGAACGGATCTCCTCCGGCCAGTTGCCGCAGGCGTTGGGTGCGGCCAGAAGCTGCGCCCAGCGGGGGGTGAGAATCTCCAGCCCCTGATAAAGCTGACACAATTCGGATAAGCTGCCCCCTTGTGCGATGGTGCTGGCAAATTCCATCGCCGCTGCGGCAGAGAATGGACGCTCCTCACCGCTGTCCAGCAGCTCCTGTGCGTGATAGCCGTACAGAAGCAAAAGAGTCAGTCCTTCTGTGACGGAACCGTATTCCAGAAGCTTCAGCGCAGTCTGGCGGGTGCGTAGCAGGATGTCCATGGCATCGGTGTCGTAGTCCGGCGTTTCCGGTTGGGGTAGTGGTTCAGATAAGAGGGGCTGCGCCGGCGTTTTGAGAATCAGCCGTGCGGCCTCGGGGCAGGAAAGCTCCAGCCCCAGCTCGATGAATGTGCCGTAGTCGTGGCGCAGGCGGGGGAAATTTTGGCAGACTTGACATAGGCCGTCGTGGCCCAGTTGGTGCTGAATCTGGCAAAGGCCGTCGGGCCGCCACATGGGGCAGCGATTTCCATTCAGACGCAAAAACCAGCCATCTTCTCCCTCGGTGAGCCATTGGCGAATTTCGTCGCCCAGCGAGCCGGAAAGGGAGAGGTAACGCACAGCGGACCGGGGGTCGATGTCAACCTCCCATTCTTGACAGCAGCTGTCAGGACACGCACCTGCAAGGCATTGGAATTGATCGTAATAGACGGGACGGGTAATCATGAAAAACCTCCTAAAAAAGCGCAGCCGAAACGGCTGCGCCTTGGGTCAGGGTTGGATGGTGTACAGAGCGGCAGCGGCTTCTTTCAGCGCCTGCTTGCTGTCCAGCACGGCGCTTTGCAGCACAGCCAGCTGGGCGGCAACCTGATCGGCGATGCCGTTGATGTGCTGCGCAGCCTCGTCCACCTTGGCGGTGGCATCGGCTACGATGCCGTTGGCTCTGGCGTACATGGCGTCTGCCCGTTCCTTGGCCTGACGCTCCATCCGCTCGGCACGGCGGTAGGCTTCCAGCTCCGCATCAGAGGTGCGCTTGGCCTCTACCTGAACAGACAAAGCCACATCTCGCTGACGCTTCATATCCTCCAGAGCGGTGTCCGCATCAGCCTTGGCCAGCTGGGCAGTGAGCAGCTCTTCCTCCAGCGCAGCGATTTTTTCGGTGAGCTGAAGAATCTGAGCCTCCATTTCGGGGTCTTTGGGAGGCATCGCCTTCAGGTCGGCGGTTTCCTGCTGGGCAGCAGCCAAATCGGAGCGAAGTTGATTGACCTGCGTTGTGTGCTTGGAGTTGATGTATTCGATGTAGTGGACAACGTCCTCACGGTTGAAGCCGTTGAAGGCAGAGCGGAAGTTGTAGGATGCAGCCATAGTGGGGGCCTCCTTGAAGGTATTTTGGATATCATATCATATTTTGCGAGGGAATACAACCACCGAAGTTTTATTATTTTTTGTTTTTCCCCTTTACAAACTGATAGATTTAGGCTATAATAGCAAGGCTTTGAAGCAAATGCACCGGTGGCTCAATGGATAGAGCATCGGATTCCGGTTCCGAGGGTTGGGGGTTCGAGTCCCTTCCGGTGTACCAAAAAATACGGATACCCATTCGGGTATCCGTATTTTTTATCACCGGAAGGGACTCGAAAGGGCGGCACCAGTCCGCAAACTGGTGCAAAAAATGTCCGGTGGACACTTTTTAGCCCGTGGGAGAGTCCATGGATGGTTGACGGCAGGCGGTACGCCTGTTGGCAGCTATCCATAATAGTATAAGCGATATTATTAATTCTTTCCGATAATCTGGCGCAGCTGATTTTCTACATCCCTTGACAAGAATGCATGAGATTCCTCACCATTCAGCACCCAATGGCCAATATCCGCTTCATAGGCGAGGGCGCCATGGGCTTCGACATACCTCATTCGGCGTATAAGACGGTCGCCCCTGTAAATCTCGACCCACCCATCTTCAAAGTGAGAACAGCAATATTCGCTGGAAGTACCTGCTAATGTTTGGCGGGTGAGAGCCTGAATGAATTCGGTGTCAGTCACGGTGTACTGTTCGCCGCCATAGTAGATTATCACCTTATCAGCTCTTTGCATATCCCATTTGTCAAAGCTGATAGAGATACATCCTCCAGCGTCCCCTGGTTCTCCGGCGACACTGACATTCAAAAATAGAGAGATAATCAGAAGTACGAACAACGAGCCAACTATGATGCTTATTTTCTTCTTTTTAGACATATCGCTCCCTCCTTTTACAATATTATGTTAACATGGGAATATCTACAAGTCAAATGAAGATTCTGTGAATAAAGAAAGGTTGCAATACAATTGCAATGCATTGATCATGTGGCCTTTTTCGTGGAATGGGCTTGACAGTGTGCGCTTATAATAACAACAACTATAAAAGGGGGAAGGGTATGCCGTCGAAGGCGAAAATGCAAACGAGTCCCTTCCGGTGCGCCCCCCGAAGGATGATTGTCCCGAAAAGCTTATTTGAGGAGAAACAACAGACTATCCCATTTGACTGATTGAAAAGCACACTGCTGTGTGATAAAATATTCTAAAGGAGGGATTCCTATGAAGTTTTGCGTTGAGAATAATCTCAGTATATTTGAGTTCCACGATTCTGAATTTTCTTTTGTCAGTTTCGATGGGAAGGACTTGGTCGTTTCTGTTTCAATGATGAATATTCACAAAGATACACCCCAGAATCCTTCTGCCTACGATATGGAAATAGCGTCTGCGCAGATTGCCTTCAAGAATTTTAACTCAGCCACTTATGAGCCGGGAAGAGCCTGGAAAACAGACGAGGACGGAAAATCGTATCCGGTTGGTCCTCGTGTGGTCTTTAGTGGCCAGGACGGAATCAATCGAATCTTGGAAGAATTGCGAAACGAGATTACGGTTTATCATTTTGAGAAAGAAGATCGTGGTTATTCTATTGGCGGCTGTGGTATCGAACCCTACTTTACAATGGGATTTGATTTTGATAGTGTTGTTGTCTGTTGGGACGAATATAAGAAGAAAGCATGGTACGAACTACATCGGCAGTATCGGTATGATACCGTATTGCACACACCAACCGGCGGCGAAGTAGTGCAGTTAATCGTCAGTTGCCACGAAGAACCGGTGTATGTAAAGGGTGTGTTGGAACAACCCCCAACAGTTAATGTTGGCTGCAAATATGATGGCAAGCAATACTGGGGACACGGCAGCGATAATTTGTGGATTGATGCCTTTGCGGACTTGCAAAGACACCTGCCGGCAGGTGTTTTGTTAACGTGCTGCTTGACTTGCAGGCATGGTAATTTGTGCCCTGTTGGAAATGACATTAATGAGGTTTTCTGCACCAAGGATGCTTTGATTACCCAAAAGAGCGACCTGTATTTTTATACCGAGGACAATGCTGAACGCACCAAGCGTTCAAGGCAGTATTGCGATTTGTGTCCAGACTATCACCCGCAAACCGACGGATTCTATACCTATAACGATTATTTGCATTTCTTAAATAGAACATGAAGCAATATGCGCCCGATGTCCACCCAAATCAAAACGAAGAGCACAGCCGCTAGGATGTAGTATGCGGAGTGAAAACATATAATTTGTGTCGAATTTTTGTGGATTTTCGTTGCCTTCTTTCCGAAAACGTGCTAAGATACACTCTGGAAAAATCCGTTATACACGGGAGGAAATGATTTATGAGTGTTCTGGCGATGCTGCTGCTCACCACTGCGCTGGCTGGCGTAGGTGGTACGGGCGTAGGCGGTCTGGTTGGTGCGCTGCTGCAAAAAGACTCCAAGCGGACGGTCAGCCTACTGCTGAGCTTCGCCGGTGGCGTGATGCTGAGTGTGGTATGCTTCGATTTGGTGACGGAAGCCATTGAAACCAACATGGGCACATGGACAGTTGTGGGGGCGGTGACACTGGGTGTGGCGGTAACCTATCTGTTGAACTATTGGATCGACCGGAAAACCAATCCGGAAGTGCCCCACATCGATGAAAACCACCCCAAGACGGCGGACGATTTGGACGAGCTGATTCACAGCGACCATCTGAATCAGCACTACGCAAAAAAAGACAGCAAATTCGGCCTGTTTGTGGCCGGTTTGGTGATGGCTTGCGCCATTGCGCTGCACAACGTGCCGGAGGGCATGACCATCGGCGCTTCCTATGCTGTCAACGAGGGAGCTATGGGCCGTGCGGCGTTGGTGCTGGCGGTGATTATCGGTCTGCATAACATTCCTGAGGGAATGGCGGTATCGGTTCCGCTGATTAGCGGCGGTATGCCTAAGTGGAAAGCGGTGCTGATTACCGCTGCCACCGGAATTCCTACGATTCTGGGAGCATTACTGGGTTATGTGTTGGGGGAAATCGGCCCCTTGGGCTTGACCATGAGCCTTGGCTTTGCTAGTGGTGCCATGCTGTATGTGGTGTTTGGCGAGATTCTGCCCCAGTCCATTCTGATGTACCATAGCAAGCTGCCTGCGTTTTCCACTATCGTGGGTATTCTGCTGGGCTTATTGATTATTTTTTGAATTGCAAGGCCGCAGTCGATTGACTGCGGCTATTTTTTGCCTACTTGACAGTGTGCGTTCATTATGATAATATAACATAAGATATATAACGATGGCTATATTAAGGAGGGATGCTTATGCCGCCGAAGGTAAAGATCACAAAAGAGGAAATCGTAGATGCCGCAGTGGAAATCGTGCGTCAAAGCGGCGCACAGGCAATCAATGCCAGAACGGTTGCGGGGTTGCTAAACTGCTCCACCCAGCCGGTTTTTTCCAACTTTGCAACCATGGATGAGCTGCGTCTGGCGGTGGTAGAAAAAGCCAATCAGTTATGTCAGGAATATACCAGCCGTGAGGAGAAAAAGGGAAATTATCCAACCTACAAGGCCAATGGCATGGCGTACATTCGGTTTGCAAAGGAGGAGAAGGAGCTTTTTAAGCTGCTGTATATGCGTGACCGCACCGGCGAAGAGGAATCTCCGGAAACGGCGGTCAACGATAAGATGGAGTCCATCGTGCATCAAAATACGGGACTGACCGAGGGGAAAGCCAAGCTGTTTCACCTTGAGATGTGGGCGTATGTCCACGGAATCGCTACCATGTTTGCTACCGGATATTTGGATATGGACTGGGAATTGGTCAGCAAGATGCTCACGGACGCTTATCAGGGGCTTAGAAAGCAGTACGGAATGGAGTGATGGACAATGGACGCGATTGTGATAGATGGTTTGACCAAGAGATATAAGGACGTGGTGGCTGTGGATGGGCTGAGCCTTGCCATCCGGCAGGGGGAATTGTTTTCTCTGCTGGGGGTCAATGGTGCAGGCAAAACCACTACCATCAAAATGCTATCGGGGCTGACGCAGCCCACAAGCGGTAATGCGTTTCTCCATGGAAAAAGCATTTGCGACGATTTGACTGGGGTGAAGTCGCTGATTGCGGTTTCTCCGCAGGAAACCGCTGTGGCGCCGGGGCTGTCCGTACGTGAAAATCTGGAGCTAATGTGCGGAATCCACGGCTTTTCAAAGGAAAAGCGCAGCGAGAAAATTAGCCAGCTGACCGAATTGCTGGGATTGGAGCCTGTAATCAACAAAAGGGCAAAGAAGCTGTCCGGCGGCTGGCAGCGCCGGCTGAGCATTGCAATGGCGCTAATCAGTGAACCGAAAATACTGTTTATGGACGAGCCGACACTGGGGCTGGACGTGCTGGCCCGCAGCGATTTGTGGGACATCATTCGCAGTCTGAAAGGGACAGTGACGATGGTGCTAACCACCCACTACATGGAGGAGGCGGAGGCGCTATCTGATCGTATCGCCATCATGAAAGACGGAAAGCTTCTGATTTGCGACACTGCCGAGAAAATCAAGGAAATGGCGGGCACGGATCAGTTTGAGCAGGCGTTTATCCGAATCGTGAAGGGGGTGGGGAAGTGAGAATGCTGGCATTTGCCAGAAGAAATACCAGAGAGCTTCTGCGAGATCCTTTGACCTTAGCTTTCGGCCTTGGTTTTCCTTTGGTTCTGATATTGTTGCTCAGTGCCATTCAGGCAAACATTCCAGTGCCGCTGTTTGAGCTCCAACACCTGACACCGGGTATAACGGTTTTTGGTCTGGCCTTCATGACCCTCTTTTCTGCCACCATCATCGCCAGAGATCGAAGCAGCGCGCTGCTCCAGCGGCTGTACACCACACCTCTGAAATCCGTTGATTTTATTCTTGGGTATACCCTGCCCATCGTGCCTATTGCAGTGGCGCAAAGCGTGATTTGCTATGGGGTTGCGGTGGCTTTGGGGCTGGAGGTGACGGTCAATATCCTGTATGCCGTTGTGTTCGTAATTCCGGTGTCGGTGCTTTATATCGGGCTGGGACTCCTCTGCGGAAGTGTGCTCAATGACAAGCAAGTTGGCGGTGTCTGCGGTGCGTTGCTGACCAATCTTTCCGCATGGCTATCCGGCGTTTGGTTTGATTTGAATCTGGTGGGCGACGTGTTTAGGCGGATTGCTTACGCATTGCCGTTCGTTCATGCTGTGGAAATGGAGCGGGCAGTCCTGTTGGGAGATTGGGCAGGTATCTTCCCGCATCTGTGGTGGGTGCTGGGCTATGCGGTTGGTACGCTTGCGCTGGCGGTGCTGCTGTTCCTGCGGCAGATGAAAAGACAATGATTATACCGCAGCGAATATATTGAAAATCGCCCCATGCAAGTAACCGTTGCGAGGGGCGATTTTTCGTGCTATAATGAAAAATAGGGGGGCGAGGAAATGAAACTACTAATCAATGCGCTGACGAAATTTGTATGCGGATTATTGCTGGTAGGGCTGCTGATTTTCCTGCCGGCGGGGACGCTTTCTTATTGTGACGGCTGGCTGCTGATGGGGCTGCTGTTCGGGCCGATGCTCATTGCGGGCTTCGTGATGCTGTTCAAATCTCCGGAGCTTCTGCGCAAACGGCTGGATGTGAAGGAGAAGCAGGCCGCTCAGAAAGGCGTGGTGGCATTTTCCGGACTGATGTTTGTGGCCGGATTTGTGGTGGCGGGTTTGGATCATCGCTTCGGCTGGTCTCAGATGCCCCTGTGGGTCACAATCATGGCGTCGGTGCTATTTCTGACGGCCTATGGTCTGTACGCCGAAGTCATGCGGGAGAACGCCTACCTGAGCCGCACCGTCAAGGTGGAGGAAGGGCAAAAGGTGGTAGATACCGGCCTGTACGGCATCGTCCGGCACCCTATGTACATGGCCACGATTCTGCTGTTTTTGACGATGCCCGTTGTGTTGGGGTCGTGGTATGCGCTGATTGTTTTTGCTGCCTATCCGGTCATTATCATTGTGCGCCTGAAGGATGAGGAGGCGCTGCTGAGCCGTCAGCTGTCCGGCTACACGGAGTATCAAAAGAAGGTCAAATATCGACTTTTGCCGTTCATCTGGTGAGGAGGTAGGTGTGAGTTTACTGCGAGGCTGTCAGGAGGGGAAAGGAACCCCTCGCTTGATAGAGGTCAGATGCCCCCAGTGCGGCAAATATGTGGAAGTGTTCATCAAAATGGGCGGTGACATCGGCGTGACCGGCACGCTGGTTGCGGACGAAACCTGTGCCTGCGGCTATGTGTTGCCCATGGGCAGCTACGAAACGGAGTATGAGGTATGATCGGCGATATCGTAAAAGTAATCGTGGATAGGCCTTTGGGGAGTTGCCATCCCAAGCACAAGGATATATATTATTCCGTCAATTATGGCTATGTACCGGGCGTGATTGCCCCGGACGGGGAGGAGCAGGATGCGTACATCCTCGGTGTTCATGAGCCTGTCAGCGAATTTGTGGGCAAGGTCATCGCTATCATTCACAGACTGGACGATGTGGAGGATAAATGGGTGGTCGCACCTGAAAGCGCATCCTTTAGCAAAGAAGAGATCATGGCTCAGACAGCCTTTCAGGAGCAATTCTTCAAAACAGAAATATTGGTATAAGGGCGCCTCTAAAAACTCTCTTTCGGCAAAGTGCCCGCCCTTTTACTCCAACTTTTGCTTATAAAAACCTTGAAATACATACAGTATTCCTGCGGTTTTTAACACAAAATTTGAAGCAAAATTTCTGGGAACCTGCTCGAAATTTAGTTTTTTAGAGGTGCCCATAAATTTACCGGCGGTTCAATGCGAACCGCCGGTTGTTCTTATTTCAGCGCAACGCCATCTTGGAAGGCGTTGCCCACTTTTTCGCCCAGAACCAGATAATCGTGGTTCATGGGGTCGTAGGCGATGGGCTGGAGCTTGGTTACGTCTACCTTGCCGTTATCGTCCAGAACGGATTCGTCGGCGGATACGTTGACGATGCGGCCCACCAGACAGCAGCTTTCCTCGTCATAGGAAATGACTTCGCACTCCAGTGCCATGGGCAGTTCATCGATCAGCGGCGCATCCACAAATTCGGATTTGGTGGCGTGAAAGCCGGCCTTTTCGAACTTGTTGGGTTCTTTATTGCCGGACACGATGCCCACATAATCGCAGGCGGCAACGTATTTTGCCGTTGCCATGGACACGGTGAAAGCCTTTCGGGCGATTAGATTTACCGCAGTCTTGTGGGTGTTGTCCACGCAGATGGAAATTTCCTGCTCCTCGCTGATGCCGCCCCAGGCGGCATTCATGGCGTTGGGGGTGCCGTCAGCGTTGTAAGTGCCAATGATAAACACCGGCATGGGATAGCAAATGGTCTTTGCTCCAAAATTCTTTCTCATTTTGAATTCCTCCTATAATTTAGCCAAAGGGTATCGTTGCGGTACTGGACATCTTTCAGGGCGTAGTGTTCCATCCGGGCATCCATGAACAGCGGCTTGTCCTCCGCATCAGCGACGGTGGGAGCTACCACAAGGCTCACTTCGTCAATGACATCGGCCCGCTGGAAGGCACCATTGAGAATACTGCCGCCCTCAAGGAGCAGTTTGTTGATGCCGAAATAGGCTTTCAGCTTGGACAGGGCTTCATCAATGTCGATTTCCGTATCTCCGGCGAAAATGTAGGGGATGTCCATGGATTGCAGATACGTTAGATACTGGCGGCTGACCTGATGGGTCAGTACCTCGATAATCTGCGCACCGCCATAACCGGGGTCATCATCAATGATGCGGTTGGACTTCCAGCCTAAACGACCATGGGGGTCAAAGGCCACGGCAAAGAAGTCACCAATGTCATCCGGCAGATAGTCCATAGGGCTGTAACAAGGGGCAAATTCACTCAAATCCGGATACCAGCCGCCGGTGAAGCTCCCTTCCATGGTCATCCGGCCGCAGGCAAAACCATCGGCCTTGTAATCCCGGTTGATCTGATAGTAAGCTTCGGTGGCCTTCTCGCACTGGGGCTCAAATAAAAACTTACCTGTGACCTTCCCATCAAGGGAGGTCACCATATGGCAGATGACGTAGGGGCGATTCATGTGGCATTTCTCCTTTTTGTCATGCTTCGTGGATCCGTTTACCGCAGATATGCTCCGGGGTCAGCTCAATGCAGAGGGTGCCTGCGGCAAATTTGCGGATTTCGTCCTCAATGTAAGCGGTATCGTCGGTGAATTTATAGCTGAGCTGACGAGTGATTTCGATGATACGGGCTTTGTCCTCAATGATCTTCGCCCGACCAAAGACAATCACACTGCGAAAATACAGCGCCCAGCCGCCCTCTTCGGGAGTGCCGCCGTCCATAACGCAGTAGGACACCTTGTCGCAAGCACGGATGGCATCCAGCTTGTGCCCGATTTTGCCGCAGTGGAAGTACAGCTTGCCGCTTTCTTCGCAGTACCAGTGGTCGATGGGCAAGCCGTAGGGATAGCCTTCGTCGCCTACGACGGACAACACGCCCCGTGGCTCGTTTTTCAAAATCTCAATGCACTCCGCATCAGAAAGCTGTTGCTTGTGCCGTAATAATTTCCGGAAC
>SVME01000114.1 GCA_015067605.1 Oscillospiraceae bacterium
CCACCCACACCGCTTTGATGTGGAACCTGGTGGGCGAAGATGTGCTGATCACCGGCGCAGGCCCCATCGGCATCATGGCTGCCGGCATCTGCAAGCACGCAGGCGCACGCCGCGTTGTCATCACCGATCTGAACGACTACCGTCTGGATCTGGCCCGGAAAATGGGCGTGGATGCTGCCGTTAACACCGGCCGGGAGGATTTGAACGAAGTTATGAAGGATCTGGGCATCATGGAAGGCTTTGATGTGGGTCTGGAAATGTCCGGTAACGGCCACGCCTTCAATCAGATGCTGTCCGTCATGCGCACCGGCGGCAAGATCAGCCTGCTGGGTCTGGGCAACAAGCCCATCTCCGTGGATATGAACTACATTATCGGTAAGGGTTTGACGCTGCAGGGTATCTACGGCCGTAAGATGGACAACTGGCACCAGATGAGTTATATGGTGCAGGGTGGCCTGGATATGACCCCCATCATCACCCATCGTTTCCATTACACCGACTTCCAGAAGGGCTTTGACGCCATGATGAGTGGCAATTCCGGCAAGGTCATCCTGGATTGGACAACAAAAAAATAAATAACTTTTAAGTCTTACCGAGCCAGTGCTCACACTGGCGTGGGAATCCCCCGGATAGAACATAAACGCCATCCCTTCCCTTAGGGGATTGCCACACCAGCCTGCGGGCTGGTTCGCAATGACAATATATTAGGAGGTTTTTATGAAATCTGCACTGAACATGATCAATGCCGAGCTGGAGGCCATCCGCGAGGCCGGCACCTGGCGCGAAGAGCGCATCATCACCACCCCCCAGCGCAGCCGTATCGACACCACCAAGGCCAACGCCGTTGTCAATATGTGCGCCAACAACTACCTGGGCCTTTCCAACAACCCCGATCTGATCGCCGCCGCCAAGGCAAGCTACGATAACTGGGGCTTTGGTCTTTCCTCCGTCCGCTTTATCTGCGGCACGCAGCAGATCCACAAGACCCTGGAGCAGAAGCTGGCCAATTTCCTGGGTATGGACGATGTGATCCTGTATTCCTCCTGCTTCGATGCCAACGGCGGTCTGTTCGAGACCCTGCTGGGCGCTGAGGATGCCGTCATCTCCGACGAGCTGAACCACGCTTCCATCATCGACGGCGTCCGTCTGTGCAAGGCCAAGCGCTATCGCTATAAGAACTCCAACATGGAAGAGCTCCGCAATTGCCTGCAGGATGCCCGGGATTCCGGCTGCAAGAAGATCGTCATCGCCACCGACGGCGTGTTCTCCATGGACGGCTACATCGCCAACCTGACCGCTATTTGCGACCTGGCTGATGAGTATGACGCCCTGGTTATGGTGGACGACAGCCACGCTGTGGGCTTCATGGGCAAGCATGGCCGCGGCACCCACGAGCATTGCGGCGTCATGGGCAGAGTTGACATCATCACCGGCACCTTCGGCAAGGCCATGGGCGGCGCTTCCGGCGGCTACACCGCTGCCCGTCAGCCCATCGTGGACCTGCTGCGTCAGCGCAGCCGCCCCTACCTGTTCTCCAATACAGTGGCTCCCGCCATCTGCGCCGCCACCATCCGCACCATCGAGCTGCTGGAAGAGTCCACCGCTCTGCGTGACAAGGTTCACGAGAACGGCCGTTACTTCCGTGAAAAGATGGAAGCTCTGGGCTTCGATATGCTGCCCGGTGAGCATCCCATCGTGCCCGTGATGCTGTACGATCCCAAGGTGGCTCACGAATTCGCCCGCCGCATGCTGGAAAAGGGCGTCTATGTCGTCGCCTTCTGCTACCCCGTCGTTCCCAAGGGCAAGGACCGCATCCGCACCCAGATCTCTGCCGGTCACACCAAGGAAGACCTGGACTTCGCCGTGGAGTGCTTCCGCCAGGTCCGGGAAGAAATGGGTCTGAAGTAAGCGCGCCTTGTAGGGACCGGCGTCCTCGACGGTCCTTCTTCATACAGGATGCCGCTTCGCGGTAGGACCGTCCGGGAGGCCGGTCCCTACATAAAATCGACAAACGCACACAGCCGCCTCGTATGAGGCGGCTGTTCTACTTTGCTACGGTTTCTAACATAAGTCTGACTGCAAGGCAAAACCCATCTGCAAATGCTTTTTCGGAAATAACACAAGCATACATTTCCGACCACCTTACGTATCGCTCGAATATTTCCTTTTGTGGCTCCTGCAATGCACGATGCAATGCGTCTTCTTGTTCACCCATGCTTTTTCAAGCCTTTCAACTTCCACGTCTCCAACTCCGCAACTATCACAAGGTGTAACATTACCGTACCACAAATCTGTAAGAATAGAATCCATTTTTCCACCTCCATAATTATTTTAACCTATTTCAGATTAAAAGTCAATAACCCGAATTAGGTTATGGTAGAATATTTTTGAGGTGATTTTGATGTATCAGCGAATTCGTGATTTACGGGAAGATCATGACCTTACTCAGAAGCAGATTGCTGAAATGCTGGGTATGTCCCAAACCGGTTACTCCAAATATGAAACCGGCGAAAACGATATTCCCACCCACATTTTGATCAAGCTTGCAGATTTCTACAAGACATCGACTGACTACATTTTGGGAAGAACGGATAAGCGTTCTTGGCGATAAGGATAATACAAATCAGCCGCCTCACACGAGGCGGCTGATTTTATGTCCCAAAACGCGTGTCATCCTGAGCGGAGGGCGTAGCCCGGAGTCGAAGGATCCATCCCATTTGGTTGGGGAAAAAGGATCCTTCGACTCACTGCACTCGCTCAGGATGACAATGCTCCCCCCGGCTGCTTACGCAGCCCCCCCTCATAAATGCGGGGGCAAGTATATAGAAAAAGCCGACCCCGGAGGGTCGGCTTTCGCGTAATTGATTATAGATTAGAAGCAGCCCTGCTCCATCATAGCAGTAGCGACCTTCTTGAAGCCAGCAATGTTAGCACCGGCGACCAGGTCGTAGCCCAGGCCGTACTCTTCAGCGGCGTCAACGGACATCTGGTGGATGA